>NZ_JACAPW010000033.1:0-77818 GCF_013385495.1 Pseudomonas sp. F8002 | reverse complement strand
GATCAGTTGATGGGCGCAGGTGCCGCTTGGGAAGCTGCGCGGGCCGGGGTTCCATTGGGCGATGTTGTGCTGTTGCTCGGTCGCGTCCAGCAGCGGCAATTCCCCGATGCGCCGTTGCGGATCGGCGACGATACCTTGCAGCAGGTTCAGCCAGTGAGCGGCCAGGCGTTCGATGGTGCCAGTGTCGAATAAATCAGTGGCATAGGTGAATGTGGCGGCCAATGCGCCCCGGGTCTCGTGCGTGCCAAGGGTCAGATCGAATTGCGCCGTGTGCGAGCTCCAATCCAGGCTCTCGACATGCAAGCCTGGCAGTTGCAACGCTTGGGCGGCATCGCCGCTCTGGTGGTTGAACATCACCTGGAACAACGGACTGTGGCTCATGTGTCGGTCCGGTGCGAGGGCTTGCACCAATTGCTCGAACGGCAAATCCTGGTGAGCCTGGGCGCCCAGCGAAGCCTGCTTGACCTGCGCCAGCAATTGATCGAAAGGCATTGCCCCCTGAATCCGCGCATCCAGCACCTGGGTATTGACGAAGAAACCAATCAGGCCTTCGGTTTCAAGACGGTTGCGGTTGGCCACCGGCACGCCCACGCGGATGTCCGACTGGCCGCTGTAACGGTGCAGCAATACCTGGAATGAGGCGAGCAACAGCATGAACAAGGTGCAGCCTTCGCGCTGGGCCACGCGCTTGAGGCGTTCGGTCAGCCCGGCATCGATGGCGAGGTCCAGCCGCGCACCGCGGTAACTCTGCACCGCCGGACGGGCGCGGTCAGCAGGCAAAGGCAGCACTTCACCGCCATCACCCAGGCGTTCGGTCCAGTAGCCCAATTGCCGCGCAAGCTCGCCGGCTTCCATCCATTTGCGCTGCCAGATCGCATAGTCGGCGTATTGAATCGGCAGCGCCTGCAGGTCCGGCGCCTGGCCAGTGCTGTGGGCAGCATAGAGTTTGACCAGGTCGTGAACCATGATCTGCGCCGATGCGCCGTCACAAATGATGTGGTGCTGGGTGAGCACCAGCACGTGGTCGTCCGGTGCCAGTTGCAACAGCTTGACCCGCAACAACGGGCCCTGCTGCAAGTCGAACAGCGCAGTGATTTCAGTGTCAATCAACGCCTTGAGCGCTGCGGCGTCCGGCACCGCTTCCAGCACCACCGTCGTGACCGGCAGGCTCAGGCACGCGTGCGCAACCTGCAACGGCCCTTCCGGCCCGTCGACAAACACCGTACGCAGCACCTCATGGCGCTCCAGCAATGCATCGAAGCTGCGCTGCAACGCCGGCACGTCCAGTGCACCGCGCAACCGCAGCGCCGTCGGCACATGGTAGGCCGCGCTGTGAGGGTCCAATTGCCAGAGGAACCACTGGCGCTCCTGGGCGTAGGACAGGCCGATATGCTCGAACTCGTCACGCATCGCCGGAATCGGCAACGCGGCAAAACTCATGTTTTTGCTGTGCAGCTTTTGCAGGAACGCTTGCCGTTGGGCGAGCGGCAAACGGATGAATCGCTGAACCAGAGACAGGTTATCGAGCTGAGTCATTTTCAAAGGGTCTCCAGGTCTGCCAGGAAATCATGCATCTCACTCAAGTCTTCGCTGGAGTGAGGTGTCAGGTGCACCGCCAGTTGCGCGGCGTACTCCGACAGCGATGGGGTTCGAAATAAAAGGTCCAGGGGCACGGCTGCGCCTTGCTCCATTTGCAGGCGGGCTGTCGCTTGGGTCGCCAGCAAGGAATGCCCGCCCAATTCAAAGAAGTTGTCGTCGCGCCCTACCCGCGCAAGCTTGAGCACCTCTTGCCAGATCTGTGCGACGCTCTGCTCAAGCGCCCCTTGCGGCGCCACATAGGCCCGCAGCAACTGATTGGCGTCGGGCAGCGGCAAGGCTTTGCGGTCCAGCTTGCCGTTGGGCGTCAGCGGGAAGCGCTCAAGCAGCATCCAGTGCGCCGGAATCATGTAGTCCGGCAGGTCGCAGGCAAGCCGCGCCTTCAGCTCGTCGCGCAGCGCCACCAGCGACTGCGCCTCGGCCGCCTCAGTACCGGCCGCAATCAGGTAGGCCACCAACTGCGTGCCACCCGGCCCTTGCTGAGGCACCACCACCGCCTCGCGGATCGCGTCCTGCGCCAACAGGCACGCTTCGATCTCTCCCAACTCGATGCGAAAGCCACGAATTTTCACCTGGTGGTCTGCCCGGCCGATGTACTCGATCACACCGTCGATGCGATGTCGCGCAAGATCACCGGTGCGGTACAGCCGTGTGCCATTGCCAAATGGATCCGGCAGGAAGCGTTCGGCGGTGAGCGCCGGCCGCTCGTGGTACCCGCGCGCCAGGCCATCACCGCCAATCAGCAATTCACCGATCAACCCGACAGGGTTCGGCGCGAAGTGCTCGCCGACGATGTACAGCGAGGTGTTGGCAATCGGCCGGCCGAGGTAAGGCAAGCGCTTGTCTGTGGTCAGTGGATAAGCCGCCGACCAGATCGTGGTTTCCGTGGGCCCATAGAGGTTCCAGACCGGGCCTGCGACCGCCAGCAAGCGCTCGGCCAGGTCCTCGGCCAATGCCTCGCCGCCACACAGGCATGTGCGTCCGGCAAGACGCTCGGCCATGGGATGCTCAAGCAACATGCGCCACGTCGACGGCGTGGCCTGCACGATACTGACCTGCTGCTGTTCGATAATCCCCAGCAATGCTTCAGGGTCGTGGGCGCTCTGTTTGTCCACCAGCACCACGGCCGCACCGCTGAACAGCGCGCCGTACAGTTCCAGGCCGAAAATATCGAACGAGAAGGTGGTCAGCGACAGCAGGCGGTCACTTGCCTCGATGCCTGGTTCGCGGGCCATGCTGGCAACGAAATTCACCAGGGCACCATGGCGTACCATCACACCCTTGGGCTTGCCGGTAGAGCCCGAGGTATAAATGGCGTAGCACAGGTTATCGCCGTCCACCGACACCTGCGGATTGGCCGCCTGTTCAGGGCTGACCGATTCATCCATTGCACTCGCCAAGACGGTGTGCACCCCTGCCGGAATCGGCAACTGGCGCAGCAACGATGCCTGGGTCAGAAGCAACTGCAACCCACTGTCTTCAATCATGTGGGCCAGGCGATCCACCGGATAGTGCGGATCGAGCGGCACGTAGGCGCCACCGGCCTTGAGGATCGCCAGCAGCCCGACGATCATGTCCACCCCACGCTCAAGGGCGATACCCACCGGTTGGTCAGCGCCGACACCGAGTTCAATCAAACGATGCGCCAGGCGATTGGCCTGGGTATTGAGTTGAGCGTAGGTCAGCGCCTGATCAGCAAACAGCAGCGCCGTGGCATCCGGCGTCTGCCGTGCCCGCGCCTCAAACAGACGATGAATGCAGTGCTCGCCCGGGTAGGCGCTTGCGGTGGCGTTCCAGTCCTGCAATTGCTCGCGGGTTTCACTCGGGTCCAACAGCGTGAGGTCACCCAGTGGGCGTGCGGCATCGCTGCTCATTTGCAGCAGAAGACGTTTGAGGTGCACGCCGATCTGCTCCACCGACACAGGTGTGAAGCTCGCACATTGATAGCTGAACTGCACGGTCAGCTCGGCGCCCAGGCCCACCAGCAGGGTCAGCGGGTAGTTGGTTTGCTCCAGATTACCCACGGCACCAAAGCGCAGGCCCTGAGGCGAACCTTTCTCCAGGGCTTCTGAAATCGGATAGTTCTCAAACACCAGGATGTTGTCGAACAGCGCTTCACCGCCCTGCCCCGCCCAGCGCTGGATATCGAACAACGCGGTGTGCTCGAAGTCCCGCAACGCCAGGTTCTGCGCCTGGACGCTGTGCAGCCAATCCCCCAGGCTCTGCTCGGGGCGCGGGCTGGCAATGACCGGCAAGGTGTTGATGAACAGGCCAATCTGTTGCTCGACGCCTGCCAGGTCCGCCGGGCGCCCCGACACGGTTGCGCCGAAGGCGACGCAGGACTTTGCGCTGTAACGCTGTAACAGCAACAGCCACGCTGCCTGGACCACAGTGTTGACGGTGACTTTCGCCTCTCGGGCAAAGTCGCCCAGACGGCGCGTTTGCTGCTCATCGAGGTGCAGGTGGTGGTGAGCGTAAAGGTGGGTGGCAATGCCCTGCGCCGGACGGGCAAACATCTGCGCCAGGCGAATCGGTTCATCCAGGGCGTGCAACTGCTCCTTCCAGAACGCTTCGCCGAGCGATGCGTCCTGCCGCTTCAGCCACGCGATGTAATCACGATACCGGCCAACGGGTCGTGCCACGGTTTCTGCGCTGTAGTGCTGTAGCACTTCGCCGAGCAACTGCGCGCTGCTCCAGCCATCCATCAGGATGTGATGGTTGGTGTAGATCAGGTGATGACGATCAGTCGCCGTGCGTACCAGTACCAGGCGCATCAAGGGTGCGCAGTTCAGGTCCAGGCCTTGGGCGCGCTCTTCATCGGCCAGGGTTTGCAGGGCCGCATCCCGATCGGCGTGACCGCTCCAGTCGAGCACACGGAACGGCACCTGCACTTGACGCTGTACCACCTGCATCGGTTGTTCAAGATTGCCTTGCCAGATGAACCCGGTACGCAGGATGTCATGGGCATCCACCACGGCTTGCCAGGCCGCGCGGAAGCGTTGCGGATCGACGCCATCGATATCCAGGCGCATCTGGTTGATGTAATCGCCATTCCCCTGTTCGAGCAAGGTGTGGAACAGCATGCCCTGCTGCATCGGTGACAACGGGTAGATGTCGTCGATGCCTTGAGGTTCGAGAACCAACGCATCGAGTTGGGCCTGAGACAGTTGCGCCAACGGGAAATCCGACGGCGTCACTCCCCGGTTGGCGTTGTCGCAGCAATGGCCGATCAGCGCCGTCAGTTCTTGCACATAGTCATCGGCCAGGCGCTGGATGGTCGCGGCATCGAACATCGCGCCGCTGTAGGTCCAGCTCAGGTCCAGTTCACCACCGAAGACTTTGCTGTTGAGCGCCAGCGGGTTGCCGAGCGGTCCCTGCAGGTTGACTTCTGCACCGCCGGATTCGCCGGTCGGCACAAACAGGGCGTCGGCGGCGGCATCGAAGCTGGCGTCGAACTGACCGAGATAGTTGAAGGTCAGGCACGGTAGCGGCAAGGCTTGCAGAGACTCCCGTGTCTGTTCATCGCCCAGGTGCGCCAGTGCGCCGAAGCCGATGCCCCTATGCGGAATTGCCCGCAGCTGCTCCTTGATCTGCTTGAGCGACCCAGCGAGATCCGCAACCGGCGACAGCCGCGCCGGGAACACGCTGGTGAACCAGCCCACGGTACGGGTCAGGTCGATGTGCTCGAACACGTCTTCGCGACCGTGCCCCTCAAGCAACACCAACGCATTGTCGTCACCGGTCCAGCGCGTTATCACCCGCGCCAGCGCGGTCAGCAATACGTCGTTGACCTGGGTGCGATAGGCCGCCGGCGCATCCTGCAACAGCTGGCGGGTCAGGGCCCGGTCCAGCTTGCTACGCAAGGTCAGGGCCTGATCATGTTGCTGCCCGCCGTTCGGACGGTCATACGGCAAGGCTGGCGAAGCGCCCTGCAACTGTTGTTGCCAGAAACCCAGCTCGGCCTGCAGCGCAGGGGTTGTGGCGTAGTCCTGCAATGCCGCCGCCCAGGCCTTGACCGCACTGGTCCTGGCCGGCAACTGCACACCTGCGCCTGAAAGGATTTGCCGGTAAGCGTTCTGCAGATCCTCGAACAGAATCCGCCACGACACGCCATCGACCACCAGGTGATGGATAATCAGCAACAGCCGTTGAGTGCCGTCCGCCAGGTTCGCCAGCACCGCGCGTATCAGCGAGCCACCGTTCAATTGCAGGCTGCGCTGGGCCTCGTCACCCACTGCCTCAAGGGCTGCGAGGTCCGCAACCTCCACTGGCCACAGAAGCGTTTGATCCGTGTGCGCCGCGGCGTCACGGTAGTGTGCCGACCAGCCGTCAGCCCGTTCGACGAAATCCAGGCGCAAGCTGTCGTGATGCGCCACCAAAGCCTCCAGCGCCTGCTCCAGTGCGTGTGCATCCAGTGCCTGCGCCGGCTTGAGCATCACCGACTGGTTCCAGTGGTGACGATCGGGTATTTCCTGAGCGAAGAATTGCTGATGAATCGGCAACAGCACCGTGGTGCCGGTTGCCGGTCGCTGATCGATCGACGGTAGCGTCTCACCGGTCTGTGCGACCACGGCCAGCGCCTGGATGCTCTGGTGCTGGAACAGGTCTTTGGGGCTGAAGCGAATCCCCGCCTGCCGCGCACGGCTGACCACCTGGATCGAAATGATCGAATCGCCACCCAGTTCGAAGAAGTTGTCGCTGATGCCCACCTGCCCAAGCTTGAGCACGTCTTGCCAGATCGTCGCCAGTTGCTGCTCCAGCGCGTTGCGCGGAGCGACGTAGGCTTGTTGCAGTTGACTGACATCCGGTTTGGGCAGGTTCTTGCGATCCAGCTTGCCGTTCGGTGTCAGCGGCATGCGTTCCAGAGACAAGACATACGCCGGCACCATGTGCGCCGGCAATGAAGCCTGGAGCTGCGCACGCAGGTCTTCGCTGAAACCGGCACGGGTTGAATCGCCGACCACGTATGCCACCAGGCGCTTGCCGCTGCCGGCGCTGCCTTCCTGGGCCACGACCACTGCTTCGCGCACACCCTGGAGGGCTTGCAGCGCCGCTTCGACCTCACCCAGCTCGATGCGGAAGCCGCGGATCTTCACCTGATTGTCGATACGATCCAGATAGTCGAACGTGCCGTCGGTGCGCTGGCGCACCAGGTCGCCTGTGCGGTAAAGCAGGCCGCCAGCGGCGCTGAACGGGTCAGCGACAAAACGCTCGGCGGTCAGCCCCGGTCGGTTGAGGTACCCACGGGCCAGGCCGGTGCCTCCCAGATACAGCTCACCGGCCATGCCTTGGGGCAACAGGTTCAGGTCGGCGTCGAGCACATAGGCGCTGCGGTCACCGATGCGGCTGCCGATCGGCGCGTAGGCAGCACCGCACGGCACCTCGCGACCGGCCTTCCAGATCAGCGGGGTGACCACGGTTTCGGTCGGGCCGTAGCCGTTGATGATGTAGTCCGGATCGAGCGCACGCTTGACCCGCTCGAAACTGGCGTTCGGCACCGCGTCACCGCCAAAGCAATAGATGCGCACCTTCGGTGGATTGCCGACGCGCTCGGCATGTTCGGCCAGTTGTTGCAGGTACACCGGCGGGAACGCGACCACGGTCACGCCGTGTTCGATCATGGCGTTGTAGGTCTGCTCCGGCGTCCACAGCGTGTCGTCGCGAATCAGCAGCGAAGCCCCGTGAGTCAGGCTGGTCAGCCAGCGTTCGTGGGCACCGTCGAAGGCGAACGACATGAAGTGGAACTCACAGTCGCTGTCGCGCATTTCATAGCGCTGGCCGATGGCCTGGCAATGCATGGCCAATGGACCGTGGGCAACGCTGACGCCTTTCGGATTGCCAGTGGAGCCGGAGGTGTAGATCACATACGCAAGGTTGTGCGGGTCGAGCTGCACCGAGGGTGCCTTGATCGACTGCTCACGCAGATCAAGACGGTCCAGCTCCAGCAAGGGTACCGATTCGGCAACCGGCAACTGCGCCGACACCGACGAATCGCTGATCAGCAGCGCCAGCCCCGAATCCTCGATCAGGTAGGCCAGGCGCTCGCGCGGGTAGAGGGTGTCCAGCGGCACATAAGCGCCGCCGGCCTTGAGCACCGCCAGCAACGCCACAATTACCGACTCGCTGCGCGGCAACGCCACACCCACACGGGTTTCAGCGCCAACGCCGCGGGCGATCAGCGCGTGGGCCAGTTGGTTGGCGCGCTGGTCGATTTCACCGTAGCTGAACTGCCGATCGTTGAAAATCACCGCTGTGCGTTGCGGGCGCTCGGCCGCCAGGGTGGCAATGCGCTGATGCACGCCGATGTCCACCGGGTACGGCTGTGGATGGTTCTGCGCTTGCTGGCGGGCCTGTTCGTCGCGGCTTGCCAGGGCGATTTCACCCAGGTTGCGTTCTGCCGACTCGGCAAACTGCTCAAGCAGTTGCAGCAAATGCGCACTGATGCCTTCGACCACCTCGCTCGCGAATTGGCCGCGGTCGAAGCTGTAATGCAACGCCAGCTGCCGGCCGAGGGTCACCGCCACGCTCAGCGCGTAGTGCGTCTGCTCCAGGTTGCCCACATCGCCGAACACCAGCCCCTGCCCGGCCTGGCTCAGCGCCTGGGCTACCGGATAGTTTTCGAACACCAGGATATTGTCGAACAGCGCTTCACCGCCCTGCCCGGCCCAACGTTGGATGTCCGCCAGCGGCGTGTGTTCGAAGTCACGCAGGCTGAGATTCTGCGCCTGTACCGTTTGCAACCATTGGCCGACGCTTTGATCGGGACGCGGTGCGCCGATCACCGGGAGGGTGTTGATGAACAGGCCGACCTGTTGCTCGATGCCGGGCAAGTCTGCCGGACGTCCAGCCACGGTCGCACCGAACGCCACCGCTTCGTGCCCGGTATAGCGTTGCAGCAACAGCAGCCACGCGGCTTGCACGAGGGTGTTGACGGTGATTTTCTGCTGGCGGGCAAACGCTTCCAGCGCCTGGGTGCGTTGCTCGTCCAGCGTCAGGTAATGGTCGCCGTGACCGCTCTGGCGCGCGCCTGCGGTGGCCGCGCGGGCCAGCCGGGTCGGCGCTTGCAGCGCGGCCAGTTGTTCGCTCCAGAAGTCCTGGCTCAACTGGGCGTCCTGACGTTGCAGCCAGGCGATGTAGTCGCGATAGCGGCCGCCGGCATTCGCCGGTGTGCGGCCGCTATAGCGCTGCAATACTTCGCCGAGCAACTGCGAGTTGCTCCAGCCGTCCATCAGGATGTGGTGATGGGTGTAAATCAGGTGCCATTGGTCACTGCCGGTCTGCACCAGTACCAGGCGCAGCAGGGGCGCACAGGCCAGGTCAAACCCTTGCGCTCGCTCGGCATCGGCCAGCGCCGCGAGGGCCGCCGGCTGATCGTCGCGGGCCCGCCAATCCAGGGTGGCGAACGGCAGTTGCACCTGCTTGTGCACGATCTGCAGCGGTTGCGCCAGCTCGCCCTGCCAGACGAAACCGCTGCGCAGGATGTCTTGCGCATCGACGCTGGCCTGCCAAGCGGCGCGGAAACGCTCGGGATCCAGGCCCTGCACGTCGACGCGCAACTGGTTGATGTACTCACCCGCCGCCTGTTCGTACAGGGTATGGAACAGCAACCCTTGCTGCATGGGCGACAGCGGATAGAGATCGTCGAGCTGACCGGCCGGCACCGGCAGCGCATCCAGTTGCGCCTGGGTCACCCGCGCCAGCGGGAAGTCCGACGGCGTGGCTTGCGCAGCCGGCAAGGTGCAGCAGTGTTCGATCAGTGCATGCAGCTCGCTGGCATAGCGGTCCACCAGTTGCTGCACTGTCGCGCTGTCGAACATCTCGCGGCTGAAGCCCCAGCTCATCGACAGTTCGCCGCCATAGACCTGGCCTTCAACCGTCAGCCAGTTGGCCAATGGTGCCGCCAGATCCTGTGCCACACCGCTGGTTTCGGCAGACGGCACAAACAAGGCCGCGTCGTCGAACTGACGGTCGAACTGGCCCAGGTAGTTGAAGGTGATCCGCGGAGGCGCCAGTGCCGCCAGCTCGGCGCGTATTGCCGGGGCCGCCAGATGACGCAGCACGCCATAGCCCAGGCCTTTGTCCGGCACCGCGCGCAGTTGCTCCTTGATCGACTTGATCGAACCGTCGAGGTCATCGCTGGCGGTGAGGTTGACGGCGAACAGGCTGGTGAACCAACCCACGGTGCGACTCAGGTCGATGTCATCGAACAGGTCTTCGCGGCCATGGCCTTCAAGCTCGATCAGCGTGCCCGCCTGACCGCTCCAGCGACTGATGGTGCGGGCCAACGCGGTGAGCAGCAGGTCATTGACCTGAGTGCGGTACGCGGCGGGCGCCTGTTGCAGCAACTGACGGGTCCGTGCGGCGTCGAGTCGCCACTCGATTTTTTCACCCTGCGCATTTTGCAGGCTGGCGTCAGGTCGGTCGCACGGCAGATCCTTCGCATCCTGATGCTGGGTTTTCCAGTACATCAGTTGTTCATCGAAGCGCTGCACTTGCTGTTCGAGCCGCGCAGTCCAGCCCTGGAATGCACTGGTTTTCGGCGGCAGCTCAATGCCGCCGCCTGCCGCCAATTGTTCGTAAGCCTGCTGCAGATCTTCCAGTAATACGCGCCAGGACACACCGTCGACCACCAGGTGGTGAACGATCAGCGCCAGGCGCTGGCTGCCATCGGCCAGCGTGACCAGCAAGGCTCGCAACAGCGGGCCGTTTTGCAGGTCAAGGCTGCGCTGCGCCTCGTTGCACAAGGTATTCAGGTGTTCCGCCGACTCGGCATCGCGTAGCCACAGATCAGCGCTGGCCACTGGAGCATCGTGTTTTTGCTGCCAGCCCTCGGTGCTTTCGGTAAAACGCAGGCGCAAGGCATCGTGGTGATTGATGATGTGCGTCAGCGCTGTATCGAGCCACTGCACATTCAAGGCCTCACGGGGAGTCAGCAGCAGCGATTGGTTCCAGTGTTCGCGCACCGGCATCCCGCGGCTGAAGAAATGCTGCTGGATCGGCCCGAGCACGGCATCACCGCTCACCGGCCCCTGATCCACCGCCGAGCGTTTATCGAGGGTGGCGACCAGTGCCAGGCTGCGCACGGTCTGGTACTGGAACAGGTCACGCGGGCTGACGCGGATGCCGGCCTGCCGCGCACGGCTGACCACCTGGATGGAGATGATCGAATCGCCGCCCAGCTCGAAGAAGTTGTCTTCGAGGCCGACGCGCTCAAGACCGAGCACATCCTCCCAGATCGCCGCCAGGGCTTTTTGCAATGCATCCTGTGGCGCCACGAACGCTTGCTGCGGCGCAGCGTCCGGCAACGGCAAGGCCTTGCGGTCGAGCTTGCCGTTGGCGGTCACTGGCAATTTCACCAGCGGCATCAGGTGGGTGGGCACCATGTATTCCGGCAGGCCGTTCAACAGCCACGCCTTGAGCTCCGGTTGCCACGGCGTGGCAGGCTCGCCTCCCTCCAGCACCAGGTAAGCAACCAACTGTTTGCCCCCCTGCACCAGCACCACGGCCTCGCGCACCAGCGGGTGTTGCATCAGGCGGGTCTCGATTTCACCCAGCTCGATACGCAGGCCGCGCAGCTTGACCTGATGATCGAGGCGGCCGAGGTATTCGATCACACCGTCGGCGCGCTGGCGCACCCGGTCGCCGGTCCGGTACAGCCGCGCACCGTCATTGAACGGGCACGGCACAAAACGCTCGGCGGTGAGCGCCGCGCGGCGGTGGTAACTACGGGCCAGCCCGGTGCCACCGAGGTAAAGCTCACCGCTGACACCTGCCGGCACAGGGTTGAGTTGCGCGTCGAGGATGTAGGTTCCCAGATTGGCGATGGGGCGGCCGATGGGCACGCTGTCGGCACCTTCGTCGATGCAGGTCCAATGGGTGACGTCGATGGCCGCTTCCGTCGGGCCGTAGAGGTTGTACAACCCGGCGCCCGGAAGCTTGGCGAACACCTGCAACTGCGCATCCAGCGCCAGCGCCTCGCCACTGCATACGATGCGCTTGAGGCTGGCGCAGGCCTGCACGCCCGGCTCGTGGATAAATGCCTGCAGCATCGACGGTACGAAGTGCAGCGTGGTGATAGCGTGCTCGCCAATGGTCTCGATCAGGCGAGCCGGCTCGCGATGCTCGCCGGGTGCTGCGACCACCAGCCGTGCGCCGCTCATCAACGGCCAGAAGAACTCCCACACCGACACGTCAAAGCTGAACGGGGTTTTCTGCAACACTGCGTCGCTGGCATCCAGGCCATAAGCCTGCTGCATCCAGCACAGGCGGTTGACCAGCGCACGATGGCTGTTGCCTGCGCCCTTGGGCTTGCCGGTGGAGCCGGAGGTGTAGATCACATAGGCGAGGTTCAGCGCGTGCACGTTGACGGCCAGAGGCTCGCGGCCGTAATCGTCGAGCCAGCCTTGTGCCTGGTCGAGTGCGATGACGTGGATGCCGTCGACCGGCAAGGTCGACAGCAGGCCCTGCTGGCTGAGCAGCAGCCCGATGCCGCTGTCTTCGATCATGTAAGCCAGGCGTTCGCGGGGGTATTCAGGGTCCAGCGGGACGTAGGCGCCGCCGGCCTTGAGAATCGCCAGCAGGCCGACCACCATTTCGATGGAGCGCTCGATGCAGATCCCCACCAGTACGTCCGGGCCAACACCCTGCTCGCGCAGGGCATGGGCCAACTGGTTGGCGCGCGCGTCGAGCTGCGCGTAGGTCAACTGCGTCGCGCCGAACACCAGGGCAACGGCGTGCGGAGTGCGTTGTACCTGGTCTTCGATCAGGTGGTGGATGCCACGTTCGGTCGGGTACGTTTCGGCCGTCTGGTTCCAGTCATGCACCAGCACGTGCTGCTCTGCGGCGGCGAGCATCGGCAGTTCACCGATGCGCTGGCTGCCATCGGCGACCATCGCCTGCAACAGGCTGAGCCAGTGCCGGGCCATGCGCTCGATGGTGGCGGCGTCGAACAGGTCATTGGCATAGGTCAGCGCGGCGTGCAGGGTGCCGGACTTCTCGTAGGTGTCCAGGCTCAGGTCAAACTGGGTGGTACGGCCTTGCCATTGCACCAGGGACAGTTCAAGCCCGGAGGCGGTGTTGACCGCGGCGATGTCCGCCACTTGCGGCTGATGGTTGTACATCACCTGGAACAGCGGCGTGTGGCTCAGGCTGCGCTCGACTTTCAAGGCTTCTACCAGGCGTTCGAACGGCAATTCCTGATGGGCCTGGGCGCCCAGTGCGTGTTCCTTGATGCCTTGCAGCAATTCGTCGACGCGGGTTTGCCCGGTCAGTTCGGTGCGCAACACCTGGGTATTGACGAAGAAACCGATCAGCCCTTCGACTTCGCTGCGGTTGCGGTTGGCAATCGGCACGCCAACCCGAATGTCGCCCTGCCCGGTGTAGCGATGCAGCAGCACGCTGAACGCGCCGAGCAGCAACATGAACAAGGTCACATTGTGTTTTTGCGCGCAACTGCGCAACTGCGCAGCCAGCGCCGGATCAATCGCAAAGTCATGCCGGGTGCCCTGGTAGCTGGGCATCGCCGGGCGTGGATGGTCGATGGGCAGTTCCAGTACCGGGTGCTCATCTCCCAGGCGTGCCTGCCAGTATTCCAGCTGACGAGCCTGCTCGCCGGCCTCCAGCCAGCGGCGCTGCCACAGGGCGTAGTCGCTGTACTGGATCGGCAAGGCCGGCAGTTGCGGCGGCTCGTTGCGCTCATGGGCGTCGTAGCAGCGAATGAACTCGTCGATCAGCACGTTCATCGACCAGCCGTCGGACACGATGTGGTGCAAGGTCAGCAGCAGCACGTGTTCCTGCTCGGCCAGCTTGAGCAATTGCACCCGCAGCAGCGGGCCGTTGGCCAGGTCGAAGGGCAACAGCGACTGACGGGTAGCGACCTGCATCACCGCCTGCTCACGCTCGGCGGGTGCCAGGGCGCTAAAGTCCAGCTGTTCAACGACCAGCGGCGACTGCATAGCTACTTGCAACAGGCGCTCGTCCGCCTGGGACTGGAACACCGTGCGCAAGGTTTCATGGCGGGCCACCAGGCTGGCGAACGCCTGCTCGATCGCCGGCAGGCTCAAGGCGCCCTTGAGCCGTACCGCGCCGGGCAGGTTATAGGCGCCACTGGCCGGATCCAGTTGCCACAGAAACCACATCCGCTGCTGCGCATAGGACAGCGCCTGCCGATCCTCGGCCTCCACCCCTGCCGGGATCGGAAACCGGGAAAAATCCACCCCTTCCTTGTGTAGCGCCTGGAGGAACATCTGGCGTTTTTCCAGGGGCAACCCGATAAACCGGCGAGCAAGTTTCAAGGAGTCTTCAGCGTTCATTTCTTGGGATCCGGGGCAATAGGCAGGAAGCACAAAGGCACGTCGTCCCTATAAAACGAATCCGGAAGGGAAAAATTAGCGGGGGATTGGGGGCGCAGACCACGGTGTCATCAAGGGTTACATCAAACACCGAGAGGCTCGGCGCAGCTGTCCTATCATTGACGTAACCCATCAATTGCAACTACATTTAGTTACAGGCAAGGATCGCCGTGTCGAAAAATGAAAAGCTGCTGGCCAAACTGCTCAATGAGCAATCGGCCTTTACCTGGCCCGAACTCGTCACGCTGCTGCGGCGCCTGGGATACACGCAAATCGAAGGGGCGGGTAGCCGAGTCAGGTTCGACATAGGCGACCCCAGTGCAATGATCACCCTGCACAAGCCTCACCCCGGCAACGAACTGAAACACTACATTCGGCGCCAGATCATCGAACAATTGAAATCAGGAGAACTGATTCAGTGAACAACCAGCTGAAACACAAAGGCTACATCGGCTCCATCGAAGCCAGCATCGAAGACAACTGCCTGTTCGGAAAGCTGCTTTTCATCAAGGCCCTGGTCAGCTACGAGGGCACAACCGTCGCCGAACTGGACGCCGCCTTTTGCACCGCCGTGGACGACTACATCGAGACCTGCCAGGCCCTTGGGCAAGCACCGGAAAAGCCCTGCAAGGGTTCGTTCAACGTCCGTGTCGGCCATGACCTCCACCTGGCCGCCGCGCTTGCCGCGACCCGGCAAAAAGTCACGTTGAACGATCTCACGCGCCAGGCGCTGAACGAATTCCTGCAACATCGCGGCGCACTGGTGACCGGGTAATCACCCCAGCCGCCGATACCCCAGCACCGCCGCCCCAAGCACCACCGCACCCGCCGCCAGCGCCACCCAGAACCCGCTGGGTGCGCCGAAGCGGTCGATCATCCAGCCGGAGCTGGCAGCACCAATGGCCACGCCGATGCTCAGGCCGGTGATCAGCCAGGTCATGCCTTCGGTCAAGCGGCTGGGCGGAACGATTTGTTCCACCAGGGCCATGGACACGATCAGGGTCGGGGCGAAGAACAGGCCGGAGATGAAGATCGCAGCCGCCAACCCCGGAATATTCGTCACCAGCAACAACGGCAGCGTGGTCACGGCGGTGGCCACGCCGCAGTACAAGAACTGGCGCGGCAGCGGTGCTTTCAACTTGAACGCACCAAACGCCAGCCCGGCCAGGCACGAACCGATGGCGTATACCGACAGTACAATGCTCGCCGCGGCGGGCTGGCCCTGATGCTGGGCGAACGCGACACTGACCACATCCACCACCCCAACGATGATGCCCATGGCCATCAACAGCACCATCAGGATCAACACCGAGGGCGAGGCAATCAGCCAACGGCCGTGCTCGGCGTGATGTTCATGCACCGGTGGCTCGGTCTGGCGTTGCAGCACAAAGGCGGTCACGCCCACTGCCAGAAACAGCGCGGCAATCAACGGCCCCGCTTCGGGGAACAGCAGCACGCACAGACCCACCGAGACCGGCGGGCCAATAATGAACACCACCTCGTCGAGCACCGACTCCAGGGCAAACGCCGTTTGCAGTTTGGGCTGGCCGCGATACAGCTCGGTCCAGCGCGCCCGCACCATGGCCGACATGTTGGGCATGCAGCCGGCCAGGGCGGCAAAGACGAACAGCGTCCACGTTGGCGCCTGCACCCGGGTGCAGAGCAACAGCAGCAACAGCGCGCCGCCGCCGATGGACGCGGCCACCGGCAACACCCGGCCCTGGCCATAACGGTCCACCAACCGTGAGACCTGGGGCGCGCAAAACGCGGTGGCCAGGGCGAAGGTAGCGGTCACCGCACCGGCCAAACCGTAACCGCCGTGCACTTGCGACAGCATGGTGATCAAGCCGATCCCGGTCATGGAGATCGGCATGCGGGCCAGCATGCCCGCCAATACAAAAGCCCTGGAACCTGGCGCCTGGAACAGCTCGGCGTAGGGGTTTGCCATGGTGTGTAACCTCTTCCTGAGCGCCCTGAAACTTGCTATTCGAGGTTTTCGGGGCAAAATACATACGGTGCGTATGTGACAAATCATGCGTAACATACGCGTCGTATGTCAATCACCTATTGTGAGCCTTACCCATGAGCCGAGCCCGTGCCGACATGATCGAAGACACCCGCGCCCGCCTGATCGCCAGCGCCCGCCAGGCCTTCGCCACACAAGGCTACGCCCAGACGTCGATGGACGATTTCACCGCTCGCGCCGGCCTGACCCGGGGTGCGTTGTACCATCATTTTGGCGACAAGAAAGGCTTGCTCGCGGCAGTGGTTGCGCAGCTCGACGGTGAAATGGACGCGAGCCTGCAGCGCATCTCGGAGCAGGCGGTTGATCCTTGGGAAGGGTTTTGCGAGCGCTGTCGGATTTATTTGCGTATGGCTCAGGATCCCGAGGTCCAGCGCATCGTATTGCAGGATGCCCCGGCGGTGCTGGGCGCCACCGACCAGCAGCAATGCGTGGACTCGCTACGCCGGTTGCTCGATGACTTGATGCAGGCGGACCTAGTCGAGCAGGCGTGCAGCCAGGCGCTGGCGAGGCTGATCAATGGCAGCCTGGTAAGCGCATCGCTGTGGATCGCTCAGGATGAACACCCGGGCGAGCGGTTGGAAGAAGCCTTGCAGGGGCTGGAGTTGTTATTGCGTGGTTTGAAGCCTAATGCCGTTCGCTGAACGAGTGCGGTCGGGGTTTTCAGGATCAGATGGGGTACATATCCGTTATTCAGGTAACTCTGCTTTTCTGTGGGAGCTGGCTTGCCTGCGATGCAGACAACTCGGTACATCAGGCACACCCAGTTGATGCCATCGCAGGCAAGCCAGCTCCCACATTGAACCGTGCCCGCTTTTGATTTTGCTGTTGCTCTTCAACACTCAAGCCGNNCTTGATCTTGGGCGCCCCGTTATTGCGCTCACTTGAATCACCCACAGCACTGCCCCTAGATACGCCGCAACATCAACGCCGCCACCCCACACGCCGCCAACGCCACGCACGCCAGAAAGAACGCATCACTGTAAGCCATCAAAAACGCCTGATGACGAACACTCTGGTCCAGCAGGTTCAGCACCACCTGATGTTCCGGCAATTGATCCTGCAGCACCCCGCCACCGGGAAGCTGCTGTTGCAAGGCCGGGTCAAACAGCGTCACCGACTCGCCAATACGCGCCGAATGCACCCGCTCGCGCACCACCACCAATTGCGCCAGCAGCGCCGTGCCGACCGCGCCCCCCAGGTTGCGCAGCATCGAGAACACCGCCGACGCCGACCCCGCCTGCGCCTTGGCCAGGCCGTGCACCGCCAGCACCGACAACGCCACCATGATCAGCGGCTGGCCCATGCCGCGCACCACGATCGAGGGCACGATCACATTGCTGGCGCTGTCCGCCGACAAGTGCGCACCCATCCAGCAGCCCAAAGCCATGATCGCGAACCCCGAAGCCACCAGCATTTTGGCGCTGACCCACTTCATCAGGCGCGGCAAAAACGGCGCCATGATCAGTTGCACCAGACCATACGCGATCAGGCTCACGCCAATTTCGCTGGCGTTGTAGTGCTGCAATTGCGACAGGTAGTTGGGCACCAGGAACACCAGGCCATAGGTACTGGCGCCGAAGATAAACATCGCCACGCTGGCCACCCCAAAGTTGTAATGGCCCAACAGTCGCAGGTTGATAAAGGCGTGCGCGCCCCATAATTGCCGGGCAACGAAGCCGATCAGGCCCACCACCGCCAGCAGTGTCATCCACACGATAAAGGGCGAGCCGAACCAGTCCTTGCGCCCGCCCTCCTCCAGCACGATCTGCAACGCACCCAGGCCCAGCACCATGCAGCCGATACCCAGCCAGTCGCCCTGGCGCAGCAGGCCCAACTGCATCGGCTGGCGGTCAATGGACCAGGCCACCGCCGCCAGCAACGCGATCCCCGGGAACAGTTGCAGGTAGAAGATCCAGCGCCAGGAATACGCATCGGTCAGCCAGCCGCCAATCGACGGCCCGGCGGCCTGGGCCACACTGTTGGCCAGGCTGAACAAGGCCATGCCCAGCGGGATCTTGCTGGGCGGCAGCTCGGTGATGATCAGTTGGAATGACAAGGGAATCAGCACCGCCCCGGCCGCGCCCTGCACCACCCGGATCAGGATCATCACTTGCAGGTTGGGCGACAGCGAACACGCCACCGAGGCCACCAGGAATATCCCCGAGCCCCACAACATCACCCGGCGCAGGGAAAACACCTGCACCAGCCACGCGGTGAGGGGAATCATGATGATCTCCGCCACCAGGTAAGCGGTGGAAATCCATGACCCCTCCTCAAACGTCGCGCCCAGTGCACCTTCGATTTCCGGCAGTGCGGCGCTGGTGACGTGCACGTTCATCCCGGCCATGAAGCAGCCGAACAGCCCGCCGATCACCGCGACCCAGGCGCGAAACGGCACACGCTCTTCAGCCTCCATGGACGTGCTCCTGGCTGGCGGCAGGGCGGGTATCAACGGTGGCAATCACCGACATGCCCGGCAGCACCCGCGACTCACCGGGTTCCAGGCGAATCTTCACCGGAAACCGCTGGACGATCTTGGTGAAGTTGCCGGTGGCGTTGTCCGGCGGCAACAGCGCGAACACCGCACCGGAGCCGGGGGCGATGCTTTCCACTTTGCCGTGCCAATGTGCGCCGGCAAAACTGTCCACCGCGATTTCCACCGACTGCCCCGGCGCCATGTGCTGCAACTGGGTTTCCTTGTAGTTGGCAATCACATAGGCCTGCTCCACCGGCACCACCGCCAACAGCGGCAGGCCGGGCATCACGTATTGCTGGCGCCGGACCTTGCGCTGGCCCACCACGCCGTCAAAAGGCGCGCGGATCTCGGTGTCCTTCAACGCATTGCGGGCCAGCGCGAGGTTGGCCTGGGCCTCGCCGATGCGTGCCTGATGCTCGACGATTTGCGCCTGCGCCTGTTGCCGGCGTGCCTGCAAGACCTGCAACTGCGCCTGCTGCCGCGCGACCTGGGCGCTGGCCTGGGCCAGGGCCGCCTGGGCCTTGGCCTGGCTGGCGCTGACGGTTTCCAGGTGCTGGGCGCTGGCCACCTGTTGCGCGACCAATTCACGATAACGCTGGTAATCGAGCCGCGCGCGCCGGGCTTCGGCCTCGCCACTGCTCAGTTCCGCCCGGGCCTGGGCGATGCGTTGCTGTTGCTCGCCCATTTGCGCGTCGAGGGTTTGCACCGATGCCTGCTGTGCGCTCGCTGCTGCTTGCGCCTGTTGCAGTTGCGCCTGGGCGCTGTTCAGACGCTCGGTGAAATCCCGCTCATCGATACGCACCAGCACATCCCCGGCCTTGACCGGCTGGTTATCTTCCACCAGCACCTGGGCTACATACCCGGCAATGCGCGGGCTGATAGCGACCCAATCAGCGCGCACATAGGCATCGTCGGTTTCTTCAAGAAAACGCCCCCATTGCCACCAGTACCCGGCAAAGGCTGCCAGCCCCACCAGCGTCGCGAGGGAAGCCGTGATCACCAGGGCGCGACGATGACGTTGCATAACGGTCAGGCGAATAGGTTCAACAGCCTGGTTCATGGTTTGGCTCCATTGACAGCGACAGATAAGGGGGCGGTTGGATCGTCACGCTGCCAGCCGCCACCGAGGGCCTGGAACAGGTCGATCTGGCGGTTGATCAAGCGCAGGTCGGACTCGGCCACGCGGGCTTCAAGGCCCACCAGGCTGCGTTCGCTGTCCAGCAGTTGCAGGGCATCCAGCGCGCCGGAATGGTAGCCCCGGGAGGCCAGGTCGAAGGCGCGGCGGTTGTTGTCCAGCGCGGCGGCCAGGGCCTGCCCACGCTGCTGTTCGCCCTGGTACAGGGCCATGGCCTGCTCCACCTGCTTCAGCGCGTTGAGCACCGTACCGTCAAACCGTGCCAGGGCCTGGCGCGCTTCGGCCTGGCTCTGCCTGACCCGTGCCTGGGCGACCTGCCGGTTGGGAAAGCGCCAGGACACCAGCGGCCCGACGGAATACACCGTGGCGTAGCGGTCCCCGAGTTTGCCCAGGCTGCTGGCGGACGAACCGAGCATCGCGCCGAAGGTGATCCGCGGGTAAAGCTCGGCGCGGGACAGGCCCACCGTCAAGGTGGCTGCGCGCAATTGCCCTTCGGCGCGGCGGATGTCCGGCCGCCGTTGCACCAGTGCCCAACCCTCGCCCACCGGCAAAGGCGCCTGCAACTGCGGGGCCTGGGTACAGCTGCGTGGCGTGACCTGCTCCGGCGGCAACCCGCTGAGCACGGCCAACTCATACAGCGCGCTGCTGCGCCGGGCCGTGAACATCGGCAACGGTGCCCGGGTTTCTTCCAGCAACCCTTGCAGGCGCGCCAGGTCGAGTTGCGTGGCCGCGCCGGCCTTTTGCAGCTTCTGCGTGACCGCGACGCTCTGCTCCAGCAGCTGCACCGAGTGCGCCTGCACCTGTTCGCGCACACCATAGACGCAGGCCTGGGCATAGGCGCGGGCCGTCTGCGCGGCCACCGTCACCCGCAGCTCATCCTCCAGCGCCCGCGCCACCTGGGCATCCGCCCGTGCCGCAGCGATGCGATAACGCACCTCGCCCCACAAATCGAGGGTGTAGCTCAGGGAAAACTCAGGGGTGTGGCTCCATTCGGCACCGGCATGACGGTTAGTCGCCTGGGCCAGCGTCTGGTCATCGCGGCTGCGACCGTAGGCCAGGCCATAGTCCAGGGAAGTCGACGGCAGGCGCTCGCCGTCTGCCTGTTCCAGCTGCGCCAGCAACGCATCGACATGGGCGGCGGCGGCTTCGAGGTCTTTGTTCTGGTGCAGGGCCCGCGCCACCAGGGCGTCCAGTTGCGGGTCGCGGTACAGCTGCCACCAACGGGCGGGCAACGCCTCGGCCGACTCGGCGGAGAGCCGCGGTGCAGGCTGCGCCGTGACGGTCGACGGTTGACCGGGCACACCAGTGCACCCGGCCAGCACACTCAACAGGGCGATGGGCATCCATGGGTGAAAAGAAAGGCTGTGCATCACAAGGCTCGCTCAAGAAGGAGCCTTGCAGATTAGGCAGATGGCCTGTCCGATTCGCCCGCGTCAGGGCCATGTATCGTCGCTAAACGGACAATAGCGTTACCTGACGCAACACTAAACTCCGGGCCGAAAATGACTTGGCGGATAACCCAGCGACTTGCGAAACATCGCGCTGAACGCACTCGGGCTCTGGTAACCATGCTCCAGCGCCACCTCCAGGATCGACACGCCCTGGGCCAGCAACTTCAAGCTCAGGGCCAACCGCGCACGCTTGCGCCATTCACCGAAACTCATGCCCAACTCCCGCTGGAACACCCGGCTCAGGGTGCGGGCGCTCATGTTCAGGCTGTCGGCCCAGGATTCCAGGCTGCTGTCGTCAGAAGGGTTGCGGATGAAATGCGTGCACAGCCTGGCCAGCCGTGCTTCGCCGGGCACCGGCACGTGCATCGCCACCACCGGCGCGGCGAGCAGTTCCATGCGGATCAACTCGATCATGGCCTGCAGACGCGGGCTGTGGTGCCCGGCAATCCGGGTGGCCGCAACGATCAGCTCACGCAGCAACGCCGACACTTCAATCACCTGACAGGTGCGCCCCAGCCCCGGCTCGGCCTCGGGCATCAGAAACAGCGTGCGCATATGCACCTCGCCGGCCATGCGGATCTCATGCGGGGTGCCGGCCGGCACCCACAACGCATGCCCGGACGGCACCAGCCAACTGCCCTGGGCGGTGCTGACCACCATCACCCCGGACACGCCGTGGATCAATTGCGCCTGGGCGTGGCAATGGGGATGCACCACGTCATCGTTGCGGTAGTTGTCGGCGTAGGCTTCAAGCCACGGGCGGGGTGGGCTGTTCATCGGCTGAGGTCTCGCATCAATCAAGCGTCGATTCTAGCGAAAAGTCCTGTGGCAAAAACGATAGATATAGACAGCCATCGTCGCATTCCAGACAGCCGGTGAACTTGTGGGCCGCCCCGTCAGTCAGCTAGTTGGGCACTCTGAAAAAGGTTGGGTGGGCAATGCGCATTTCGTTGGAGCAACAAGTGGCGCTGGTGACTGGCGCCAGTTCCGGAATCGGCGCGGGGGCCGCCAAGGCCCTGGCCGAGGCCGGAGCCGCCGTGGTACTGAACTACAACGCCCAGGCGGCGCCGGCTGAAGCACTGGCGGCGCAGATCAACGCCAACGGCGGCCGGGCCATTGCGATTGGCGCCGACGTGTCGAAAGAGGCCGATGTGGAGCGCCTGTTTGCCCAGACCCTTGATGCCTTCGGGCACCTGGACATCCTGGTGGCCAACTCGGGCATGCAGAAAGACGCGGCTGCCGTGGACATGACCCTCGACGACTGGAACACCGTGATCGGCGTCAACCTCACCGGCCAGTTCCTCTGCGCCCGCGCCGCGTTGCGCATCTTCAACCGCCAGGGCATCCGCGAAGGTGTTTCCCGGGCCGCCGGGAAGATTATCCACATGAGTTCGGTGCACCAGGTGATTCCCTGGGCCGGGCACGTGAACTACGCCGCGTCCAAGGGCGGCGTGGAAATGCTGATGCGCACCCTGGCCCAGGAAGTCAGCCAGCAGCGCATCCGCATCAACGGCGTTGCGCCGGGAGCGATCCGCACGGCCATCAACCGCGCCGCCACCGAAGGCGCGGCCGAGGTGGAACTGCTCAAGTTGATTCCCTATGGCCGCGTGGGTGACGTCGAAGACGTGGCCAACGCGGTGGTGTGGCTGGCCAGTGATGCCTCCGACTACGTGGTGGGCAGCACCCTGTTCATTGATGGCGGCATGAGCCTTTATCCGGAGTTTCGTGGCAATGGTTGATCTGAAAAACGAACCACAAAGTGCCATTGATGCCCACGGCATCATCGGCGACATGCGCAGTGCAGCGCTGGTGAACGACAAAGGCAGCATCGATTTTTTCTGCTGGCCGGAGTTCGACAGCCCCTCCATCTTTTGCTCATTGCTGGACTCCCCCGCCGCCGGCATCTTCCAGCTCACGCCGGACCTGCCCGACGCCCGCCGCGAGCAGATCTACCTGCCCGACACCAACGTGCTGCAAACCCGCTGGTTGAGTAATGATGCGGTGGTGGAAATTACCGACTTCTTGACCGTCAGTGAAGAAGTCGACGACCTGCCGATCCTGATTCGCCGGGTGCGGGTGGTCAGCGGCAAAGCGAGCATCCATATGCGCTGCGCCGTGCGTCATGACTACGCCCGCGCCCAGACCCGGGCCACTCAAGATGACGGCGACGTGTTGTTTGAGGCCGCAGACCAACCCGGCCTGCGCCTGACCAGCAGCCACACCCTGCAGTTGGATGGCGACGCTGCCGTAGCATCCTTTGAACTCGGCCAGGAAGAAGGCGCCGAGTTTGTCCTCGGCGGGCTGGACGATCTCCGAGTCAAAAACGACTGCACCGACCTGTGCCTGGAGCGCACCCTGAAGTTCTGGCGCGGCTGGATTTCCCAATCCAACTACCGTGGGCGCTGGCGCGAGATGGTCAATCGTTCGGCCCTGGCCTTGAAGCTTTTGACCTCGCGCAAACACGGTGCAATCCTCGCCGCCGCCACCTTCGGCCTGCCGGAAACACCCGGCGGCGAGCGCAACTGGGACTACCGCTACACCTGGATCCGCGACGCCTCGTTCACCGTCTACGCGTTCATGCGCCTGGGGTTTATCGAGGAAGCCAACGGCTACATGCGCTGGTTGAAAGGCCGGGTGGGTGACTGCTGCGATCAGCCGATGAAAATCAACATCCTGTACGGCATCGACGGCCGCCAGGAACTGCCGGAAACCGAGCTGAGCCACCTCAGCGGCCACGGCGGCGCGCAACCGGTGCGCATCGGCAACGAGGCGTACGACCAGGTGCAACTGGATATCTACGGCGAGTTGATGGACGCGGTATACCTGGTCAACAAATACGGTGAGGCCATCTCCCACGAGGGCTGGAAACACACGGTGGAAGTAGCCGACCAGGTCTGCGAAACCTGGAACCACAAAGACGTCGGCATCTGGGAAATGCGCGGTGAGCAGCATCACTTCCTGCACTCAAGGCTGATGTGCTGGGTGGCCCTGGACCGGGCGATCCGCCTGGCGTCCAAGCGCTCGCTGCCGGCGCCGTTTGCCCGTTGGGACCAGACCCGCCAGGCGATTTATGCCGATATCTGGAGCAACTTCTGGAACGAAGAACGCGGCCACTTCGTGCAGCATATCGGCAGCACCGCGCTGGATGGTTCGATGCTGTTGATGCCACTGGTGCGCTTCGTTGCGGCGACAGACCCGCGCTGGTTGTCGACACTGGAAGCGATCCAGAAAAGTCTGGTGCGCGATGGGATGGTTTATCGCTACCGCAACGACGACAGCCAGATTGATGGGCTACAGGGCACCGAGGGCGCGTTTGCAGCGTGCTCGTTCTGGTACGTGGAATGCCTGGCCCGGGCCGGGCAAGTGGAGAAGGCGCATCTGGAGTTTGAACAGTTGCTGCGTTATGCCAACCCGCTGGGGTTGTATGCCGAAGAGTTTGATAACCAGGCACGGCATTTGGGCAATACACCGCAGGCGTTGAGCCATTTGGCGCTGATCAGCGCAGCGACGTTTCTGGACCGCAAGTTGAGCGGGGTGAAGACGGTTTGGCAGCCTTGAGCCCGAGCACAATCTGAAGGCAATTGAGTAACCTTGTGGGAGCTGGCTTGCCTGCTCCCACATAGACCGCGCCAGACTTGGAGACGAGGTGTACCCGGTGCACAATGGGTGGTCCTTCGATCTATACCAGGATGCCAATGCGCCAAGTCTTACTGATCATCGATGTACAACCCTCCTTCGCCCCGCCCGACTGGCTGGTAATCGGCATCAACGCCTTGCTGGGTCGCATGCCGTCAGTGGCCACCGTAGAGCGCCACGACGAAAGCATCACCCCGTTCGCCCGCCAACTCGGCTGGCAGCCGGCGCCCGACGACGATAGCCTGATCGCCGCCGACCATATCTTCATCAAACACGGCTACGCGCCCACGCCCGAGACCATCAGCCACCTGAAAAGCCTCGCGCCAGACCGGGTGTTGGTGTGTGGCATCCAGACTGACACCTGTGTGCTGGCGGCCGGGTTTGCGTTGTTTGATGCCGGATTACAGCCCACGCTGATCAGCGATTTGACTGTGGGTTCATCGCTGGATCGCTCGGGGAAACTGGGCGCGGATTTGTGGCGGCATCACTTCAAACACGTCATCAGCCACGCAGAGATTTAAGTCAGCCCCTCACTGTGGCGAGGGAGCTTGCTCCCGCTGGGGCGCGAAGCGGCCCTAAAAAGCTCAACGCCATCTAACTCAAAGAACACAGTCAACAAAACCTGGGGCTGCTGCGCAGCCCAACGGGAGCAAGCTCCCTCGCCACAGGGTATTTGGCAAAAAAAAAGATATGTGTAGATCGGGCCCACCGTTTACGGCACCGCTAAATATTCAAGGAAGGAATATGACCGCAATACCTGTGGCGAGGGAGCTTGCTCCCGCTGGGGCGCGAAGCGGCCCCAAAAAGCTCAACGCCATCTAACTCAAAGAACACAGTCAACAAAACCTGGGGCTGCTGCGCAGCCCAACGGGAGCAAGCTCCCTCGCCACAGGTTGTTTGGCAAACATCACAACATGTGTGTATATCGGTTTCACCATCAACGCGAAACCTTCGGCCCATGCTGAGCTGGACCGAGACCTGGCAAAGCACAGACTTAAGGAGCATGGACGCATGACCGATCTTCATCAGGAATTCGAACGCAGTCACCTCTTCCACAAGGCGCGTATTGATCGGCGCTCTGCCGACGCATTACTCGGCGTCACTGCCGGCCTGGTCGCCGACGGAAACATCAATCAGATGGAAGCAGCGTTTCTAAAGACCTGGATAGAAACCCATCTGCTCCAGTTGGAAGACCCGGTGGTAAACATTCTTTATCAGCGCCTTGCCAGCATGTTGAGTGACGGTGTTCTCGACGCGGAAGAATCCGCAGAACTGTTGGAAATGCTGCATCAGTTTTCCGGTATCTCGGTGGGGTCACCTCAACGCCCCTCTGCTGTCAGCAGCCTGCCGCTGAACAATCCGGCTCCGACACTGGAGTGGCAGGACCGGACTTTTTTGTTTACCGGTGTCATGGCGTACGGGCCTCGCAAGGAATGTGAGTTACTTGTCGTAGAACGCGGCGGCCTTATCGGTAACTCGGTGAGCAAGAAGGTTCATTTTCTCGTGGTCGGGAGCGTTGGTAATGAACAATGGCTCCATAGCTCATATGGAACGAAGATCAAAAAAGCCGTCGAGTTAAGAAATAGCGGTATTCCGATCGCTATCATCAGTGAAACCCTTTGGCAGCAGGTGTTGTTCGGTTGATGCCCATTATCTCCATCCTGATTCACGTCCCCGACTGGCGTGCCGCCACTGAGTGGTACGCCACCGCCTTCTCTGCCGCCACACGCATCTACCACGAGCCCGATGATTTCGGTCATTTGGACGTGGGCGGCGTAGCCATCGAAATCGTGAACGCCGACAACAAGGTCGCCAGCGGTGCGGCGGGGTCGGTGGTGTATTGGCGGGTGGTTAACCTGCATCACGAGGTACAGCGACTGGTCACGTTAGGCGCCACTTTGTATCGCGGCCCGATGAAAATCCAAGGCGGCGAGTGGATGTGCCAGGTGCGCGACCCTTGGGGGAACTGCATCGGCTTGCGCCAGGCCGGTCTAGACAAGTCAAACAACTGCAGCCTTTCGGACGACGTCCGGTAACCGTTTTGGTCTAACGTTCCAATACGTTCCCTCCACCCTCGGAGCCCCCATGGCCACCCTCGCCCCGCTGCTGAACATCCGCACGCCAATGCTCGATATCGCCTACGAAGCCCATGGCCCGGAAGGCGGTGAGGTGGTGATCCTGCTGCACGGCTTTCCCTATGACCCGCGCGGCTACGACGAGATCGCCCCGGTGGTCGCCGCGCGTGGCTACCGGGTGCTGGTGCCCTACCTGCGCGGCTACGGGCCGACGCGGTTTATCAACGACCAGGTGATGCGCTCCGGCCAACAAGCGGCACTGGCCAAGGATTTGCTGGATTTCATGGATGCGTTATCCATCGGAAAAGCCACGCTGGTGGGCTATGACTGGGGCGGGCGCGCCGCCTGTATCGTCGCAGCACTGTGGCCTGAACGAGTGCACGGCCTGGTGACCGGCGATGGCTACAACATTCAGGATATTGCCGCCTCGACCCGGCCCCGGGCGCCGGAAACAGAGCATCGGCTGTGGTATCAGTTTTACCTTCACACCCAACGCGGCGTCGACGGTTTAACCGCCAATCGCCGTGAGTTCTGCGAGCTATTGTGGTCGCTGTGGTCACCCTCGTGGGCAGAGGGACCCGGCCTGTACAGCAACACCGCCCACTCGTTCGACAACCCGGATTTTGTCGAGGTGGTAGTGCACTCCTACCGTCACCGCTTCATGTACGCACCGGGCGACCCGGCGCTGGAATGCATCGAGCAGGCGCTGATGCAACCGCCGCCGATTTCGGTGCCGAGTATCTCGTTGTGCGGTGCCGACGACGGCGTGGGTCCGGCCCCGGTGGAAGATGACGACCTGGAGAACTTCAGCGGGTTTTATCGGCGCGAAGTGCTGGCTGGCGTGGGCCACAACATTCCCCAGGAAGCGCCACAAGCCACCCTTGGCGCGATCTTCGAATTGCTGAGCCTCACCCACCGGCCCGCCTCCTGAGGCCGAGCCCCTACGGAATACCGCAGCCCGGTGTTCGAGACGGCGATGCGGTGCTGTGGTCGCCGCACGTCATTCCACCATGACAGGAGGAAGTAGCTTCAGGAGATACACAGGTAAAAAGCAGGATGCACCGTCAACTTATTAGTTAAGTTTCCTACGAGAGCATCAGCAATTGTAAGCACGCAACTCAAAACTCACATTCCTTAACATTTGACCCACGTTCAGGAGCCCGCTTCTTCATTTATACATGGGCTCCGACTTTTTCGATTCTACTCATACACACCTGTCTATCCCTCTCAACAAAAAAACCCCCTCTCTCAACCCAACGCACCTCCCCCACTTATAAAATATATAAACATAGTAATCCGAACCTAAAACCCACCATTAAACACGCCCTCACGACCACTGAAATAATGTTCAAATCGAACCTTTGAACACATTAAAAATTATTACAAGCACTATCCACGCACTGCATAACATGCAAAACTTTTTAATGTATAGAGACAGCTTGAAACGTATCTCACTTCTTATCTACTACCGACGCTCAAACAAACAACGCTCACACCTTATTTTCGCGCGTCAAAAAGACCTCATAACAACAAAGAGTACTATATGAACAATCAGACACACGACGTATCGTCACGCATCCTACAAGAGATATTGAACATTCATCGCCGAGACCGGGAATATACGTCAGGCGCAACTTCAAACGAGGAGAGTGAAACAATTAAAAAAATCCAGACACCACGTATTCAACACTTTGTGAGTGCTGGCAAGCCTGTCGAATTGGTATTACCCGCTTTTCCTGCCAAGTCGCCTAATCCAGGAAAGGTACTGGGCCGGCTACCCGACATGGCGGAAAAACTCTCTTTGCAGGCGCTCAACACACTGTGCGCCAACATTAAAAGGATTTATTCCCCGGGGGCAAAACTGACCATTTGTTCTGATGGTCGCGTATTCAGCGATTTGATTGGCGTCGATGACGACGACGTCAGCAACTATCAGGCTTCTATTCTTAAAATCATTACACAGTCATTCCCTGAGCACCTGGCGCTTTATAACCTGGAAGACTGCAACCAGTTCAATACCCAATCGACTGACTTCGACGAATTGCGTCAGTTGATGGCCAACCGCTATTCCGAGCCCTGCGAAGCGGTCAAGCGCACACTTTTGAAATCCGAGGCAGGGGTACTCCTGTACCGGGCCATCACACGTTTCATGTTTCAGGACAGCTTGATACCCGGTTATGTCGGATCGAAAAGCTCGTTGCAGAAAAAATCCAAAACCCTTGCCGTTGGCGTTATCCAGCGCAGTTGGGCCTGGGGAGCGCTGCTTGCCGATGAATTTCCCAACGCGATTCGGCTTTCAATTCACCCGCAACCTGCGGACAGCCTGAAAATCGGTATTCACATGATGCCAACCCAAGATGACTGGATGACACCTTGGCACGGTGTTGCAGTCAAAGTTGGCGAAAAGTACATGCTGATGAATCGCCGCGAAGCCGAGTTGTGTGGCGCACAATTGGTAATACAGGACGAATCTGCCAGCCATTACATCCTGGACACCGCTCATATGGGCACTGCGCCGTTGCCCGAGGAGGTCGCATGATAGACCTCGACCTGCCGCGCCTGATCGATCTTTGTGCCCTACCCGCCCAATCCGGCCAAACGCCCGAGTTCGGCGTAATGGTGACGCCTACTCATACTCATCGGCATATCGGCGAGCTGCCCGTTTCGTGGTTGCGGATGCTGGTGCACAGCCATCAACTGGTTGTGCTCCGTGACTTCGACAATTTTGACAGCACCGATAGTTTCGCACGCTACTGCTCAACCTTTGGGCAGATCATGATGTGGCCCTTCGGCGCCGTGTTGGAATTAGAGGAACACCCTGATCCGGACGATCACATATTCGCAAACAGCTATGTGCCGCTGCATTGGGACGGCATGTACCTGGACACGGTGCCTGAATTTCAAATTTTCCAGTGCGTGAACGCCGTCGACGCTGATCAAGGCGGCCGAACCACGTTCTCCAACACCGCCCATGCACTACGTATCGCATCGCCTCAAGTGCGTGAGTTGTGGAGCAAGGCCTACGGTAGCTATCAGCGTACGGTAGAACTCTATAGCAACACGGCACATGCGCCGATCATAGACGTCCACCCGCGGCGCCAGTTTCCGGTCCTGAGGTTTTGCGAGCAACCTGTGAAAGGTGACGGCAGCTTTATCAATCCATCCCGGTACACCTTCAGCGGTATTGAAGCTGGCGAAGAGGCATCCTTGCTCGACAGTCTCAAAACCATCCTTTACGACCCACGCGTGCATTACTCTCACCAGTGGCGCACCGGCGATATTGTGTTGACGGACAATTTCACGCTGCTGCATGGCCGGGAAGCTTTCACCAGCCACAGTGGTCGTCATCTACGCCGTGTGCATATCCATAGCGACCCGCCCCTGAGCAACCCTCATGTGCATCGCCCAGAAGCAAACGCAGCGCCATCGGCGCCCCTCTAGACCCGGCGCAGTGATGACGGGTAGACCTTGGTAGCCTCATTGCGCTCAGGAAAACCGTTCACGGTAGGCCTGGGGAGTCACCGCCAAGGTCCGCAAAAAGCTGCGACGCATGGTTTCCTCACAACCAAAGCCACACTGCTGGGCAATCCGTTTTATTGAGGCTGCACCGTCGGACAGTTGTCGACGGGCAGTCTCCACACGTATCAGCTCCACCGCTCGCGCTGGTGTCTGCCCGGTTTCAGCACGGTAATGGCGTACAAAACTTCGCTCGCTCATACCCGCCTGCATCGCCAGGGTCGCGATATTCAGGTCAAGGGTCAGATGTTCGGCCATCCAGGCATGCAGCTCGGCGAACCGACTGCCGCCCTCTTGCAGGGATAACGTCACGCTGAATTGTGATTGCCCGCCGGGGCGCTTGAGAAACACCACAAGGTGGCGCGCAACTTCCAGTGCGCGGGCTTGCCCAAGATCCTCTTCGACCAACGCAAGGCACAAGTCAATCCCGGCAGTGACCCCCGCCGATGTCCAGACATCCCCCTGCTGAATAAAGATGGGGTTAGCCTCGACCTTCAGTTTCGGATATTTGAACGCAAGCTCTTCACAACGGGTCCAGTGGGTGGCCACGCGACGGCCATCCAGCAAGCCAGTGGCGGCCAGTAAAAAAGCCCCTGTGCATACCGAAGTCACCCGGCGCGACAGGAACGCCTTTTGCCGAACCCAGTCAACCAGCTCGTGATCCTCTGCAGCGCCGTATACGCCCCATCCTCCGGCGATGATCAGGGTGTCACAGGGGCTTTCGATCGCAGGAAGCGGCTCACCGACCAGCGCCAAACCGGCAGACGTCATTATCGGGCTCGACTGTGAAGCAATTACGCTGACGCAATAAGGCGCAGAAAGCCCTCGCTGGCGCGCCAGGTCATTGGCGGACGCAAAAACCTGTAAAGGCCCTGTGACATCGAGCACTTGAACGTTCGGAAAAGCCAGTACATGGATGATCTTTGACATGATTGGCGTAATTGGTGGGCCTAATGGCGTGTAGGCCAAATCCTATGTCACTAGAGTAAAACCGTCCACTTCTCTATCAGGGGTTTCACAATGACATTGCAGATCGGCTTCCTGCTGTTTCCGGGCATTCAGCAACTGGACCTCACCGGGCCATACGACGTACTGGGGTCGCTACCAGATGTAACGCTGCATTTGGTGTGGAAAGATCTGGCACCCATCACCTCCAGCACGGGACTGGTGTTCACCCCAACCATGACCTATGACGATTGTCCGGCGCTCGACGTGTTGTGCGTACCTGGGGGTGCAGGGGTTGGTGCGTTGATGGAAGACCCGCCTACGCTGGACTTTCTCAAGTTGCAGGCCAAAGCCGCACGCTACATAACATCGGTGTGCACTGGTTCGCTGGTACTGGGTGCAGCGGGCTTGTTGCAAGGGCGTCAAGCCACGACTCACTGGGCCTACCATGACATGCTGGCACCATTGGGCGCGATTGCGGTTCAGGCCCGCGTGGTCCGTGACGGCAATTTAATTACCGGGGGCGGAATTACGGCGGGGATTGATTTTGCCCTGACCCTGGCGGCTGAACTGTACAGCGAAGCGGCTGCGCAACTGGTGCAACTGCAAATTGAATACGCGCCTGCGCCACCTTTCAACGCAGGGCGACCAGATACAGCGCCTGCGCACGTTCTGGAAGAGGCCAACAAACGCACAGCACAGTCACGCAAGACACGCGGCGAGATCGTGGCGAGAGCCGCCGCGCGGTTGGGATAACACCTGAGAGCTGAGCGCTCCCACGCTCGGCTTTAGGTCGTTGGTTGGCATAATGGTGAAGTGAGATAAGCCGTAATCGCGGATACATCCGTAAGAGAGGAAGACATGGCGATGTACGAGTCAGGACGTACCAGAATTATTTGATTTGTATAGGGACTTGCCTCTTCGTTAATCCGAATAACCTTTACAAACGGCGGCAAGTCCAATTCAACCTGGCAATCGCCAAAGATCAGAAGCGTGAAAAAACGATAGTCGAGAAGCGAATAGACACGTGTGTCCACCTGCCCCGCATTGTGATGGATCATGAAGTCGAGCAAACGCGTTCCATGAAGTTCGTGTTCACCGTAGTGAATGCCCATGCCGGTGATGTAGCCGGCCCTTCGCTCGACGACTTTGATGTAGTCCTTTGCGTGCGTCCCGCTATTTGAATATTTGGTGGTACGCACGAGTTCACCGGAGGTCTCGATAACCCCCATGGCAACTGGCTTCCGCTCTTGCTCGTAGGTACGCAGAAGCTCCCTCGGTGCGCCGCAGTTCAGCACCATGTTCATCTTCCACATAAGGTTGAAGGCGTCTGCCAAACCCGTATTTAAACCCTGGCCGCCATTTACGGAATGGATATGGCATGCATCCCCCGCCAGAAAGACCTTGTCAGCAATTGAATAGTGCTCGGCCACCGACTCCTTGACGGAGAACTGCGAGAACCAGACGAGTTCCTTGAAGCGCAACGTGTGCGGAAATATGGCACGGTTGATCTTCGCGATTGCCTGCTCGGCAGTAAAATCCTTGATGTCCATGCGCACATAGAATCGATCCAGGTCTCCCTCTCGCGGGATCCACGCCACATCAGAGGTTTCGGCCTGAAAGACGATGATTTCGGGAACCTTCACGAAATCAGTCTCGATCACGCCATCCAGGACCGCCCAGATCATTTGTGGATGCGTCACTTCGAACGGGACATTGAAAAGATTGCGCACGAACGAGCGCGAACCGTCCGCACCAATCACGAATCTGGAGGTGATAACCTCGCCGGTCGACAATGTCGTCGTACATAGATCATCGGTGACATTGATATCACTGACGGAAGTATTGCGTCGTACCGCGCTTTCCATGTCCTTGAGTTTCTCGTCCAGCGACTGTTCGACGAATGATTGCCCAAGCATGAGGAAGTGTTTGTGAAAACAGCCTTCCAAAGACTCCCACCACGTGGACTGGCGCGACACAAACTCACCGTCGGCCCACACCGAACTGGTGTTGCACGGTTTCCCCTTGGAATGAAGACCGTCAAATAGATTAACGATCTCGAGCAGTTGCAAGGTTCGGGCATTGAGCGCGTCGGCTCGTCCAACCTGAAGTGGTGCCGCAGACTTGTCGACAATCAATACCTGCAGGTTACACAGCCGCGCAAGATAGGCGCAGGCAAGTCCTACAGGGCCCGCCCCCACAACGACGATATCAACTATCGGCGAACTCATTGGCAATTCTTCAAGCTGGAACGGCGGAACAGCAGGGCGCTGTCAATAAGTACCAAAGAGTCAAACAAGTGGTAATCATTTTTTTTCATGGCGGCTTCCTTGAACGATGGAAGTGCATCATTAAGTACGCCTCACTAATCTTCAAACGAGTAAGTGATACATAAAATATGTAACTAACACCTCCCCCCTACACCGCCTCCACTGCGGAACTCACCACGTAACAATCGTTCTTTCACAAGACGGGTTCACGTTGGGCGAGACATCAACGCCAACCGTACGGCCAGTACCATCAGCACCGTCGCCAGGCCCCATTTCTGTAGGCCTGCACTCTTGGATTTACCGGCAAAAAACCGGCTGAGCGCCCCGCCGAAGATCCCCAGCACGGCATGAAACACACCACTGATCAGCGTCAGGATGATCCCCAGTTGCACCAGTTGCAGTGCGATGGCCCCCGCCTCGGGTTTGACGAATTGCGGCAGGAACACCATGAAAAACAGCAACGCCTTGGGGTTGAGCAAACTGTTGAGCATCGCCCGCACGAACACCCGGCCCAGCGGCACCCGGACGACGTGGGCCGTGTCCAAAGCGGGTGTTTTTTGCAAGGTCTTGAACGCCAGCCACAGCAGGTACAACACCCCGGCGTAGCGAATCAGATCGAAGGCCGGCGGCCAACTGGCGACCAGTGCAGTCACGCCGGTCGCGGTCAGTGCCGTGAGCAACAGGTCCGCCACACTGATACCCAACCCGGACGCCACCCCGCCACGCCAGCCGTAGGTCACGCCGTGGCTGATGACAAAGGCCATGTTCGGCCCTGGGGATAGCAACAGCAGCAGAACTGCGCCAGAGAAAACAGCCAGGGTTGCGAAGTCGATCATACTCAAGCCATCCGCCGGGAAAGCTTGCAGATTAGTCAGCCCGCCTGAGGCGCACAAAAAATTGTGCTGGATACGCTTTGCAGTGGCCCTTGGGGCCTTGCAAGGTCGGGGAAAATTCGCGAGTTTTTTCAGATAGGAATAAAGGGCCAGCAAGGTAAATCCCTTTAACTTGCGGGACGTTTCCGAGACAATCTTTCGGCCTTGTGCCTGCCGGAACCGCTGGCTAGTCTTCGCCCCGTCACTGCTCATCAGTGATCGGGTTTAGTCGCCCGGATCCGAAAAGGCGCATGTCCCATCATGAGGTTTTATGGTGGCTGTGCGCAGGGCACCTTCGGGTGCGCCGGTTTTTCCTTTTCGGCCGGTCGACTAACCTGCGTACAGCCGCCACCCTACGTTTAGTCGCGAAGGGGTCGGCTCCTTAACCGAAAAGGAGTTACACCATGAATAAACCCGTCCCCGACCCACCCATCGACCTGCTCAAAAACCGCGCCGCGGTCAATCGCGCCCTCGAACACTACCTGCCCTCCCAGGGCTTCCATACCGTCAACGAAGACCTGAGCTTCGAAGACTCCCTGCTCTACACCGCCAGCCTGCTCAGCAGCGCCTCGGCCACCGCCCTCGACTGCGGCGAACTGCTGCAAAGTCCCGAGCGGGCGAAGTTGTTGGCGGTGTGGCATTTGCTGGAAACTGCCAAAACCACCGTCGACCGCTCGATTGAGTGTTTGCACCTGCGCAAGGCTTAGCCGCAACCCCGTCAAGCCTGTGTGGGTTTGTGCATCCGGCCAAATCCACACGGCAACGATTGCCCAATCCTCTGGCCAACGCATAGAATGCGAACCGTTATCAATTAAGACGCCCGCGCCAGGATGCCCATGTCGAGCGACCACCCACTGGATCATGCCGCCATCGGCCAGCTCTACCATGCCCATCATTCCTGGCTGCGCGGCTGGTTGAGCCGGCGTACGGGCTGCCGTGAGCACGCCGCCGACCTGGCGCAGGAAACCTTCGTGCGCCTGCTCAATGCGCGCAAGCAGCAAGCCTTGCTGCAACCCCGGGCCTACCTGAGCAGCATCGCCCGCAGCCTGATGATCGACCAGTATCGCCGCCGCGAACTGGAGCGTGCCTATCTGGAGAGTCTCGCGCATTTCCCGCAAGTCGAGGTGCCGTCGGAAGAAACCCGCCTGCTGATCCTCGACAGCCTGGAGCGCATCGACCGCCTGCTGGACCAACTCAAGCCACGGGTGCGCGAAGCGTTTTTGCTGGCGCAACTGGACGGCCTGACCTGCCAACAGATCGCCCTGCGCCTGGGGGTGTCCAAGGCCACCGTGGAGCGCGACCTGGCCAAGGCACTGCATGCCTGTTATCGGTTGCGTTATGCCGAAGGCTAATCCGCCATTGGTGGACCAGGCGATCCAGTGGATGATCAAGCTGCGGTTCAATATTGCCGATGACGCCACCACCGCTGCCTTCGAACGCTGGCTTGAAACCAGTGGCGATCACCAGCAGGCCTGGCAACGGGTCTCGTCGATGAGTGACGAGTTTGCGCAGTTGCCGGCACAGGTCGGCCGCCATGCCTTGCAAGGTGCCCGCCAACGCATCAGCCGCCGTGAAGGGTTGAAGTTGCTCGGGCTGTTCGCCGGTGCCGCAGGGCTGACATGGTTCGGCCGCGACTACACGCCATTGCCCGGCCTGCTGGCCGACTACCGCACCGCCACCGGAGAGCGGCGTTGGGTCGCCCTCGACGATGGCAGCCGTATCCAGCTCAACAGTGCCAGCGCCATCGACACAGTCTTCAACACCGAAAGGCGTCTGGTGCAGTTGCGCCAGGGTGAAATCCTGATCGACATGGGCGCCGACGGTAGCGCGCCACGGCCCTTCTGGGTGCAAACCCGCGACGGTTATCTGCGCGCCTTGGGCACCCGGTTCATGGTGCGCGAGGAGCCCCACGGCACCTTGCTCGCCGTGCAAAAAGGCACCGTCGCGGTATTCGCCGACAGCCATCAGGCCAGCGCACGTGGCGTGATACAGCCCGGCGAGCAGATGCTGTTTGATCGAAACGGCTTGCGTCCACCCGCCACCACGGGCCTGGATCCCTGGGCCTGGAGCGACGGTGTGATCAGCGCTCACAACATGCGTCTGGACGATTTCCTCGCGGAGCTGAGCCGTTACCGCACTGGGCTGGTGCGCTGCAGCGAAGCGGTCGCCGGCCTGCGTGTGTCCGGGACTTACCAGTTGGACGATACCGATCAGGTCCTGACCCTGGTGGCACAGGCACTGTCGGTGAACATCACCTATCGCAGCCGTTATTGGGTGACCGTCGCCGCTCGTGCATGACCTTCCGAAAATAAATGAGGTGAATTCTCATCTTCGCTCGACCTGTAAGGAAAGGCCGATCAACAGGCCGATTCTGTCCACTTCCTTCAGGAGCATTCCGCGGTCATGCAAGCGTTCCCCTCCAAGCGTTCTCCCCTCAAGCATGCGGTGCACGCCGCCCTGCTCGGTGCCTGCCTGAACGGCAGCGCCCTGCCCCTGGCGGTCATGGCGCAAACGCCTGCCAGCGACACCCAGGCCCGTGACTGGAACATCGCACCCGGCCCATTGGCCACGGTGCTCGACCAGTTTGCGCGCCAGGCGAGTATCAGCCTGTCCTATGACGCCACCAGCGTCGCCGGCAAGACCAGCCCCGGCCTCAACGGCGCGCTGGACAGCCAACAGGCCTTGAGCCAATTGATCCAGGGCCAGGGCTTGCAAGCCCAACGCCAGAGCAACAACACCTGGCTGCTGTTGCCGCAAGTCGCGGACACCGGCGCGCTGAGCCTGGGTGCCACCACCGTGACCGGCGAACACCTCGGCGTCACCACTGACGGCAGCGGTTCCTACACCACCGGCGCGGTGACCATCGGCAAGGGCGCCCACAGCCTGCGGGAAACACCGCAATCGGTCAGCGTCATGACCCGCAAGCTGATCGACGACCAGAACATCACCACCATCGATCAATTACTGGAACACACCCCGGGCATCACCACCTACGACTCACCTATGGGTGGCAAGTATTTCTATTCCCGTGGTTTCAAGATGCTCGGCCAATACCAGTTCGACGGTGTGCCGTTGGACATCGGCAAAGACTACGTACAGGCCGACAGCTTCACCGCCAACATGGCGATCTATGACCGGGTGGAAGTGCTCAAGGGCGCGGCCGGCATGCTCAAGGGCGCCGGCACCGCCAGTGGTGCGGTGAACTTCGTGCGCAAGCGGCCACAAGACAAACCCACCACCAGCCTGTCGCTGTCTGCCGGCACCTGGGACAACTACCGCGCCGACGTCGATACCGGCGGCCCGCTCAATGACAGCGGCACCGTACGCGGCCGCGCCGTGGTCAGCCAACAGAACCGTGGCTCGTACATGGACGTCTCCAAGCGCCAGGACCAAGCTGTCTACCTCGCACTGGATGTTGACCTCTCGCCTGACACCACCCTGGGCATCGGTGCCAGCTACGAAGATGTCGATGCAACGCCCTGCTGGGGCGGTGTGCCGCGCTACAGCGACGGCAAGAGCATCGGCCTGAGCCGATCCACCTGCCTGGGCCAGGCCTGGAACGACTGGCAGAGCCAACGCACTACGCTGTTTGCCGACCTCACCCACCACTTCAACGACGACTGGCAACTCAAGGTCACGGCGGTGAACAGCCGCAACCTGCAAGACATCAAATACGCCGCCAGCCAAGGCACCGTGAAGTACGGTGATCCGGCGCCAACCGCCGAGATGTACGCCGCGCTGTTTGACTACGACCACCGGGATTTCGGACTGGATGCCTACCTGGACGGTAAGTTCGAAGCGTTCGGTTTGCAGCATGAACTCATCATCGGCGCCAATGGCAGCCGTGGCACCCAGGACGATGTCTACGCGATCCGGAGCCTGCCCGACCGGCAAAGTATCTTCCTGCCCAACCACCACTTCCCGCAGCCCGCCAACGATACCTTCTGGCCCAACATGTACCGGGGCGGCACCGTCAAGGAAACCGCCACCCAGTACGGTACCTACGCCACTTTGCGCCTGAGGCTGGCCGAGCCATTGATGGTGGTGCTCGGCAGTCGCGTCAGTTGGTTCGAAAACCGCCGCCAGTCGAATAACCTCGCCTGGGGCGAATGGGCCCTGCAGGATGCACGCACCAAGGAAACCGGTGAAGTCACGCCATTCGCCGCGGTGATCTATGACCTCGACGACAACCTTTCGGTGTACGCCAGCTACGCCGATATCTTCCAGCCACAAAGCTCCAACGCCACGGTGACCGGCGCCGCCCTCAAGCCCAAAATCGGCGAAAACTACGAGCTGGGTATCAAGGGAGAATGGTTTGAGGGGCGCCTCAACAGCTCGCTGGCATTGTTCCGCGCTATCGAGAAAAACGCCGCCGAAACCGACTACACCACCCAATGCGGTACCTCGGCAGACGGCTATTGCTACACCGACACGGGCAAGGTTCGCGCACAAGGTGTCGAAGCCGAGTTGAGTGGCGAGTTGCTGGAACGCTTGCAAGTGGCGGGCGGCTACACCTACACCCAGACCAAGAACCTCAACAACATCAACAGCGCCGCCATTGGCGCGGTTGCAAACAGCTACGTGCCGCGACACATGCTGCGCTTGTGGGGCGATTATCAGTTGGACGGCACACTGTCGAAATGGAGCGTCGGCACCGGCGTCAACGCCCAGAGCAGCAACTACCGAATTCAAGGCATCAAACTGGAACAAGCCGGTTATGCGGTATGGAATGCGCGGTTGGCGTACCGGGTTGATGACACATGGACGGTGGCACTGAATGGTAACAATCTCTTCGACAAAAATTACTATCAGACGGTGGGAACGGCCGACTGGGGTAATTTCTACGGCGAACCGCGCAACTTCACCGTCAGTTTGAAAGGCAATTTTTAAGGTTAGTACCGCCTCAATGTGGTGACGGACTCACGTCCTCACCACTCATCGCTTGTCCCCGAAAAACCCCGCATCCGACCTCCGTCAAAAAAAGGTTTTCCTCAGCCGCAGGAAATTTCCCAAATTTGTTCCTACACTCCAAAACGCCAGCATTTTGTTCTCGAAGAACCCGAGAACCCGACCTGGACAGTCAACAATTTGTCACGTAGATAATTAGATAATGTGTCTAGATCGATACCCTTATAAAAAAGTCAAAACCTTGACGAGCAGAGAAAAGAGAACCATCATTTAGCCATTACCCCGCAAATTCCCTGCAGATAGATAGGTAATTGCGTATTACCCAGCGAAGTAACCGTTCGTCTGGCGCCACTTATAAAGCAAGCCCTGCCTTTATGGATGAGCAGCCGAACAAGGAAGCCCTGGTGTGCAATGAGGGATGTTTTTATGCGCGAGAAGTCGTCAGTCGACAGCCTGTTTTTGACCCGGGCCGGTTTCATTGAGTTCTTTGTTGTTTTCGTAAAATTGATGCACGGCCTCACCGCCGTTTTTCCAGCACTGATCCTGCTGTTTTATCCAGACCCGATGGCCCCCGAACTGCGCGCGCACTTTCTCGGCTTGCTGCTGTTTTTCGCGATCCTGACGATCATTCTGTTCCAGGCCATGGGGGTTTACTCCGAGGAGCTGTTCAGCAACCGCCTGCGGTTTCGCACCATGCTGGTGGCCTGGTCCGCGGCCTTTTGCATCCTGCTGTTCATGTACCAGATTCTGCTGATGTTCCCGCAGTTGAGCCCGCGCAACCTGGCGTTCTGGTTTATCACCAGCCTTGCGTTGTTCGGGCTGGAGCGGATCGTGATGCTGCGCCTGTTCCGCAACCTGATGGCCAGCGGCAAATACCTGCAACGCACGGTGATCCTCGGCTTCACCGACACCGCCGTGCACGTGGCCGACCACTTGCAGCGCAACGGCGATATCCGTTCCGGACTGATCGGTTTTATCGACGACCGCACCGAGCGCATCCCCAAGGAACTGAGCAACCTGCCGCTGCTGGGCAACACCCGCGACCTGGAAAAGCTGATCCGCTCCGAGCAGGTCAACCAGGTGATGATCACCCTGCCCTGGGCCGCCGAACAGCGGATCAACGGGCTGGTGAAGCGCCTGCGGCAGATGTCGGTCAACGTCATGCTAGTGCCCGACATGGCGGCCCTGCGCTATGGCCACAGCCGCATCACCGATGTGGGCGGCATCCTGATGTTCAACACCTCCCATGTGCCGCTGCGAGGCTGGTCGCCGTTTATCAAGCGCTGTGAAGACCTGATCCTGGCAACCCTGGGCCTGGTGGCACTGTCGCCGATCATGCTGATCACGGCGATTGCCATCAAGCTCGACTCCAAGGGCCCGGTGCTGTTTCGCCAGAACCGTTTTGGCTACAACGACAACGTGATCCGGGTGTTCAAGTTCCGTTCGATGTACGCCGAGATGAGCGACTTCAACGCCGACCGCCAGACCACCCGCGGCGACCCGCGCATCACCCGCGTGGGCCGGATCATTCGCAAGACCAGCATCGATGAGCTGCCGCAGCTGTTCAACGTGCTGCTGGGCAACATGTCGATGGTCGGCCCGCGCCCGCATGCCACCGCGACCAAGGCCGCCGGCGTGCCCTACGAAGTTGCCGTGAGCGAGTACAGCTCGCGGCACCGGGTGAAACCGGGCATCACTGGCTGGGCGCAAATCAACGGCTATCGTGGTGAAACCGACACCCTGTTCAAGATCCAGAAACGCGTTGAGTACGACCTGGAGTACATCTCGAAGTGGTCGGTGTGGTTCGACTTGTACATCGTTTTCATGACGGTCCCGGCCGTCCTTTCGACCAAGGAAGTCTATTGATGAACACCCTCAACGGCTTGATTCCCTGCATCATTTCCGGTGGTTCGGGCACCCGGCTGTGGCCGGTGTCACGGCAGAACATGCCCAAGCCTTTCATGCGCATGCGTGACGACCAGAGCCTGCTGCAGAAGACGTTCCTGCGAGCCAGTCACCTGCCAGACGTGGAAAGTGTGCTGACGGTGACCAACCGCGAGATGCTGTTTCGCACCCTCGATGACTACCGCGTGGTCAACAAGGCTCATCTGGCCCTTGACCTTTTGCTGGAGCCGTTCGGGCGCAACACCGCCGCCGCCATCGCCGTGGCCGCCCTGCATGTACAGGAAAACTTCGGCAGCGAGGCGCAGTTGCTGATCCTGCCCGCCGACCATCTGATTCTTGATGAAAGCGCCTTCGCCGATGCCGTCGCGCAAGCCCGTGACCTGGCGGAAGCCGGCTACCTGGTGACCTTCGGCATCCAGCCCGACCGCCCGGAAACCGGCTTCGGCTATATCGAACAAGGCGAGGCACTGGGCCAGGGGTTCCGGGTCAAGCGCTTCGTCGAGAAGCCCGACCTGGTCACCGCCCAGGGCTATCTGGACGGCGGCAAGCACCTGTGGAATGCCGGGATGTTCTGCTTCAAAGCGAGCACATTGCTCGACGAGCTTGCGCTGCACGCCCCTGCCGTACTGGACGCCGCTAAAGCCGCCCTCGACCACAGCCACAACCTGAATAACAACAACTGCCGCCAGCGCGAATTGAACGCTGAAGGCTTCGGGTCTGCGCCCGATATCTCGATCGATGTGGCACTGATGGAAAAATCCGCGCAAGTGGCCGTGGTGCCCTGCGACATCGGCTGGAGTGATATCGGCTCCTGGGACGCGGTGCGCCAACTCACCCCGAGCGACGCCAATGGCAACCAGGTCAATGGCGAAGCAGTCCTGCACGACGTGCATAACTGCTACATCGACTCGCCCAAGCGCGTGTTGGGCGCAGTGGGCGTGAGCGACCTGATCATCGTCGACACCCCGGACGCGATCCTGATTGCCGACGCCAAGCGCAGCCAGGACGTGCGCTACATCGTCGCCGAGCTCAAGCGCCAGGACCATCCGGCATTCAGCCTGCACCGCACCGTCACTCGGCCGTGGGGCACCTACACCGTGCTGGAAGAAAGCAGCCGCTTCAAGATCAAGCGCATCGTGGTCAAGCCCCGCGCCTCGCTGTCATTGCAAATGCACCATCACCGCAGCGAGCACTGGGTGGTGGTCAGCGGCGCGGCGATGATTACCAACGGCGACCGTGAATTCCTGATCAACGCCAACGAGTCCACCTACATTCCGGCCGGGCACAAGCACCGCCTGACCAACCCTGGCATCATCGACCTGGTGATGATCGAGGTGCAGAGCGGCGAGTACCTGGGCGAAGACGACATTGTGCGTTTTGACGACATCTACGGCCGGGCTCCGGCCGAAGTGAAGAAGTGATGCGTACCGCCCTGATCATCCCGACCCGCAACGCTTCCAGCCACCTCGACCGGCTGCTGCCGGCGCTGCGCATGCAAACCCTGCAACCGGACGAAACCCTGGTGGTCGACAGCGCTTCCAGCGATGACACCGTGGCGCGTTTTCGCGAGTTCGGCGTACGGGTCGAAGTGATCGATGCCAAGGACTTCAACCATGGCGGCACCCGCCGCTGGGCCAGCGAGCAAGTCGACGGCGACGCGCTGATCGTCATGACCCAGGACGCGATCCCCGCCGAACCCGAGACGTTCGCCAACCTGGTGGCCGAACTGGAACTGGACCCGCTCAACGGCGTCGCTTACGGCCGCCAGTTGCCGCACCCGGATGCCGGGGTGCTGGGCGCCCAGTCACGCCACTTCAATTACCCGCCGCAAAGCCGCAGCAAAAGCCTGGCTGATGCGCCGGAGCTGGGGATCAAGACCTGCTTCAGCTCGGATTCGTTTTCGGTGTACCGGCGCAGCGCCCTGCAAGCCGTCGGTGGCTTCCCCGCGGATGTGATCGGCAGCGAGGACGCCTACGTCGCCGCCCGCATGCTGCTGGAAGGCTACAAGGTGCGCTACGCCGCCACCGCCCTGGTCTATCACTCCCACGATTACCGTCTCATGGATGAGTTTCACCGCTACTTCGACATTGGCGTTTTCTACGGCCGCGAGCCGTGGATCCGCCAGGCTTTTGGCGATGCCGGCGGTGAAGGTAAACGCTATGTACTGGCCGAGCTTCGAGCGTTACGCGAAGCCGGTGCATTGCACCGCGTACCCGAAGTACTGGTGCGCAGCGCGTTCAAATTGCTCGGCTACCGGCTGGGCCATCTGGAGCGCCAGCTCCCCCTCGCCCTCAAGCGGCGCATCAGCATGTTCCCCGGTTATTGGAGGTGAGCATCATGACCTACAGGAAGACCCCTTTGATGAAACGAACCTTGCTCGTCCTGGCCATGATGGCATTGGCCGCCTGCAATACGCCCGCGCGGATCGTCGCGCCCGATGGCAAGACGGTGGACGAGGGCAAGCAGGCCCTCGATCGCATGGCCCAACTGCCGCCGGCGGTGGAGCGGATCCGCATCGGCGACCAGTTGCGGATTGTCCGCGATGCCGGGGAAATGCCAACCCTGTCGGCGTTCAACGTCAGCACGATTTACGAGCTGACGCTGTACACCGTGCAGAACGACGGCAAGATCAACTATCCCTTCCTGGGGCCGATCCAGGTGGCGCGGCGCACGCCGGCGGAAGTCGCCGCCGAGCTGAGCCAGAAACTCGCACCGGTGTATCGCGAGCCTCGGGTGACGGTGAACATCAACCAGGCGCCGGGCAACACGGTGATCGTCGGCGGCGCGGTATTAAACCCGTCGGCTATCTCCATCGCCACGGCCCCGACCATGGAGCAGGCGATTCTCGGTGCCGGCGGCGTGAGCTCGGTGGGCAACGCGAGTATGGTCGCCCTGCTGCGTGAAGATGGCCAAGGCGTCTACCACGCCTACTTCCTCGATTTCAGCCAGTACCTGAAGAACGGCGCACTGGGCCGCAAGCCCGTGGCGCTGCAACGCGGTGACGTGGTGTTTGTACCCAAGTCCAACGTCGGCGAACGGATCCAGGGCGTGGACACTTACCTGAACCAGCTGATTCCCTTCACCAAATCCATTGGTGTGGGCTACAGCTACACCACGAACCACTAAAGGAGCGACATCCCATGATCGAGATCCGTTCTTTTCGTGATCTTCTGCGTCTGTTCTTCATCTTCAAGCACGAGTTCAAACTGGCGGCGATTGCCGCGCTGGTGATCATTTTGCTGGGGGCGTTCCTGCTGCCGGCCAAGTATGAATCCACCGCGCGATTGCTGGTAAAACCAGGGCGTGACTCGACGATGCCGATCGAGGTCGACAACCGTCAGCCAATCGTCATGCCGAGCACCCAGCGCGACCCGATTGTCGACGAAGAGCGCCTGCTGACCGGCCGCCCTATCGTGCGTGCAGTGGCCGAGCATTACCTGGACGTGATGGACAAGATGCAGCCGCCGGAAGGCGTGTGGAAGCGCACCAAGTGGTACGTCAAGAAAGGCATCAGTGCCGTGTTTGACGGTGTGCGAGTGGTGCTGGAAACCGTTGGCATCGTCGAAGAAACCACCCCGGTGGAACGCCTGGCGAAAAGCCTGGAGAAAAACTTCGAAGTGACCCACGCCATCGGCTCTACGGTGATGGACATCAGCTTCCGCTGGGATGACCCGCAAATCGCCCAGGCGGTGGTCAAGGATTGGGTCGAGACCTACATCGACGAGCGCACCCAGGCGTTGGGCCGCAAGAGCCTGTATGCGTTCTATGAAGGCCAGGTGTCTTCCAGCGCTGCGCAGATCAAGAGCTACAAGGAGCAGATCCTCGCGCACTTGAACGACATCGGCGCCTCGAGCATCACCGATCGCCTGGAAGACTTGTCCGAGCGGATCAACGTGCTGCGTGGCGAGGTGTTCAACTCCACTCGGCTGATCGCTTCCTCCGACGTGGCGTTGCAGAGCACCCGTGACCAACTCAAGGGCCAGCCCAAAGAGGTGACCACGGTTCGCCAGATCGCATTGAACCCGCAGCAACAAGACTTGCGTCGCCTGCTGAACCAGAAGCTCCTGGAAAAAGCCGACATGATGCGTACCTACACGGATAACGCGCCGCCGGTCAAAGCCCTGGACGCTTCGATCCGTGCCATGCAGGCCCAGGTCGCCGGTGAAAGCGACACGGTGCAAAGCTCCGAGAACCGCGCGCCGAACACCCTGGAAATCCACCTGCAACGGGTACTGCTGGATGAGACCAGCCGCAACCAGTCGCTGCGTACACAGTTGGTGCAACAGCAGAAGCAACTGACTGAACTGGAAGCCCAGCGCAAGGACGCCCTGGCCATCGAGCCGGAACTGGCGCGCCTGGCCCGTGAGTTGAACGGCACCGAGAAAAACTACGCGCTGTATGTCGACAGCCTGGAAAAATCGCGGATCGACCGCGAACTGGACAAGAGCCAGATCAGTAACATCGCGGTGATCGAAGAAGCTACCCTGAACCCTGGGCGCGTCTTCCCGAAAACCCTGCTGATGCTGTTGCTGGCGATCCCGTTCTCCATCGTGGTCGGCCTGCTGGTGATCTACCTGTGCTACCTGCTGGATCAACGGATCCACGACGGCGGCCTGGTGGAAGGCAAATTCGGCCTGCCACTGTGGACCACGCTGCCGGAGCTGGACACCAGCACCGCGCAAAGCACCAACGCCTTCAACGCGAGCATCTATCGCCTGTATGGGTTGCTGCCGCTGGAGCGTATTGCCGAACAGGGCCTGACCCTGGGGCTGACCTCGGCACGGCACGGTGAAGGCGTGAGCTTTATCGTCGAGCAGTTGCGCCAGTTGCTGGAAGAGAACGGCGTGCGGGTGCGGATCGGCGGGGTTGAGCCGGCGATTCCGGGCCAGGTGGTACTGCTGGATGCTTCGGCGCTGCTGGACAATCGTGATGCGTTCATCAACCTGCGCCGTGCCGACCTGATTGCGCTGGTAGTGGAAGCGCAAAAAAGCACGGTACCGGTGGTGGAACACGCACTGTCGATCCTCACCACGGCGTTCGGCAAGGTCGATGGCATTATCATCAACCGCCGCAAGTTCGAGGTACCGGTCAAGGTGCTGAAAACCATCGCCAAGTACCGGGGTTCGTTCTGATGCGCATCGCCCTGCTCGCTCCCCTGCCGCCGGAAAAGAACGGGATCGCCGACTACGCGAACCACTTCAAGACGGCACTGGAGCAACTGGGCGTCGAGGTGGCTACGCCCTTGACGGGCGTGGTCGGCAGCACGGCGGCGATCAAGCAAGCCATTGCCGGTTTCGACTGGCAGGGTGTTGACCTGGTCCACGCCGAGCTGGGCGGTGGGCGGCTGGGGGAGTTCCTGGCCCTGCGCGAATTGCGCAAGGCCTACCCCGCCCTGCCGTTGACCGCCACGGTGCATGACCCGGAACGCATGGTCTGGCGGCGCGAGCAATTGCCCTTTCCGCTGAACCTGCTGGAATCCTTGCCCAGCCCATTGCCCCAGGCGGCAGTGGTGCTGGCCGATCCCTTGACCCTGCGCGAAGAACGTCACGTCGCCCAGGGCCTGACCCGGCTGGTGACCCTCACCCGCCTGGGCGCCGACTGCCTGACGGCGCGCATGCAATTGCCCGCCGGCAAGGTGGCGGTGATCAACCACGCCAACCTGGATATCCCGCCGGTGGCCTTGCCGCCGCTGGACACGCTGCACCTGTTGTATTTCGGTTTTATCTACCGTGGCAAAGGCATCGAAGACCTGTTGCTGGCCCTGGCCGCCGCCTTCGAAAAAGCCCCCGAATTGCGTGACCGTGTGCGCCTGACCCTGGCCGGTGGCACTGCCGCCGAAATGGCGTTTGGCACAGGCGGCAATTACCTGGAGCAGTTGAACAGCCAGATTGCCGAACTCGGCCTGGCAGGCTCCATCGACTGGCGGCTGAATTTGCCGGCCAGCGAGATCCCGCAGACGATCCAGGCGCACCATGTGATGGTGCTGCCGTATCGCGAATCGAAAAAGCTCGGCCTGCTGGGCCGCCAGCGCGGCACCAGCGGCGCATTGTCCTGGGCTGCCGCCTGCGGGCGCGGCGCGATCACCTCCGATGCCCGGGCATTCGCCGAGGAAGTCGCCAGCGGCAATGGCGCCATCTATCCACAGGGCGATGTACCCGCCTTGAGCGAGCAACTGCTGCGGCTCGCACGCAATCCGCAAATGGCCAGGGACTGGGCCGAACGCGCCGCCGCGATTGGTCGTGAACGGCTGTGGCCGTTGACGGCGCAGAAGTTCGCGACACTGTTTAGTGAAGCCATTGCAGGAGGCAACCATGGCACGTAAACGGACTTACCTGGCGACCCTCGTGGTCGTCGCCGCACTGGGCCTGACCGCCTTTCTCTGGGGCCGCCCGGCCGATGCCGAGAGCCATGTGCTCAAGGGCAGCAAAGAGGTCGTGTGGAAGGACTTCCTGGGGGTGAACGCGCAGTTCCTGTGGTTCAGCCCCGAGCGTTATCAGAAGCAGATCGACCGCCTCAAGGCCCTGGGCCTGGAGTGGGTGCGCCTGGACCTGCACTGGGACCAGTTGGAAACCGCCGAGAACCAGTACAACGTCGCGACCCTCGACGAACTGGTGAACAAGCTGCAGCAGAACCAGATCAAGTCGGTGTTCTACCTGGTGGGCTCGGCGAAGTTCGCCACCACCGCACCGGCCTCCTCGCCGTACCAGGACCAGTTCCCGCCCAAGGACCCGAGTATCTTCGCCAACCGCATGGCGTTGCTGGAACAGCGTTACCCCAGCGTGGACGCGTGGCAGGTGTGGAACGAACCGAACCTGCTGGGGTTCTGGCGCCCCGTCGCCGACCCGGCCGGCTATGCGAACCTGTTGCAAGTCACCGCCGCCGCGCTGCGGGTGGTGAACCCGAACAAACCGGTGGTAGCCGCCGGCATGGCATTCTTCAGCGAAATGCCCAACGGCCAGAACATGCTCGACGGGCTGCTGCAACTGGGCGTGCCGAGCCTGAACACCGTCATGTCCTATCATCCCTACACCCAATTGCCCGAAGGCAACACGCCGTCGAACCTCGACTTTGTCGAAAAAACCAGCGCCCTCAACCAGAAACTGCGGGCGGCCGGGGTGAATACCCTGTGGAGCACCGAGTGGGGCTGGTCGACCTACAAAGGCCCGAAAGAGGTGCAGGACTTCATCACCACCCAGGGCCAGGCCGACTACATCGTGCGCCGCGTCGCGCTGATGAGCGCGCTGGATTTCGACAAGATCTTCCTGTTCACCCTGAGCGACCTGGACCAGCGCGCCAGCGTACGCGACCAGAGTTATGGCTTGCTCGACATCGACGCCAACCCCAAGCCGTCGTACACCGCGCTGCAGAATTTCCTGCAGGTGAGCGGGCCGAAATTGACCCCCGGCGACCCACCCACCGCCGATCAGTTGCCCGATGGCCTGTTCAGCATCGGCTGGTCCCGTGCCGACGGGCGCAAGGTGTGGTTTTTCTGGTCGGCCCGTGGCGGCAGCGCGCACTTGCCGGGCATGACCACCGCCACCTTGTATGACCCGTTGCGCGGCACCGAAACACCCTTGAGTGGCACCAATGGACTGGACGTACCGGTCAAGCCGAACCTGCAAATTCTGTTATGGGATTGAAGCCACCCATGCGCATCCTCTGGATCCTGCCCTACTCGCCTTGGCCCGCTACCAGCGGCGGCAAGACGCGCCAGTTTCATTTGCTGCGCAGCCTGGCTGCGCGCGGGCACCGGATCACCTTGCTGCTGCATGACAAACATGCGGTATCGCTGACGGATCGCCACGTGCTGGAAGCCTTTCTGGAACAGGTGATCATCCTCCCCCGCCGCCCGCTGCGCAGCCTGAAGACCCTGCTGGCCGGGCTGTTTGCGCCGTATCCGTTGCTGGCCAGTGTGAATGGCCTGTCGGGTGAACTGCAGGACACCTTCGAGCGCTTGCTGACCGAGCATTGGGACGTGGTGCAGATCGAACATACCTACACCTTCCAGCCTTACGAAGCTGCATTGGCCCGTCGCTCCCAGCCGTTTGTGCTGACCGAACACAATGTCGAATCGTCCCTCGGCGCCGCGACTTACGACCGCCTGCCCGGCTGGGCATTGCCGTTCATACGCTACGATCAATGGCGCTACGGCCGCTGGGAACACCGGGTGATGCGCCAGGCCGCGCAAGTGGTCGCCGTGACCGACGCCGACGCCCAGACCCTGGCGCAGATTGCCGGCAAGCCGGTACCGGTGGTGGTCAACGGGGTGGATTGCGCGCACTTCGCGGCTGCCCGACCCGACCCGACGACCCGCCGCGTGCTGTTTCTGGGCAACTACGAATACGCGCCCAACGTCGATGCCATCGAGTGGGCACTGGATGAGATCCTGCCGAAAGTGTGGGCCCGCTGCCCCGACGCACGCATGAGCGTCTGCGGTTTCGGCATGCCGGAAAGCTGGCGCGATCGCTGGCAGGACGGACGCATCGAATGGCAGGGTTTTGTCCCCAACCTGCTGGCCCTGCAATCGAGTTGCTCGGTGTTTCTGGCGCCGTTGCGCCATGGCGGCGGCTCCAAGCTCAAGGTGCTTGAAGCCCTGGCCGCCGGCCTGCCGCTGGCGAGTACCGACCAGGGCGTGTCCGGCCTGGACCTGGTGGAAGGCCTGGATTACCTCGGCGGCCAGACCGCTGAAAGCCTGGCCGACGCCGTGGTGCGCCTGCTGCAACAGCCTGAAGTCGCTGCTCCCATGGGCGAAGCCGGTCGCGCCTATGTGCGCCGTGCCCATGACTGGAGCGTCGCCGCCAGCCAGCTGGAGCAGGTGTACGCGCAACTGTCGCCCCAGAGCCAAAAGGAGCCGGCATGCGCATAGGCCTCGATTACCGCACCGTCGGCACCTCGCCGCAATCAGGCATCAGTCGCCAGGTGTACGCCCTGGAAGATGCCCTGCGCACCCTGCCCGGCATCGAGCTCGAACGCTTCAGCGTCGCGCCGCTGGGGGATGAGCTGCGCCTGAACGTGCATTGCCCGGACTGGGGCTGCGCCAAGACCGCCATGCACCAGCCGCACCAGCGCCTGCGTTTCGAGGCGGGCTATCTGCCCAAGGCGCTGCGCAATGAGCACATCGATGTGTACATCAGCACCTTCAATATGGGCCTGCCGCTGCCGCCCAAGCCGCAGGGCCTGCGCACCGTGGTGCTGCTGCATGACCTGTTTCAGATCACCCTGGACAACTATCACGCCAACCGCCTGAAGGCGCTGATCTACAAGGCCAGTGATCGGCTGTCGATCACCTATGCGGTGCACACGGCAGACCGGGTGTGGACGCCTTCGCAGTACAGTGCCGACGAAACCGCGCGGCTGTTTCCCAAGGCGGCAGGCAAGATTCGCGTATTGCCCAACCAGGTGGTCGGTTTTGTCGGACTGCCGGCGGACCTCTCGGCCCGGCAACTGCCCGAGCGCTACTGGCTGCTGGTGGGTACCCGGGAATTGCGCAAGAACGTGCCGTTCCTGGTGGACGCCTGGCAGCAAGCGCGCAGCCAGTCGCCGAACGTGCCGGAACTGGTGCTGGTGGGCAGCCTGGAACATTTGCCCGAAGCACAACGCAACTACCCGGGGATACGCGCCTTGAGCGGTGTATCCGACGCCGAATTGCACGGGCTCTACCGCAAGGCCTTGCGCCTGTGGCAGCCTTCCTACGCGGAAGGCTTTGGCTTGCCGGTGATCGAAGCCCTGAGCGTCGGCACTCCGGTCGCGGTGGCCAGCGGTACCTCGCTGGACGAAATCACCCCGCCGCTGGCACCGCGGTTTTCACCCACGGACGGCGCGGCGCTGGTGCAATTGATGCTGCACCTGGCCGACCAACCCGTCGAACAACCACCTGAACAGTTACGCAGCTGGGCCGAACGCTTCAACCACCAGGCCTACCGTCGGCGCCTGGCCGAACTGATCGAGGAATTGAATTGAGAATCTCACTGGGTAGCCTCGTCGCCATCGTCTTCGGCCTGCTGTTTGGTGGGTTGATCCTGTTTCTTTCCCCGGTCAAGGCCGTGCTGGCAGTGATCGGCCTGGCCGCTGCCGTGACGATTCTGCGGTTCCCGTTCTGGGGACTGCTGCTGTTCGCCCTGGTGGCGACGTTCATGCCCTACTCCACCCTCAACCTGGGGATTCGCAGTACGGTCAGTGAGGCGCTGATCGCCCTGACCTGGGCGGCGGTGATCTGGCACGGTTTCCTCTCGCGCCTGCCGGCCGCCCCACCGCTGTCGCGGCGCCCTACCGACCGCATGTTGATGTGGCTGATGATCTTCACAGTGGTGCCGTTTATCGTCGGCCAGGTCAGCATCACCGCCGAGGCCAGCGGCGTGGCGAACTGGTTGCGTTGGCTGCTGAACCTGTCGGTGCTGTTCCTCGCCGCCAAGCTGCTGGTTGAACAGAAGAACCGCGAAGCCCTGGTGATCGCCTTGTTGCTGGGCACACTGGCGATGCTGGTGATGTCCATCGGCGTATTTATCCGCTCGCGCTCGGCCTCGGGCATGTTGCCGATCCTGACCCTGATGAACTACGGCAGCCTCGACACCCTGTCCCTGGGCCTGGGTGCCATGGCCTCGCGGATGGGTTCGCCATGGATGCACCCGAATGCCACCGGCGGGATCATGGCGCTGCTGCTGCCATTGGCGTTCTGCTACGGCATCACCAACACCGGCTGGAAACGCGGTCTCGGCCTGGGCGTTGCCTGCCTGGGTGCGGCGGCCCTGCTGTTGGCCAGTAGCCGGGGGGCGATGGTCAGCCTGGCGCTGGTGCTGATCTGGATGGCGTCGCGGCGGGTGCCGTACACCGGGCGTTTGCTGATGATCGGCGTGGCGTTGGCCGTGGCGCTGGTGCTGTCGTACCCACCGTTGCAGGAACGTCTGGCGACAATCTTTTCGGCGCAGAACGCGAGTACCGAAGTGCGCTTTGACGAATACCGCATGTTCCCCCAGGCCGTGGCCAGTTACCCGCTGGGCATTGGCTTCAAGGTTGACCCGCCGGTGCCGGGTACGCACCTGCTGGGGATTTCCAACCTGTGGCTGAATTTCGTCTACAAGACCGGGGTGATCAGCATGCTGCTGTTTATCGCCGTGACCTGGCGCTGGTGGCGCGAGTCCCGTCCGGAAATCGGCCCGATCCGCCTGACCAAGGACAATGCGATCTGGCTGGGCAGCACGGCGGGGATTCTGTCGGCGCTGGTCAGCGGCTTTTTCGACCACTACTTCAGCTTCGCCCTGGTGATGATTGCGCTGTTCTGGCTGATGGTGGGGATCAACGTGCTGGAGGCGCGGCGGCTGTTTCCGGCGCGTCTGCCAAAGGTCAAGACCGTGGCGCATCGCAAGCCTGTGTTCAATAGCGTCGGGCCCTAGGCATGCTCGGATCGGCGTTCTGGTTGACCCTGGCAACCTTGCTGGGGCTGTGCCTCGGGTTTGCCCGTGAGTGGTTGCTGGTGGCGGCGTGGGGTGCGGGCGAGCGCAGCGATGCGTTCCTGATCGCGCTGTTCTTGCCCGAAGCGTTGCGCATGTCCCTGGCCGGCGGTGTGCTGAGTGCCGCCGCCCTGCCGCTGTACCTGCAACGCAAGGACGGCGAGCGCCTGGACTGGCTGGCGGTGTTGTTCCCGGCGCTGTTGCTGATCGCCCTGGTGACCAGCCTGCTGCTGACGTTGCTGGCGCCATGGCTGGTGCAACTGCTCGGCCCGGGGCTGGCGGCGACGGCCACCAGCCTCGCCAGCAGCAACTTGCAGATTCTCGCCTGGAGTGTGCCGGGGCTGATGCTGCATGCGCTGTTCAGTATTCCGCTGCAGGCCAGCGAGCGCTTTGTGGTCGCGGGGCTCGGCTCGTTGCTGTTCAACCTGCCGCCGGTGACCTACCTCGCCCTCGCCGGCACCGCCACGCAACCGCACTCGCTGGCGCTGGCCTGCCTCACCGGCAGCCTGCTGATGCCCCTGGCGCTGTTGCCGTCGATGCTGCGCCTGGGCTGGCGGCCGTGGCGGCTGCGGGCTTCGACATTGGAATTGCGCGAGCTGGGCGCTCGCATAGGCCCGCTGCTTTTAAGCAACGGTGCCAGCCAGGGTTTGGCGCTGATTGAACGGCTGGTGGCGTCCTTGCTGGGTGAAGGTGCGGTGACCTGGGTCAACCTGGCCCGCAAGCTGATGAACTTGCCGTTGATTGCCCTGATGAGCCTCAACCAGGTGCTGCTGGGCATGATGAGCCGGCGCCAGGGCGACGAGCGCCTGGCCCTGCTCAAGCGCGGCCTGGAAACCGCCAGCCTGCTGACCCTGCCCGCAGGCGTCGGCCTGGTGGCGGCGGCGCCGAGCCTGGTGGCGTTGCTGCTGCCGAAGCAGTCGGTGGATTCGCCGTTGCCGCTGCTGCTGGCCTGGTTTGCCGTGCCGCTGGTGTTCGGCGCCTGGAACGCCCTGCTGGCGCGTTATGCCTATGCCGCCGGCGACACCCGCCAGCCGCTGCGTTGCGAGTTGCTGGGGAGCGTGGTGAACGTGCTGCTGCTGGCTGCGCTGCCGTTTGTGTTTGGCCTGGCGGGCATTCCGCTGGCCGCCCTCGCCGGGGTGTTGTGCACCGCGTTGCTGTTGATGCAGCGCCAGGACTTGCTCGGCGCCCTGCCCTGGAAGCGGCACTGGGTGTTGAGTGCATTGATGATGGGCCTGGCGGCATTGGTGTTGTTCAGGATCCAAGGTATCTGGCTTCAGCTGGGGTTGAGCACCCTGGCCGGAGCCGTGGTGTTGCTGGGCATGGGCCTGTGGCTCAGGCCGTGGCGCAAGGCAGATTTATAGAGTGGGAGCAGTCAGGTGAAAAAACGCTGGATTCAAATGGATATTGCCAAGGGCATTGGCATCCTGATCATCGTGTTCGGGCATGGCTGGTTCGTGGAGCATTCCCCGAACCTGCTGTACCCGATACTCGCGGTCTTCATCCTGCCGCTGTTCTTTTTCCTCTCCGGGGTGTTCTTCAAGCCCGAGCAGCCGTTCGTTGAAATGGCGGTGCGCAAGGCCGATGCCCTGCTCAAGCCGTTCTTCACCACGATGCTGGTGTACGTATTGGTGCGCGACATCCTGCGCGGCCAACCGCTGCTGCCCGACATTGGCGGCGTGCTGTACGCCTCGGTGGATACCCTGCCCTGGCAGGCCTTGTGGTTCTTGCCACACTTCTGGGCGGCGATACTGTTTGCCTGGGTGATGCTGCGGCTGATGCAACGCCTGGGCCTGTCCCTGGTGTGGAGTTGCGTGGTGGTGGGCGTGCAGTTGCTGCTGGGGGTCTGGACCCTGGACTGGTTCTGGCAGGTACCGATCACCGTCGGCGGCCAGACCTGGACGATGCCGGGGCTGCCCTTCAGCCTGGATGTCACGTTGATCAGCAGTACCTATTTCATCCTCGGTTATCTGCTGCGGGACGTGCTGCGCAAACACCAGAGCTCACTGCTGAGCATGGTGGTAGCACTGGTGGTGTACTTCGCGATTTTCATCCCGACCTGGGACACCATGGACCTGGCTCAACGGCGCTATGACCATTGGCTGTGGACCAGTGCACTGGCGGTGATCGGTGTGTACATCTGCTGGGCGCTGGCCGGGTTGATGATGACGTCTGCGGTGCTGACCCGCGCCATGACCTACATCGGCCAGTCGACACTGATCCTGTTGATTTTCCACGGCGAGATCCAGCACAAGACCATTGCCCTCCTGCAGCACCTGGGCCTGCCGGATGTGGCGGCGGCGTTTATCGGGCTGGTGGTGGCGGTGGTGGTGCCGTTGATGATCGGCGAGGTGATCAAGCGGGTGGCCTTCCTGCGGTTTTTCTACTTCCCGTTCCCGGTGCGCAAGGCACCAGCGGTGGCCGGTGAAAAGCCTGGAGCTTGAGGCGTGTGTGGGAGCTGTCGAGCTTTAGCGAGGCTGCGATGGCATCACCGCGGTGTGCCTGAATTACCGAGGTGATGCTATCGCAGGCAAGCCAGCTCCTACAGAAAAACGCTCAATCATCCAGTGCCGGTTGTGGCGCTGGATGCTTGGTGTTTTTGCCCGCCTTGGCTCCAGGCTTGCCTGCTGCAGGGGCAGCGGGCTCAGGTTCGGCCGGCGCGGCAAGGTCCTTTTCAGCCTGGGGCATCTGATCAATCGCGCTGAAGAAATCCGCCAGGCTGAGGGTGTCAGGTGGCACGGTCTTCTCGAGTTTTTTCTCGCCGTCCTTGCCCACCAGAATCACTTTGGTGCCACTGCCGGCACCCAGCTTGAGTGCGCGGATCAGCGCGTTGGTTTCCGGCGGTGCGAGCTTCTTGTTGTCCTTCGCGTCCTTGGCGAACTTCTCGCCTTCAGCGCCGATGCTGCCAAAGGACACGGTGTACAGCACCATGTTGCGCTCTTCAAAGGACTGCTTGTTGGCAGGCTCGTCCAGCTGTTTCTTGAGGGTGGCCAACGTCGGGTTGCCGGAGTCGAGCTCCACCACCACCAACGGGCGGGACTTGCCCAGGTCCTGCTTGAGCGGATTGAGATCATCCGCGGCCAACAGCGGCCCCGTAAAAGCCATCAGGGTAGCCAGGGTCAGCGACCGGATGAGCATGCACACCTCCTTTGAATTCCATGCAGGGTTCTTGAGTTTCATGTCTGCGACAGTCAAATTCAAGGATGATTCCTACAACAACTTCAGAAAGCGTAGGTCAGGACGCCCGCGACGCAAGGCGTTTAGCCACCTTACGCCTCATTGTTTCTTTTGATTGCGGATGCTCACGACGGCCAATGCCGGGCAAATACCGGCGCTACGTTTGGGTGGGCATCCACCTGCGCCAGCACCCGGGCAAACTCAGGCCGCGACTGTTGCAGCGCGTCCCGCCCGCCTGCCCAACGCGACACCGCCGCAGCCATGATCGCCAGTGCATTCGGAACCTGCGCCGGGGTGAACAGTTGCTCGGCAAATTGATCGGCAAACACTTCCCAGGCCCTATGCAGGCGGCGACGGGTGCCGCTGATCAACTGTTCATGCTGCTGCGCATCGGGGCTGTCGGTCCAGCGTTCCGGATAGTCGATGATGCCAATCGCCGAGTAACAGTTGGCGGCGATGTACACCAGGCCGCGAATGACTTGGGCGGGCTCCTCGGGCAGCAGCCCTGAGGCGGGAAACTGCAGGCCCAGGTGAATCAGGATCGCCGCGCTTTCCGTCAACACGCTGCCATTGGGCAGTTGCAGAGTGGGGATTTGCTTGAGCGGGTTGATCCGCGCCAACGCCTCGTTGCCCACGCGGTCTTCCCAGGAGCAGGCGTCGACCTGGCACCACTCGACACCGCAACGCTGCAGGGCAATTTCGATGATGCACGAGCCGGTGCCTTGGGTTCCGTAAAGGGTGTACACAGTGCCAAGCCTCCTGGCAGGGGATTGAGGTGTTAGGCTAGGCCGTTCATTCGTTCAACGGGAAGCCATCATGCACAGCAAACGCGTCACGATCGAAGACTGGGACGGCGACGGCGCCATCCGCCTGCCAGACGAAGCCTTGCAGGAACTGGGGCTGGATGTGGGCGACACGCTGTACATCGTCGAGACCTATGTGGGCACGCAAAAAGGCTTTGTGTTGTCGACCACGCCGAAAATTGCCGACCGGATGGATGAGTTGGTGGAAGAGCTGAGCCATAAGCCCTAGCGAGCCAGCCTGGCTTGCAACCCCGCCTTCACCTGTGGCCATTCCGGATCAATGATGCTGAAGCGCACCGAGTTGCGCTTGCGGCCATCGGGCATGATGCGCTCGTGGCGCACGATCCCTTCCTGTACCGCGCCGAGGCGCAGGATCGCGGCCCGGGATTTTTCGTTGAGTTCATCGGTGGTGAACTGCACCCGCACGCACTCCATCACTTCAAACGCGTGGGTCAGCAGCAACAGCTTGGCCTCGGTGTTGATCCCGGATTTCTGCACCGACTGGCTGATAAACGTGTGGCCGATCTCCAGCTTGCGATTGACCCGGTCGATCTTCCAGAATCGGGTGCTGCCCACCACTTCACCGGTGTCGCGGCGCACGATGACAAACGGCATCACGGTGCCTGCCTCACGCCCGGCCAGGGCAATGTCCACGTACTTTTCGACGGTGTCGGGCCCCGGCACGTTGGTCACCTTGAGGTTTCACAACTGCCCGTCGGCAGCAGCCTGTACCAGGGCGGTGGCGTGTTCGCGTTGCAGGGGCCGGAGTTCGACCGTGGTGCCGGTCAGGGTGATTTCAGTCATGGGAGGGCTGCGCTGTATGGTGGTCGTCAGTGGCCAAGATTGCAGGCTCTCGCCACCTCAAGGCAAGCCGTTTCAGAACAAGCCCATCTGGCCGCCCACCAGGGTGCCGAAGTCATCGTTTACAAACGGCAGGATCGCGTCCGCCACCGGTTGCAGTTGCCGGGTGACGTAGTGGTCGTAGTCGATCGGTGCCTGGCGCACTTCCAGCGGCTCGGGGCCGTTGACGCTGATCACGTAGCTGATCCAGCCACCGTTCTGGTACTGGCGCGGGCGACCCTGGCGGTCGTTGTATTCGTCGGCCAGCCGCGCGGCGCGCACGTGGGGCGGTACGTTGCGCTCGTAGTCGCCCAGTTGCCGGCGCAGGCGCTTGCGGTAGATCAGCAGGTCGTCGAGCTCGCCGCTCAAGGTGCGACGTACGTAGTCGCGCACATAATCCTGGTGGGGCTGGCGGTGGAAGATGCGCTGGTAGAGTTCCTGCTGGAATTGCCGGGCCAGGGGCGACCAGTCGCTGCGTACGGTTTCCAGGCCCTTGTAGACCATTTCTTCGCTGCCGTCGGCACGGGTGACCAGCCCGGCGTAGCGCTTTTTGCTGCCCTCTTCCGCACCACGAATGGTCGGCATCAGGAAGCGGCTGAAGTGGGTTTCGTATTGCAGTTCCAGGGCGCTTTGCAGGCCGAACTCATTCTGCAGGCGCTCGCGCCACCAGGTGTTGACGTGCTGCACCAGGTCCAGGCCGATGCGCGTCGCGTCTTCCTGGGAATGGGGGCTGCCGAGCCAGACAAAAGTCGAGTCGGTATCGCCGTAGATCACCTCATAACCCCGGGCTTCGACCAGCTCGCGGGTCTGGCGCATGATCTGGTGGCCGCGCAGGGTGATGGACGATGCCAGTCGCGTGTCGAAGAAGCGGCAACCACTGGAGCCGAGTACGCCGTAGAAGGCGTTCATGATGATCTTCAGCGCCTGTGACAGCGGCGCGTTGTGTTCGCGCTTGGCCACTTCGCGGCCCTCGGAAACCCGCGCGACAATCGACGGCAGGCAATGCCGGGTGCGGGAAAACCGCGCACCGCGAAAGCCTTCCACCGACTCGCTGTCTTCGGGGTGACGCAGGCCTTCGATCAGGCCCACCGGGTCGATCAGAAAGCTGCGAATGATCGACGGGTAGAGGCTTTTGTAGTCAAGCACCAGCACCGACTCGTAGAGGCCCGGGCGCGAATCCATGACAAACCCGCCGGGGCTGGCCTGGGGTGGTTTGTCTCCCAGGTTCGGCGCGACGAAACCCTGGCGGTGCATCAGCGGCATGTACAGGTGCGTGAACGCTGCCACCGAACCGCCGTTGCGGTCTGCCGGCAAGCCGGTGACGCTGGCTCGTTCGAGGAGGAATTTCAGCAGCTCGGTCTTCTCGAAAATCCGCGTGACCAGCTCGCAGTCCTTGAGGTTGTAGCGTGCCAGCGCGGGCTTGTCCTCGGCGAACATGCGGTTGATTTCGTCCATGCGCTGGTACGGCGTGGAGATCGATTTACCTTCACCGAGCAAGGTCTGGGCGACGTTTTCCAGGCTGAAGGATTCGAAACTCCAGGTGGCCGAGCGCAAGGCTTCGATGCCATCGATGATCAACCGCCCGGCCGCTGCCGCGAAGTAGTGATTGCGGCTGCCGTGTTCGCGCCAGCCCATGGCATCGCCACCACGGCCCAGCAGCAGCGGCACGTTCAGGCGTTGCGCGTGTTCGTGCAGCACGCGCAGGTCGAACTGCACCAGGTTCCAGCCGATGATCGCGTCGGGGTCATGGGTGGCGAGCCACACATTCAGGCGTTCGAGGAGTTCGGCGCGGGTGTCGCAGTAGTCGAGCTTGAAGTCCACCGCATCGGTCTTGTTGGGTGGGCCGAGCATGTACACCTGGCGCTCGCCGCAACCTTCCAGGGCGATGGAATACAGGTCGCCCTGGGCGGTGGTCTCGATGTCCAGCGACACCAGCTTGAGGGGCGGGCGGTAATCCGGCGCGGGTTTCATCTGCGCCTCCACCAGCATGCCGCCCTCGCCCGCTTTGCCGCCGAACAACACCGGCGCGGTGATGAAGCGCTCCATCATGTAGCGATCGGGCGGGCGCACATCGCCTTCGTAGACGTCGATGCCGGCTCGACGCAGGCGCTTTTCCAGGTCCATCAATTGGCGATGCTGTTGGGTGTAGAGGCCCAGCACCGGGCGATGGTGGAAGTCGCAGAGCGCCAGGTCGCGCAACTCGATACCGCGCTCGCCCTTGAGCTGCAGCTCGGCCGGCTTGCGATGGGCTTGCGGGATGAACATCACGGAGGTCTGCACCGGCAAGCGCACGAACCTGGGGCCTTGATCGGTAGCCAGCCAAAAGCTGACCTCCGTGCCCGCCGGGGTGTCGCGCCAATGCCGGGTCAGGACAAACCCCTGCTGTAAATCCACCTTGCCACACCTCAAGAATCACTTTCAGGGCGTGATTCTACTCGGCCTGTGCCACGGCGCGGCGATTTAACCGAAATAGCCTACGTATACGGAGAGAGTAATCTCACAAACTTGTTGCAGAACGTTAATAACAATTACTATCATTCGCACCGGAGTCGTATCCGCGCAGCGAGGACGCGCAACGTTGTTGCCCTTTTCCTCACATTGACGGTTCGCCGTCAGGATCGACCATGCCCACTTCCACCCGTTTGGCTGTGCCGTTTCGCCCTACCCTGCTCGCCCTTTGCTGCTCCCTGAGCCTCGCCGCTCACGCCGCCACTCCAGAAACCCCGCAGGATGCGAACAACAGTCAGGACGGCAAGGCTCTGGAACTGGGCGCTACCACCATCAGCGCCGACGCGGCCACGCCCAACGCCCTGCCCCCGGTGTACGCCGGCGGCCAGGTCGCCCGCGGCGGGCAACTGGGGGTGCTGGGCAACCAGGACATCATGGACGTGCCCTTCAGCATGTCTTCCTATACCGAAAAATTGATCCGTGACCAGCAGGCCGAGAACGTCGGCGATGTGCTGCTCAACGATTCGTCCGTGCGCCAGGCGTCGGGGTACGCGAACCAGGCCCAGGCCTTTGTGATCCGTGGCCTGCCGCTGAACGGCGATGACATTTCGTTCAACGGTCTGTACGGCATCCTGCCGCGCCAGATCATGTCCACCGACGCCCTGGAGCGGGTTGAAGTGTTCAAGGGCCCCAACGCCTTTATCAATGGCGTGACGCCCGGCGGTTCCGGGATTGGCGGCGGCGTGAACCTGCAACCCAAGCGCGCCGATGATGTGCCGTTGCGGCGTTTCAGCACCGACATCAGCAGCGATGGCCGGGTCGGCGAGCACCTGGATATCGGGCAACGTTTTGGCGAGGACAATCGTTTTGGCGCACGGGTGAATATTTCCCAGCGCGAAGGCGACACCGGGATCGATGACGAGAGCCAGCGTTCGAAGCTGTTTGCGGTTGGCCTGGACTATCGCGGTGATGCGCTGCGTTTGTCGGGAGACTTTGTCTACTCGAAACAGCAGATCAATGGCGGGCGCAACACCGTGTTGCTCGGCCAGAACCTGACCCATATCCCCAACGCGCCTTCGGCCGACACCAACTACGCGCCGAGCTGGGGCACCAGCAGCCTGGAAGACACTTTCGGCATGTTGCGCGCCGAGTACGACCTGAATGACAACTGGACCGCCTACATCGCGGGCGGCGCCAAGCACACCAACGAGATTGGCCGTTACTCCTCGGTCACGTTGAATGACACCCTGGGCAATGCCACCGTCAGCGGCTCGCGCATCGCCCACCAGGAAGACAACACCAGCCTGATGGCGGGCTTGAATGGCAAGTTCCAGACCGGCGCTGTCAGCCACAAACTGAACTTCGGGTTGACCGGAATCTGGGCCCAGACGCGCAACGCCTATGACTTCGACCTTAACGGCCACGCCAGCAATATCTATAACCCGGTGGACGTTGCCGAACCGGTCAAGGGCAGCTTCGTCGGCGGCGACCTGAACGATCCGGGCATCACCGCCAAGACCTTCGCCCGCAGTGCAGCGGTCTCGGACACCCTGGGCTTTATGGATGATCGCTTGCTGGTGACCGCCGGGTTGCGCCGCCAGGAACTGGTGGTCCAAGGGTATGCCTACGGGTCGGGCCCACGTAACGCCGATTACGACAAGTCGATCACCACACCGGTGTACGGCCTGGTGTTCAAGCCGTGGGACCACGTGTCGTTCTATGCCAACCATATCGAAGGCCTCGCCCAAGGCCCTACCGCACCTCAGAACGCCGGCACCGCGCCCATCACCAATGCCGGCCAGGCCTATGCCCCGGCGCGCTCGAAACAGACCGAAGCCGGGGTCAAGCTCGACATGGGTACCTATGGCGCAACCCTGGGTGTGTATCGCATCGAGCAACCAACCGACGGTTACTCACAACTCAGCGCCGACGGCTTGAGCGCCACCTATGTTCGCCAGGGCGAGCAAGTCAACAAAGGCGTTGAGCTCAACGTGTTCGGTGAACCGATCGCCGGCCTGCGCCTGCTGGGCGGCGCAACCATCATCCACACCGAAGTCCACGGCACCCAGAACGGCGCCAACGACGGCAACCGCGCCATCGGCGTACCGACCTTCCAACTGAATGCCGGCGTGGACTGGGATGTACCAGGCCTGCAAGGCGTGACAGTCAACGGACGAATGCTGCGCACCGGCGGCCAATATGCCGACGCGGCCAACAACCTCAGCCTGCCCGCCTGGAACCGCTTCGACGTGGGCGCCCGCTACACCTTCAAGGTGGAACAGCGTGACGTCACCCTCGGCGCCACTGTGGAGAACGTCGCCAATACCAAGTACTGGGAATCGGCACTCGGCGGCTACCTGACCCAAGGTGACCCGCGCGTGGCCAAGCTGTCGGCCAGTATCGACTTCTAACCCCTGTCAATGTGGGCGCTGGCTTGCCTGCGATGCGGGCACCGCGGTGTGTCAGATGCACCTCGGTGATGCTATCGCAGGCAAGCCAGCTCCTACAGAAAGCAGATCTGCCTGCACCCGGGTTGTTTGCCGGACATTGGACAGCCGAACGCCAACTGCGTAGTTTCCCAACCACTGCGCACAAGGACCCCGGCATGTCCCCCGACCTCACTTCCATCGAGCTGTTCCTCAAGGCGGTCAAGCTGGGCAACCTGTCCCGGGCGGCCGAGCAATCCCATCTCTCCCTCTCTGCCGCCAGCCGACGCCTGTCGCTGCTGGAGCAGCACTTCAAGGTCGCCCTGCTGACCCGCACCTCCACCGGCGTTTCACCGACGGCAGCCGGGGAAGTATTGGCCCAGCATGCACAATCGATCCTGCGGGCCGTGGACGGCATGCACGCCGATCTCGCCGATTACGCCAAGGGCGCCACCGGCCGGGTTTGCCTGTACGCCAACAGTTCGGCGATGAGCCAGGAACTGCCGCGCCAACTGACCCAGTGGAACACCTTGCACCCGGGCATCCGCCTGGATATTCGCGAGGAGCGCAGCCGGGAGATCCTCCAGGCCGTGCGCGAGGGCGTGGCGGATGTCGGTATCGTCACCACCCGCCCCAGCGAAGAGCTGCGGTTCGAGCCCTACTGCCAGGACCGCCTGTGCCTGCTCGTGCCCAATGACCACCCACTGAAAATGCGCCATGCGCGCTTCGAGGATTTGCTCGGCTACGACTTCGTCGGCCTGGAAGACAACGCCGCCATCACCCCGTTGATTACCGAGGCCGCCGCGGCGATCGGCATGCCGTTGCGGCTGCGGGTGCAGGTGCGCAGTTTCGAAGCAGTGTGCCGCTTGATCGCCGCCGGCCAGGGTGTGGGCGTGTTGCCGCAGGGTGCAGTGCAGATCTTCCGCAAGGAGATGGCCTTGCGCTTTATCGAAATCGACGACAGCTGGGCCGACCGGCAGATGTACCTGTGCATGCGCAAGGAACAGCCGTCGCTGACGAGCCTGGCACTGTTCGACTACCTGAGTGCCAACCCTGCGTAAACCTTTGGCCTTCGAATTTTGCGAAGGCCGATTCCACAATTAGCAATTCCCCTGTTGTCACAGCTGTGCCAAGAATGCCCCCGCCAGACCTTCCTATAAAAACAAGACAGGAGACACGGCGTGTCCCAATCCCACACCCGCCCCACCCACCGCATCGCCGTGATTCCCGGCGACGGCATCGGCCGCGAAGTGGTGCCCGAAGGCCTGCGGGTACTGGACGCTGTCAGCCGGCGCTTCGGTATTCACTTTCACTTCGACCACTTTGCCTGGTGCAGCGAACACTACCTGGCCCACGGCACGATGATGCCCGACGACTGGGCCGAACAGATCGGCAGCCACGACGCGATCTTCTTCGGCGCGGTGGGTGCGCCCGACATCATTGCCGACCACACTGCGGTGTGGGAGTCGCTGCTGAAGATCCGCCGCCAGTTCGATCAATACGTGAATATCCGCCCGGTGCGCCTGATGCCCGGCGTGCCCTGCCCGCTGGCCGGCCGCGTGCCCGGGGACATCGACTTTATCGTGGTGCGGGAAAATACCGAAGGCGAATACTCCAGCGTTGGCGGCCGCATGTGGGAAGGCACGGCGCGGGAAATCGCGGTGCAGGAGTCGATCTTCTCCCGCGAAGGCGTGGACCGCGTGGTGGACTACGCCTTCAAACTGGCGCAACAGCGGCCGCGGAAAAACCTGGTGGCGGCGACCAAATCCAATGGTATCTCGATCACCATGCCGTTCTGGGACGAGCGGGTCAACGAAATTGCCCGGCGCTACCCGGACGTGAAGACCGCCAAGTTCCACATCGACATTCTGTGCGCGCACTTCGTGCAGCATCCCGACTGGTTCGATGTGGTGGTGGCCTCCAACCTGTTCGGCGACATCCTTTCCGACCTCGGCCCGGCGTGCACCGGCACCATCGGCATCGCGCCGTCGGCCAACCTCAATCCCGAGCGGCGCTACCCGTCGCTGTTCGAGCCGGTGCACGGTTCCGCGCCGGATATTGCCGGGCTCGGTGTCGCCAATCCCATCGGGCAGATCTGGTCGGCCGCGCTGATGATCGAGCACCTGGGCGACGGTGATCCGCTTTATCAGGAAGCGGCGGCAGCCATCGTGTCCGCCATCGAAACGGTGCTTGCCGAAGGCCCGCGCACCCGGGAAATGGGCGGCAGCGCCAGCACTGTCGAAGTGGGTCGCGCCATCGCCGAATGCGTCGCAGGGAACAGGAGCTGAACATGACCAACGCACATTACATCGCCAACCAATGGCTGGCGTCGACCTCGCTGGAAGACATTCCGGTGATCGACCCCAGCACCGGCGAAACCTATTCGAGCATCGCCCGTGGCACGGCCGCCGATATCGAGGCGGCGATCAGCGCGGCGCGCCTGGCACTCGGCGAAACCTTCGACGGCCCGTGGGGCCGGTTGTCTGCCGTGGAGCGCAGCCGTTTGCTGGCCAAGCTCGGCGTGGCGGTGCTGGAACATCATGAAGAGCTGGCGCAGATCGAGGCGCGGGACACCGGCAAGGCGCTGAAAGTCGCCCGCGCCGATGCCACCGCCCTTGCCCGCTATTTCGAATACTACGCGGGTGCCGCCGACAAACTGCACGGCGAAACCCTGCCGTACCAGGCCGGCTACACGGTGTTGACGGTGCGCGAACCCCACGGGGTGACCGGGCATATCATCCCGTGGAATTACCCGATGCAGATTTTCGGGCGCAGCGTCGGCGCCTCGTTGGCGGCGGGCAATGCGTGCGTGGTCAAGCCGGCGGAAGATGCCAGCCTGTCGTTGCTGCGCCTGGCGGAAATCGCTGCCGAGGTTGGTTTTCCAGCCGGCGCGATCAACGTAGTCACCGGTTACGGCTACGAAGCCGGCGCGGCGTTGTGTGCACACCCGGGCATCGATCACATTTCGTTCACCGGCTCCACCGCCACCGGTACTGCCGTGTCGAAAGCCGCTGCCGAACGCCACTGCCCGGTCACCCTGGAGTTGGGCGGCAAGTCGCCGCAACTGGTGTTCGCCGATGCCGACCTGGATGAAGCGTTGCCGGTGCTGGTCAACGCCATCATTCAGAACTGCGGGCAAACCTGCTCCGCCGGCAGCCGTTTGCTGGTGGAACGCAGCATTTACGAAACCCTGCTCGCACGCCTCAGCCAACGTTTCAGCGAATTGCGCGCCGGGCCTTCGGCGCTGGACCTGGACATGGGCCCGCTGATCAATCAGAAGCAGCTGCGCCTGGTGCGCGAGTTTATTCGTCAAGCCGAACAGGAAGGGATCACCGTCGCCGCACGCGGAACGGTGGTGGCCGAGGCTGGCAGCGGCGGGTATTTCCAGGAGGCGGTGCTGTTTCGCGATGTGCCGCCTGACAGTCGCCTGGCGCAACAGGAAGTGTTCGGCCCGGTGCTGGCCGTGATGCCCTTCGACGATGAAGCCGAAGCGATTCGCCTGGCCAACGGCACCGAGTTCGGCCTGGTGGCCGGCGTGTGGACCCGCGATGGCGCGCGGCAAATGCGCCTGGCGCGCACCCTGCGTTGTGGCCAGGTGTTCATCAATAACTATGGCGCCGGTGGCGGCGTTGAATTGCCATTCGGCGGCGTGAAGGCCAGCGGGTATGGACGGGAAAAAGGCTTCGAGGCGCTGCTGGGCTTTACCACCTTGAAGACCATTGCGATCAAACACGGTTGATTCCTCACAACAACAAGAACGGAGAACACACCATGCGTTTAGCCAATAAAGTCGCGATCGTCACCGGCGCCGGTTCGGGGTTTGGCGAGGGCATCGCCAAGACTTTCGCGCGCCAGGGCGCCAAGGTCATCGTCGCCGACATGAACGCCGTCGGCGGTCAGCGGGTGGTCAATGAAATCGCCGAAAGCGGCGGCCATGCGCATTTCATCGAGGTCAACGTGGCCAACGATGAAAGCATGGGCGCCCTGCTGCGTGGCACTTTGGAGCAGTTCGGCGGCCTCGATATCGTCATCAACAACGCCGGTACCACCCACCGCAACCGGCCGATGCTGGAAGTCGACGAAGCCGAATTCGACCGGGTGTTTGCGGTCAACGTCAAAAGCATCTTCTTGAGCGCCAAGCATTTTGTGCCGCATTTTCGCGGCCAGGGCGGCGGCGTGTTCGTCAATATTGCCTCGACGGCGGCGATCCGCCCGCGTCCGGGACTGGTCTGGTATAACGGCAGCAAGGGCGCAGTGGTGGTCATGAGCAAGACCATGGCGGCGGAGCTGGGGCCGGACAATATCCGCGTCAACTGCGTGAACCCGGTAGTGGGTGCCACGGCGTTGCTCAGCGAATTCATGGGCGTACCGGACACCCCGGAAAACCGCCAGAAATTCATGGCGACCATTCCCCTGGGGCGCTTTTCCACCCCGCAAGATGTGGCCAACGCCTGCCTGTACCTGGCGTCGGACGAAGCGGCGTTCATCACCGGCACTTGCCTTGAAGTCGATGGCGGGCGCTGCGTGTAACTCACTCTCACAGGGACCGGAATTGCTATGTGTGATCTTCATAATAAGAACGAGCCGAACACCCGCGAATTGCTTGAAGGCCTGCCAAAGAACTGGGGTAAATGGGGCCCGGACGACGAAGTCGGCGCCCTCAATTACCTGACTGAAGCCGAAGTACTGCGGGGCGTGGCCTCGGTGCGCCAGGGCAAGACCTTTACCCTGCAAGTGCAGATCGGCCACCCCGACGGCGACCCGATGTGGCCGGCGCGCAATCCGTCGATGCGCTTCAATACCCTCGACCACAGCCATTACCACTTCGGCAAACAGCCGCACATGACCGGTGGTGCGGCGTATTCCGACGACGTGATCTTCATGCAGCTGCAAGGCTCGACCCAGTACGACGCCCTCGGCCACGCCTGGTACGACAATCAACTGTGGAACGGCTACGACGCCCAGACCACCGTTGGCGGCATGGCCAAGGCCAGCGTGCTGGCGATTGCCGAACGCGGCGTGGTGGGCCGTGCGGTGCTGATCGACATGGCCCGCCATCGCGGCAAGAAGTGCCTGGGCCGGGGCGAAACCTTCAACCACCTGGACCTGCTCGACGCCGCCAAAGCCCAGGGCGTGACCATTGAAAAACGTGACATCCTGATCATCCGCACCGGTTCCATGGGTGCGTTTTATGAGCTGGGCAAGACCGAGTTCTTCAAGGACCTGATGGAGCCGGGGCTGACCTACAGCCGGGAGCTGGTGGAGTGGTTTCACGAAATGGAAATCCCCAACCTGGTGACCGACACCATCGCCAACGAAGTGATCACCGACCCGGTGTCCGGGGTGCAGATTCCGCTGCATTGCGCGCTGATGCGCAACCTGGGGATCGCCTTCACCGAAATCGTGTTGCTGGAGGAACTGGCCGCCGATTGTGCGGACGACGGCCAGTGGAAATTCCTCTACACCGCCGCCCCGCTGAAGATTGTCGGGGGCAGTGGCGCACCGGTGAATCCGGTGGTGATCAAGTAGCCGTTCCGTCTCAGTGGCGAATTTGCGAATCGCGAGCGCGCCACTAGACTCAAGGCTCCTCTCACATGGAAGTCCACTCAATGAATGTATTGCGCCCTCTTCGCCAGGCAATTGCCCTGGCAACCCTGCTGTCTGCTGGTGCCCTGACGGCACATGCTGCCGATATCCCGCTGTCCAAGTCGCTGGAAGCCGATGAGGTGACCACCAAGGTGCTGGAGGTGGATGCCGCCAACCATCAGGTGGTGCTCGAAGGTGCCGAAGGCCGCAAGGTGCACGTGCAGCTCAGCGACCAGGCCAAGGACCTGGGCAATCTCAAGGCAGGTGATCAGGTCAAGGTGCTGGTGACCCATTCGGTCGCCGCCGTGCTGGACACCGACATCGACAAGAGCGCACCGGACGCCACCGAGAAAACTGGCGTCTTGCGCGCCACCGCGGATAACCCGAACCCGGGCGGTGCGGCCTTCCGCCAGGTACAGGTGCAGTTGAAGATCACCCACATTGACCTGGCGAAAAACCAGGTAACCCTGGAAAACCCGGCGGGCCAGAGCAAAGTGCTGACCGTGGAGAAACCGGAAATTCGCGCCGGCCTCAAAGACCTCAAGGTCGGCCAAAGCGTGTTGGTGACCTACACCGATACCCTGGAAATCAGCACCGCCCACGAAGGCTGATGAATGCGGCGCCCCATCAGCTCACGGCTGATGGGATTTCGCCAGATAGTCTTCGATGTTGTTCATCTGATCATCCCAGCCTCGGGAGTTCTTCTTGTAGGCCTTCTGGCGGCGAACGTCCGGGATCCCGTCAAAACCTGACTCCACCACCCGCAACAAGATGCCTTCGGCGTGATCCTCAAGGGTGAACTCCACCAGCGTGGGGGTTTCCGCGTCGTAATCCACATCCTTGTCTACGGCGTAGGGATGCCAGCTGAAAGAGAACCGCGTCTGTGGTTCAAGCCGCTCGATCCTTGCCTTCCACACCACGTGCTCGTAACCGGGATAGGTGATCGGGGCTTCAATGGCCCGCCCCTGGGCGAACTGTTTGCCCTTGAGGGCGATGCCAAACCAGCTGCCGAATTGCTCGGCGTCGGTCAGTGCTTCCCAGACTCGTTGGCGTGGAGCGTTGAGCAGGACTTTACGTTTGATTTCATTTGATTCGTGCATGAGACACCTCCTGTATTGACAGTAGGCGACATCGACCAATGCGCAACCCTGGGGTTGCGCATTCCCGGTTTCAGCGAGTCAGAATTGCCACTTGGCGTTGACCATCGCGTTGCGCGGTTCGCCGTAGGAGCCGGAGTTGAACGTGCCCAGGCCGTCGTAGTACTTCTGGTCGAACAGGTTGTTGACGTTCAGGCCCACCGACAGGTGTTCATCAACCTGGTAGCTGGCGAGCAGGCCGACCACACCGTACGGGTCCTGCCTGGCCTTGTAGTACGGGCCTTCGTAGTTGATTTGGGAGGACGCATAGATCTCGCTTTGCCAGGTGACGTTGGCGCCGATGGTCAGGCGGTCGAGGTTGCCGGGCAGGCGGTATGAGGTGCCGAGTTTGAACAGGTTGATCGGCTGGTTGGCCTGCACGCGTGCGCCGTCCTTGTCGTGGGATTCGCGGTAGGTGTAGCCGCCGAATACGTTCCAGCCTTCGGCCACTTCACCGGAGATTTCGGTTTCGACGCCACGAGTGCTGGTGCCGGCGATGGCCTTGTAGACGGCTGCGCCTGAAGAGTCGGTGCCGGATTGCTCGGGAGTGTTCTTCTGCTCGATGTCGAACAGGGCAATGCTGGCGTTCAGCGCGCCATTGAAGAATTCGCCCTTGAGACCGATTTCGTAGTTGTCGCCCTGCTGCGGCGCCAGGGAGCCCTTTGAAGACGTCTTGTAGAAAGTCTGCGGCAGGAAGATGTTGGTGTAGCTGGCGTAGACCGAGTAGGTATCGTTGAGGTCATAGATGACGCCGGCGTAGGGCGTGACCACGCCGGTCTTCCTGGTTTTATCGATGGTTTTCGTGCCTGCTGCGTAGTCCCGGTCGGCGTTCTCCTGGTTCCACCAACTGACCCGCGTCCCCAGGATGATCGTCAGCGGATCAATCGGTTTCAAGCGCAGGGCGGCGTAGACGCCGGTCTGTTGCAAAGTGGTGACGGTGCCACCGATTTCGGTGTACGAACGGCGACTGTACTGCCGGCCATCCCAGGTGAAGATGTTGTCCACCTGACCGTAGTCGTTATCGGCCGAACCGCTGCTGTAGTCGGGGAAGTTCAGGTGCGTGCGCGAACTGCTGGCGCCCATCACCAGTTCATGCTCACGCCCGCCCAGCTGGAACGGGCCGGTGGCATACACATCGACGGTGTCCTGGGTCTGGTAGCTGTCCAGGCGATAGATGAAGGCACCCGCGCCCTGCCCTGTCACGGGGTCCGGGTAGCCGCCACTGGCCGACGCGCCCTGTCCTTTGCGGTAGGAATACTGATGGCTGTAGGCAGTCTTGAGGCTCCAGTCGTCATCCAGCTTGTGATCGAGCATCGTCGTGAAGGTGTAGCTGGTGTTGTCCATGTAGCTGGAGCGCGAGGCCGGGTTGAAGGAGCGGGAGAAGTGGGTCTGGGTGCCATTGTTATAGAACAGCGGGATATGGCCGTAGGTGCTGCCATTGGCGTCGTTGTTCTGGTAGTCGAGGCTGGTGCGCAGCGTGGTGTTTTCGTTCAGGTCGATGTCCAGGGCGCCATACATCACGCGCTTGTCCTGCTTATACCAGTCGATGAACGAATTCTGTTTTTGATAAGCCGCGACGAAACGTCCGCGCACGTTGCCGGTTTCGGTCAACGGGCCGGACACATCGACTTCGGAACGGTAACGGTCCCACGCCCCGGCTTCGCCGGAAACGTAGGCCTGGAAGTCCTTGGTCGGGCGCTTGCGCACCAGGTTGATGGTGGCCGATGGAGTGCCGGCGCCGCTCATCAGCCCGGTGGCGCCGCGCACCACTTCGACGCGGTCGTAGATCGCCATGTCGGAGATCGCGCCGGTGTATTGCTGGGACTCGTTGGCCACCTGCGACGGAATACCGTCGTACTGGAAATTCTGGATTTCAAAGCCCCGGGAATAGAACGAGTAACGCTCGCTGTCGCGGTGGTTGCTGCTGATGCCGGGGGTGAAGGCCAGCACTTCGTTGAGGGTCGACAGGTGTTGGTCGTCCATCAACTGGCGGGTGACGACGCTGACCGATTGCGGCGTTTCCCGCAGCGACAACGGTAGCTTGGTCGCGGTACTGGTGGCGCCGGTGGTGTAGGAGCCGGTGTTTTCGGTGGTCAGGCTCAGCCCTTCGGCATTGATGCTGGTGGCGCCCAGGGTCAAGGCGCCGCTGGATTGCGGGATCAGGCCGTAGCTGCCATCACCATTGGCCGCCACGCTCAGGGCGCTGCCCGCCAACAAACGCACGAAACCCTGCTCGACACTGTAGGTGCCGGTGAGGCCCTGGCTCTGCTTGCCCGCAGTCAGGCCCGAGTCAAAAGACAAGACGACGCCGGCGTCACTGGCAAAGCGGCTCAGTACCGACCCCAACGGGCCGGGCGCGATGCTGAAGGTCTTTTGCGGGCTGGCCGCCACAGCGCTGGAGCCTGGGGACAGCAACGGGCCCAGAAGGCTGTATTGCACCATCAACGACACGCCGAACAACGCCACCTGCAGGGGCTTTTTGCGAAATGATCGAAGCGGTGGGTTGGCGACTGAAGTTTGCCCTGCGCGCATTACTGACTCCTGGTGACCGAAAGAAATGAAGAGGTATTGCAGGAGGAGTCGAGCGAGGCGCGGCAAATCGACAACGGCGGCGGATAAATATTTTGCGTTTTTATCCGCGGGCGACAATTTGGGTCCAGTAATCGGTGCGGGAGATGCGCCGTACCGGTAGCGCACGGGTCAGTGCGGTGAGGGTCAGGTCCAGGTCATCCAGGGAATAGGCGCCGGAGACCCGCAGGTGGCCGACCTCGGCAGCACACCCCAGGTAACCTGGCCGATAGCGCTGCAACTCTTCGAGCAGGCGATCCAGCCGCCAGTTATCCACCACCAGGCGCCCCGCCGCCCATTCGCCCTCGCCGGGCTCAATGGCGCGCAGCGTCAGCAGGCGGCTGGTATCGAAGGTCACGGCGTTGCCGATGGTGATCACCGTCTCTGCCAGCTCATCACCCGGGCGCACGGCCACGGCGTGTTGCAGGACGCTCATGGCGGTGTAGCCGTCGAACTGGCGCACGGTGAAACGCGTGCCCAGCGCGCGCATCTCGCCGTGGGCGCTGCGTACCATGAAAGGGCGTGCATCCTTGGCGGTCTCGATCAGGATCTCACCGGCGCGCAGGATCAGCAGCCGCTGGTCCGGGCCGTAGCGCACATCTACGGCGCTGGCCGTATTGAGCGACAGCCGGGTGCCATCCTCGAGGGTGACAGTGTGACGTTCGCCGGTGGTTGTGCGCTGATCGGCCATCCATATCGGCGCCTGGCGATAGCCGGTCCAGCCCATGGCGCTCACCCCGGCACCGATCACCAGGCCCTTGAGCAAGCCGCGTCGCCCCAGGTGCCGGGAATGATCGGTGGCCTTGTCCAGCACATTGACGGCCAGGGATCCCGGCAGGCACTGGAGTTGGCCCTGGAGCATCTCCACACGCTGCCAGGCCCACTGGTTCAACGGGGATTCTTCGCGCCACGTGTTCCAGTCCTGCTGAAGCTGGCGATCACCGGGCACCTCCGCCAGGCGTGCAACCCATTGGGCCGCGGCACTCAGCGCCTGGCGTTGCGGGTCAAGGGTCATTGGTCCAGCGCTTCAAGCAGGCAATGCTCGGTGGCCTTGGCGATGTATTTGGTCACCGAGCTGACCGAGACCTGTAGCTGCTCAGCGATTTCCTTGTAAGGCATGCCCTGCAACTGCGAGAGCAGGAACGCGCGTTTCACCTTGCGCCCGAGACCGTCGAGCATCGCATCGAGGCGCTGCAGGGTTTCGATGATCAACAGGCGCTCTTCGGGTGACAGGGCGTAGGCCAAGGGCTGTTCGGCCAAAGCCTGGAGATAAGCCTGCTCAAGGGCCTTGCGACGGTAGCTGTCAATCATCACGCGCCTGGCGATGGTCACCAGGAAGTGCCGCGGCTCTTTCAGGTCGGCGGCCAGAGGTTTGGCCCGGTCGGCCAATAGCAGGCGAATGAAGGTGTCCTGTGCCAGGTCAGCCGCCTGATGCGAACACCCCAGCCGCGCACGCAACCAACCCACCAGCCAGCGGTGATGGGCACCGTAAAGCGTGGCAACAGGCTGGTGAGCGTGGCGGATCGATTCGGGCATGATGGCGATTAGCGCTAATGAGAACGAATCGCAATTTAGACGAATGTAGGAGTAAGGGCAATCACCTGTGTGTATTTGTGGCTTTAGACGTGGGGATCACCCGGCGCCTTGGCAGGGGTCGCGTATTGCGGCTTCAAGTGGCCTTCCTGATCGAGCAGCCAGGCGTCCATGATCTGGCGCACCACCGGCCCCGCCACTCGGCCACCGGCCTCACCGTTTTCGATCATCACCGAAATCACGATCCGCGGGTGCTCCGCCGGGGCAAAGCCGACGAACAAGGCGTTGTCGCGGTTGCGCTCCAGGGTCTTGAGACGGTTGTAACGCTCGCCCTGCTTGATCGCCACTACCTGCGCAGTACCAGACTTGCCAGCAATCCGGTACTGCGCACCGGCTGCAGCCGCCCGGGCGATACCGCGTGGATCGTGCATTACCAATTGCATGCCGTGGTTGACCTGCTCCCAGTCGCGCGGGTCTTTGAGCACCACGTTGGGCATCGGGTTTTCATCCACCGGCGGCACGCCATTGATGGTCTTGGCCAGGTGAGGTCGGTTCCACACACCCTTGTTGGCGATCAGCGCAGTGGCCTGGGCCAGCTGCAACGGGGTGACCTGCATGTAACCCTGGCCGATGCCGAGGATCACGGTTTCACCCGGGAACCACGGCTGGCGCCGGGTAGCGCGCTTCCAGGCTTGGGACGGCATCAGGCCGGCTGACTCTTCGAACATGTCGAGGGAGACTTTCTGGCCAAGGCCGAACTCGGCCAGGTAGTCGTGCAGGCGGTCGATACCCAGCTTGTGGGCCAGGTCGTAGAAGTAGGTGTCGTTGGAGCGCATGATCGCTGCGTCCATGTCCACCCAACCATCGCCGCTGTGGTTCCAGTTGCGGTATTTGTGGTCGAAATCCGGGAGTTGGTAATAGCCCGGGTCGAACACCCGGGTCTGGGCGGTAACCACGCCGCTGTCGAGGCCAGCGATGGCGACTTCCGGCTTGATCGTCGAACCCGGCGCGTAGAGCCCGCGCAGCACGCGGTTGAACAGCGGACGGTCGAGGGAGTCGTGCAGCGCGGCGTATTCCTTGAAGCTGATGCCGGTGACAAACAGGTTCGGGTCGAAGCTTGGCTTGCTGACCATCGCCAGCACTTCGCCGGTTGCCGGGTCGAGAGCAACCACCGAACCACGGCGGTCGCCGAGGGCTTCTTCGGCGGCTTCCTGGAGTTTGACGTCCAGGCTCAGCACGATGTTTTTGCCGGGGATCGGGTCGGTGTGCTTGAGCACCCGCAGGACGCGGCCCTGGGCGTTGGTTTCAACTTCTTCATAGCCGACATGGCCATGCAACTCGGACTCGTAGAAACGCTCGATCCCGGTTTTACCAATGGACTGCGTGCCCCGGTACTCCACTGAGTCGAGGGCTTTGGATTCTTTTTCGTTGATCCGGCCTACGTAGCCAATGGAGTGGGCAAAGTGCGCACCCAGCGGGTAATGGCGGACGAATTGCGGCTCGACATCCACGCCCGGCAGGCGGAATTCGTTGACGGCCAGCACGGCGATCTGCTCTTCGGTCAGCTCGTAGAACAGGGTGACGGGCACGAAGGGATGACGGGCTTGCTTGAGCGCTTTATCAAATACGCCGCGATCCTCGGCGGGCAGATGCAGGAGGCTGACGATAGCGTCCAGCTCTCCTTTGAGGTCGGTGGTGCGCTCGCGGGTGATGGTCAGGTTGTAGCTGGGACGGTTGTCGGCAAGTACTACGCCGTTGCGGTCATAGATCAGGCCGCGGGTCGGTGTGATCGGCAGGACGTGGACGCGATTGTTTTCGGAAATGGTGGAGTGGTAGTCGTACTGCACCACCTGCAGGAAGTACATCCGACCTACCAGGGCGCAGGTAATGCCGATTACCAGCAGCGCGCAGGCCAGCAGCCGCTTGTTGACCAGGCGGTTTTCTTTTTCGTGATCCTTGATCGGTATTGGTTCAGGCATTTCTACAGCATCTCGTTGAATAAGGTCGACGCCGCTTCCTGCGGAGGAAAAATCAGTCCTTGTGAAAATGTGCTGCACCATACCAAAAATGCAGAAACACTTTGCATCGATTTCCCTGAACGGTGTGCTAATGGAGCCTGTTCATGCACTTTGGTTTGAGCCGTTGACCTTATTCATGCGTTTTTATGCTGACGATCAGCTCAGGATCGACTTGGGCTCCAGGAAGGCTTCGAGGCCGAATGTGCCGTACTCGCGGCCGATACCCGATTGCTTGAAGCCACCAAACGGCGCAAGAGGTTCATGGGCCAGGGTATTGATCAGCACTCGGCCAGCGTCTATACGGCTGGCCAGCCTGCGGGCGCGTTCGGGATTTGAAGACAGGATGTATGCCTGGAGGCCGTAGGGTGTGTCGTTGGCGATGGTCAGGGCCTCTTCCTCGGTTGCGTAGGTAATGATCGAGAGCACTGGGCCGAAAATCTCCTCGCGGGCGATGGCCATTTGGTTGGTCACCCGGCTGAATACGGTTGGTTTTACGAACCACCCGGCTTTGATGCCCTCAGGCAAACCGCGACCTCCTGCCAATAGGTGGGCGCCCCCCTCAATCCCGATCTGAATGTAGTGCTGTACGCGCTCCCACTGTTTTTGGCTGACCATGGGGCCGACCGCAGTGGCTGGGTCACGAGGGTCGCCGGCTTGCACGTTGCCCACCTCGTCGATCATCAGTGCTTCGATTTCTTCCAAACGACTTTCGGGTACCAGGATTCGAGTGCCGGCGATACAGGCCTGGCCGCTGTTCATGAAACCGGCCTGAAGGGCCATGGGCACGGCCGTCTTGAGGTCCGCATCATCGAGAATCAGCACCGGTGATTTGCCGCCCAGCTCTAGGGTCACGCGCTTCAGGGTCTCGGCGCCGGTCCGCAGGATTGTTTTGCCGACAGCGGTTGAACCGGTGAAGGACACTTTTGCGATGTCGGGATGGGCGCTCAACACGGCGCCTACGGTTTCGCCACGGCCAGTGACGATGTTGAATACACCGGGAGGCAAGCCAGCTTCATGAAGCGCGCGGGTGACTAGCGAGGTCTGGATTGCGCTCATTTCACTGGGTTTGATCACGGCGGTACAGCCGGCGGCCAACGCCGCAGCGAGCTTGCCGCAGATAAAACCGGCGTTGCTGTTCCAGGGTGTGATCAAGCCGGCCACACCCAGCGGCTGCATGACCACCTCGGCGATGCCAATGCGTCGGGAGAAGTTGTAGTTCTCCAGTACTGAAGCGGCATCTTGCAGGACGCTGGCTGCATGCCTGGCCATCCACCGCGCACGGGATATTGGGGCGCCGTACTCCTCGATAATCGCGTCGGTAAGTGCGTCTTCAATGGATTCAACTGCGGCGTGAAGGCGTTTGAGATAGTCGATGCGCACATCTTTAGAGCTGTGGGAGAACTCGGTAAAAGCTCCCTTGGCGGCAGCGATGGCATCCAGGGCGTCTTGTTCATTTGCCAATCGAACCTGGCCGATACGCTGGCCTGTTGCAGGGTTGAACAGGTCAAAAAGCTCTTCGCCATGGGGCGTCACAAAGGCGCCGTTGATGTAAATCTGGTTGATGTATTGCATAGGTCCTCCGGGACGCTGAGCTAGTGCGTCCTACGGTAAGTCACTATGATTAAGCTGATAAGCCGTACAAATCGGCATGAGTTGATGAGCGATTCAGGACAATGAATACATCCGGGCTGAATGAGTTGGAAGCGGTGCTGGCAGTGGCTCGGCATCGCAGTTTTCGTGCAGCGGCAACCGAGTTGAATGTGTCGACATCGGCGTTGAGCCACTCCATCGCAGGGCTTGAAGCGCGGATGGGGGTGAGGCTGTTCAATCGCACCACGCGCAGCGTGTCGTTATCTGAAGTGGGCGCGGAGTTTGTTGAAACCATTACCCCTGCACTGTTGAGCATTCGCACGGCCTTGGAACAGGCAGGAAATCGCAGCGCGGAACCCAGCGGTACCTTGCGCCTGAATACTTCGGCGGGGGCGGCAAAGCAGGTGATGCCGTTGCTGCTGGAGTACCTGCGGCGTTATCCACGGATGAAATTGGATATCGTCACTGAGGGGCGGCTGGTGGATATCGTCGCGCAGGGGTTTGATGCGGGGATTCGGCTCGGGGATACGGTTCCTCAAGACATGATCGCAGTCGATATCAGTCCGGCCCAGCGTTTTTCGGTATTGGGCAGCCCGGACTATTTTGCTCTCAACCCAGTTCCCGTCAGTCCCATGGATCTGCGGGCCCATCAGTGTATTCGCAGCCGGATGCCCAGCGGGGCGATCTATCATTGGGAGTTTGAGCGACATGGCGAAGCGCTTGCTGTAGAGGTGCAAGGGATTTTGACCCTGGATAATCCGACTCTGATGCTTGAGGCTGCCAGGGCGGGACTAGGCTTGACCTATCTTACGGAATGGAATGCCGCTGCCGATTTAGCGAACGGGACGTTAGTGCGCGTGCTGGAGGAATGGACGCCGTCTTTTGACTGCTTGCGCCTCTATTACCCAGGTAGGCGCCATGTGCCGGCCGGGTTAAGGGCACTGATTGAGTTGATCAGGGAGCAAGGCTTTTAACCAGGCTGGATCTTTTTACGGCCAACAGCTCTCTCCCCGTTTTCCGACCGCCCAAAACAAAACCCCTGACTGCATAAGCAATCAGGGGTTTCGGAATTTAATCTTGACGATGAC
>NZ_JACAPW010000032.1:0-371108 GCF_013385495.1 Pseudomonas sp. F8002 | reverse complement strand
GCTGTCGAAACCTACATAACTCGTTGTTTACCAAGGAGTTTTCCGTTTCGACTGCGCCGGAAGTGGGGCGAATTATAGACTTCCAGAATCTGCCGTCAACACCTTTTTTCACAATACTGTCATATCGGTCAAAAAAGCCCTGAAAAGCAAAGGCCGGCCCCAAGGGGCCGGCCTTCTACTTACCGAACCTACAAGCTAGGAAAGGCAAACTGCGACGCCTCATGACTGGCCCGTTGCGGCCAGCGCTGGGTAATCGCCTTGCGACGCGTATAGAACCGCACCCCATCCGGCCCATAGGCATGCAAGTCGCCAAACAGCGAGCGCTTCCAGCCACCAAAGCTGTGATAAGCCACCGGCACCGGCAACGGCACGTTGACGCCAACCATACCCACTTCAATCTCGTCACAGAACAACCGCGCCGCCTCACCGTCACGGGTGAAGATACAGGTGCCGTTGCCGTACTCGTGATCGTTGATCAACTGCATGGCCGCTTCCAGGCTGTTCACCCGAACCACACACAGCACCGGCCCGAAGATCTCTTCTTTATAGATGCGCATCTGCGGGGTCACGCGGTCGAACAAACTGCCCCCCAGGAAGAAGCCATCTTCATTACCGGCAATACTCAGGCCACGACCATCGACGACCAACTCAGCACCCGAAGCAACGCCGTCTTCTATATAGCCACTGACTTTATCGCGCGCCTGGCCAGTGACCAGCGGCCCCATGTCCAATCCACACGTGGTGCCCGCACCAATCTTCAGCGCCTTGATCTGCGGCACCAGCTTGGCGACCAATGCGTCAGCCACCTGGTCGCCGACACACACGGCAACAGAGATCGCCATGCAACGCTCACCGCAAGAACCATACGCCGCGCCCATCAAGGCACTGACAGCGTTATCGAGATCCGCATCCGGCATCAGCACCGCATGGTTCTTCGCCCCGCCCAACGCCTGTACACGCTTGCCGCGCTTGGTGGCTTCGGAATAGATGTACTCGGCGATCGGCGTCGAGCCGACAAAGCTCAACGCCTTGACTTCCGGCGCTTCGATCAGCGCATCCACCGCGCCTTTATCGCCATGCACCACACTCAGCACGCCTTTAGGCAAGCCAGCTTCCTGCAACAACTGTGCAATCAGCAGCGTCGAGCTTGGATCACGCTCCGACGGCTTGAGGATGAAGCAGTTACCGCAGACGATCGCCAGCGGATACATCCACAACGGCACCATCGCCGGGAAGTTGAACGGCGTAATACCGGCCACCACACCCAACGGCTGGAAGTCAGACCAGGCATCGATATTCGGGCCAACGTTACGGCTGTACTCGCCCTTGAGGATTTCCGGCGCCGAGCACGCGTACTCCACGTTCTCGATCCCGCGCTTGAGCTCACCGGCCGCATCTTCCAGGGTCTTGCCATGCTCTTCGCTGATCAGCTGGGAGATACGCGCTTCGTTCTGCTCAAGCAATTGCTTGAAACGAAACATCACCTGGGCACGCTTGGCCGGTGGCGTGTTACGCCAGGCCGGGAAAGCCGCCTTGGCCGAATCGATGGCGCTTTGAATGGTTTCACGGCTGGCCAACGGCACCTGGTGAATCACCTGGCCAGTCGACGGGTTGTACACGTCGGCAGTGCGACCGTTTTCGGTGACCAATTGGCCGTTGATCAAATGCTGGATGAGGCTCATGCAGGGCTCCTGAAAAGTTGTTCTATATAGAAGGAGAAATCAGTCGATCTTGTTCAGCACTTCGCCGACCGCATCGAACAAGCGATCCAGGTCCTGCGGCTTGCTGTTGAAGGTTGGGCCGAACTGCAGGGTGTCGCCGCCAAAGCGCACGTAGAAGCCGGCTTTCCACAAGGCCATGCCCGCTTCGAACGGACGCACGATGGCATCACCATCACGCGGGGCAATCTGGATCGCACCGGCCAGGCCATAGTTACGAATGTCGATCACGTTCTTGCTGCCCTTCAGGCCGTGCAGCGCATTCTCGAAATGCGGTGCGACTTCGGCCACGCTCTGCACCAGGTTTTCCTTCTGCAGCAGGTCGAGTGCCGCCAAGCCAGCCGCGCAGGCAACCGGGTGGGCCGAGTAGGTGTAGCCGTGTGGGAATTCCACCGCGTACTCAGGCGTCGCCTGATTCATGAACGTCTGATAAATCTCGGTGCTGGCAATCACCGCGCCCATCGGGATCGCGCCGTTGGTGACTTGCTTGGCAATGCACATCAGGTCCGGGGTCACACCGAAGCTGTCAGCACCAAACATCGAACCGGTACGACCGAAGCCGGTGATCACCTCGTCGAACACCAACAGGATGTTGTGCTGATCGCAGATCTCACGCAGACGCTTCAGGTAACCCTGCGGCGGAACCAGCACGCCGGCAGAGCCCGCCATCGGCTCAACAAACACTGCGGCGATGTTCGACGCATCGTGCAACTCGATCAGCTTGAGCAGCTCGTCCGCCAAGGCAATCCCGCCCAGCTCCGGCATGCCACGGGAGAACGCATTGCTCGCCAGAAGGGTGTGAGGCAGATGGTCAACATCCATCAGCCCCTGACCAAAAATCTTACGGTTACCGTTCACGCCGCCCAGGCTGGTACCGGCGATGTTCACGCCGTGATAACCACGGGCACGGCCGATCATCTTGGTCTTGGTCGCCTGGCCTTTCAGGCGCCAGTACGCACGCACCATCTTCACCGCGGTATCGGCGCACTCGGAGCCGGAGTCGGTGAAGAACACATGGTTCAGGTTGCCCGGGGTCAGGTCGGTAATCTTTTCTGCCAGCTGGAACGACAAAGGATGACCGTATTGGAAGCCCGGCGAGTAGTCCAACGTACCCAGTTGCTTGGAGACCGCTTCCTGGATTTCCTTGCGGGTGTGCCCGGCGCCGCAGGTCCACAGACCCGACAGCGAGTCATACACCTTGCGCCCCTTGTCATCGGTCAACCAGCTGCCTTCGGCCGCCACGATCAGGCGCGGGTCACGATGGAAGTTACGGTTGGCGGTGTACGGCATCCAGTGCGCGTCCAGCTTCAGTTGGCTGGCCAGGGTGGACGGAGCGTTTTCGGGCATGTTCATGAGCAAAACCTCGCAAGGCAAAAGGCAGCGTCGGGATTGAAAAGCGTTGTTGCAGCTAAATTGCCACGGGGATAAAGTCGGTGAAATCCAACTCTTCTAACCTTCAGTCAGGCCTTCACTAAACTATGAGCAGCCGTCGACCCGACCCACTGGCCCAAGTCAGCGACTTCGATATCCGCCTGTTGCGCATCTTTCGCAGTGTGGTGGAGTGCGGTGGCTTCTCGGCGGCGGAAACCGTACTGGGGATTGGCCGCTCGGCCATCAGCCAGCAAATGAGTGATCTTGAACAGCGCCTTGGCCTGCGCCTGTGCCAACGCGGGCGGGCGGGGTTTTCCCTGACCGAGGAAGGACGCGAGGTTTACCAGTCGGCACTGCAGCTGCTCAGCGCCCTGGAAAGTTTTCGCACCGAGGTCAACGGCCTGCACCAACACTTGCGCGGCGAGCTGATCATCGGCCTGACCGACAACCTGGTCACCCTGCCCCACATGCGTATCACCCACGCGTTGGCACAGTTGAAGGAACGCGGTCCGGATGTACAGATCCAGATCCGCATGATCGCCCCCAATGAAGTCGAACAAGGGGTGCTCGACGGCCGCCTGCATGTCGGCGTAGTCCCCCAGGCCAGCGCCTTGTCGGGACTTGAATACCAGCCGCTGTACAGCGAACGCTCGCTGCTCTATTGCGCAGTGGGCCACCCGCTGTTTTACGCCGACGACAAGCAACTGGACGACGACCGCGTCAACAGCCAGGACGCCATCGCCCCAACCTTCCGCCTGCCCGCGGATATCCAGGCGCACTACCAGGCACTCAATTGCACCGCCAGCGCCTCGGACCGCGAAGGCATGGCCTTCCTGATCCTCACCGGCCGCTACATCGGCTACCTGCCCGACCACTACGCCAGCCTGTGGGTACAACAAGGCCGACTGCGCGCGCTGAAACCGGCTACACGTTTTTACGATTTGAGCCTCGCTTCGGTCACGCGCAAGGGCCGTCGCCCTCATTTGGTGCTGGAAAGCTTCCTCGAAAGCCTAGCCGCAACGCGCTAACACGGGCCTTACAGAAAAACCTGAGCAACTGGACAGCTTTTTGCAAGACAAGGGGATCTCGAACCGTCAGCCATGAGTTCCCCGCCATGCCGCCAGAATCCAACACCCCCAGCGACCTGATCTACGGCCTCAACGATCGGCCCAAACCTTTGCCTGCATTGCTTGCCGCGTTGCAGCATGTGTTGGCTGCCTTCGTCGGCATCATCACCCCGCCGCTGATCATCGGCTCTACCCTGGGCCTGACCGCCCACCTGCCCTACCTGATCAGCATGGCATTGATGGTTTCCGGTGTGGGCACCTTCATCCAGGCGCGCAGGCCGTTTGGCATTGGCGCCGGGATGATTTGCCTGCAAGGCACCAGCTTCGCGTTTCTCGGCGCCGTATTGTCGGCCGGGTTTCTGGTCAAGCAACGCGGCGGCAGCCCGGAAGACATCCTGGCGATGATTTTCGGTATCTGCTTCTTCGGCGCCGCGGTGCAGGTCGTGTTGAGCCGTTTCATCGGTCAGCTCAAAAGGGTAATCACGCCGCTGGTGACCGGCATCGTCATCACACTGATCGGCATCAGCCTGATCAAGGTCGGCATCACTGACCTTGGAGGCGGCTTCAATGCCCCGGACTTCGGCGCGCCAACCAACCTGGCACTCGGCCTGTTCGTGGTACTGACCATCATCCTGCTCAACCGCTCGAACACGCCATGGGTACGACTCTCCGCCATCATCATCGGCCTCGCACTGGGCAGCCTCGCCGCCTGGTTCAGCGGCAAGTTGGTGCCCCAAGCCTTGCCTGATTTGCCATTGATCAGCCTGCCTACACCGTTCCACTTCGGTTTCAATTTCGATTGGAGCGCTTTCCTGCCGGTAGCACTGATTTATCTGATCAGCACCATCGAAACCGTCGGCGACCTCACTGCCAATTGCATGATCGCCCGCCAGCCCATCAGCGGCCCTTCCTATATAAGCCGACTCAAGGGTGGCGTACTGGGAGATGGCATCAGTTGCATGATCGCAGCCACCTTCAGTGCCTTTCCCAACACCACATTCGCCCAGAACAACGGCGTGATCCAGCTGACCGGCGTGGCCAGCCGTTACGTCGGCTTGTACATCGGCGCGGTACTGTTTTGCCTCGGGCTGTTTCCGTTGATTGGTGCGGTGCTGCAGCAAATCCCCAAGCCGGTGCTGGGCGGCGCAACCCTGGTGATGTTCGGAAGCGTAGCGGCGGCCGGCGTGCGCATTCTCGCCCAGGCCCCGCTGGATCGGCGCAGCATGCTGATCATCGCCACCTCGTTCGGCGTCGGCCTGGGGATCGCGGCGCAACCGAACCTGCTGCACCTGATGCCAACCCTGGTGCAGAACCTGTTCGACTCGGCCATCACCAGCGGCGGCCTGACCGCCATCGTATTGTGCCTGCTGCTACCTGAAGCCAAGGCTCCCGTGGATGCCGCAAACCGGACCCTGGAAAGCGACACTCTGGAGCCGCTTTAAGGGTTTTATCGTATCGGGACTTGTCTGGGGCTTGAGGGTGGGTTATCTGTGCACACGTCGCCTTCATCGATCTGCACGGAAACCTCCATGAGCCTCGAAGTTCCTGCCCACAGCAACCACGCCGGAAAACCTGCAAGCCGCATTCGCCAAAAGAACGAACAAGCGATTTTGCAGGCCGCCGAAGACGAGTTCGCCCGTCATGGCTACAAAGGCACCAGCATGAACACCATCGCGGCGAGTGCCGGGTTGCCGAAAGCCAACTTGCACTACTACTTCACCAACAAGCTGGGCCTGTACATCGCGGTGCTCAGCAACATCCTCGAATTGTGGGACAGCACCTTCAACACCCTGACCGCCGAGGATGACCCGGCGGCCGCCCTGACCCGCTATATCCGCACCAAGATGGAATTCTCCCGGCGCCAGCCACAAGCCTCGAGGATCTTCGCGATGGAGATCATCAGCGGCGGTGAGTGCCTGACCGAATATTTCAGCCAGGACTACCGCGCCTGGTTCAGCGGCCGTGCGGCGGTATTCCAGGCCTGGATCGACGCCGGCAAGATGGACCCTATCGACCCGGTGCACCTGATCTTCCTGCTGTGGGGCAGCACCCAGCATTACGCCGACTTTGCCACCCAGATCTGCCGCGTGACCGGGCGCACCAAGCTGACCAAGCAGGACATGGAAGACGCCGGCACCAACCTTATCCACATCATTCTCAAAGGCTGTGGCATCAAGCCGGCCCTCTAAACGAAGTTACCCATGCCTTTCACGCTTACCGGCCTTTGCGAGTTTCGCGAAGAAATTCGCAAAAGCCGCTTCATTACCCTCGCCGCCCCGATCAGCAGCCCCCAGGACGCCCAGGCCTTCATCGACCAGCACAGCGACCTGAACGCCACGCACAACTGCTGGGCCTGGAAACTCGGCGATCAATACCGCAGCAACGACGACGGCGAACCCGGCGGGACGGCCGGGCGCCCGATCCTGGCCGCGATCGAAGCGCAGGATTGCGACCAGGTCGTGGTGCTGGTGATCCGCTGGTACGGCGGCATCCAACTGGGCACCGGCGGCCTGGCCCGCGCCTATGGCGGCGGGGCGAACAAATGCCTGCAAGCCGCCGAACGCGTCGAGCTGATCAAACGGGTGCCGCTGAGCTGCTCCTGTGGTTTTGCCGAGCTGCAGTTGGTGAAGCTGCGAGTGGCCGAACTGGGTGGGCTGGTGATGGAAGAAACCTTCACCGCCAATGGCGTCGACCTGCAGCTGGCCCTCGGCGAGGCACATATCGACACCCTGCAAGCGCAGCTCGCCGACCTGAGTCGCGGGCGCATTCTGCTGGAGCGCTGAAACTGCCCACATCTACTGTGCACCTGCCTGTGGATAACCTGAGCACACTCGCCTGTAACCCTTCTGTCACAAGGGTTTCAGACGGTTGTACAGTTTTTGTTCAAGGCACTGCACGAAAGTATTAATCCAGCTCAAAAACAGTCAGTTAGGCGGGTTATGTCCTTTAGAACAAAGGGCCACAGCGCTTATATCCACCGGTCACGCTTGCGCACAATTACTGTGGAGCAACCTGTGGATAACCCGTGCAAGAGTCACCCCGCAGCAGAGCCTGCAACGTTCCGGCACAACTGAGCATTTTTTGATCAACTTGTTACTCGGCGCACCGGTATCAACTGAGCCACCGCCCACAGCACTTCAAACACCACGACAATCACCAATACAGTACTGGCACCATGGGCCAGCGCGTAGATCTGCCAGGTGGCAAACAGCACTCGGCCGGCGGCGTCGTAGCGGCCAAAGATCGCTTGTGGGTCGCGGATTCGCAGCACCGACCACACGCAGACAATCGAGCCCATCAGGTTCGCCATCAACATATGCACAGGCGCGAACGGCGGCAGCTCGCCGGGCAGGTTCAACGCCACCAGGGCGTTATGCAGCAGGACAAACGTCCAGGGTGTGACCAGTGCGGCGGTGACGATCAGGTCGTACCAACCGCTGGCCCGAACCAGTCGACGGTATTGGTGTGCGGTCCACATAGCCGTAAGCTCCTTAAATTCAAGAAGCCAGCAGGCTAAAGCCTGGAGTATGCTCCAGGGTCAAGCCCCCTTGAGCCCTCTACATGCGTATCGGCGAATTAGCCCAGGCCAGCCAGGTCAGTCGCGACACCCTGCGTTTCTACGAGCAACGCGGGCTGATTGCCGCGCAACGCAGTGCCAACGGTTACCGTGACTACCCCGCCGACATGGTGCAACTGGTGCTGTACATCAAGACCGCCCAGCGCCTGGGCTTCAGCCTGGGTGAAATCGGCAACAGCGTCGGCGCATTATGGCAAGCTCCAGACCCCGACAGCGCCGTGACCCAGCTCCTGCAAGACAAGCTCCACCTGATCGAAACCCGCATCGCCGAACTCGACCAACTGCGCCAGGAGTTGCAGCAAAGGCTCGGCCAGCGTTGTCCACTGAACCCGTGAACCTCCACCGTCAAAGGAAGCCATTCATGTCCACTTCAAAAACCGCACTGATTATCGGCGCCTCCCGGGGCCTGGGCCTTGGCCTGGCCAAGCAACTGCTGGCGGACGGCTGGGAGGTGACCGCCACCGTGCGCGACCCGCAAAAGGCCGATGCCTTGAAGGCCTTGGGCGAGGTGCAAATCGAAAAGCTCGACATGGATGACCAGCAGGCGGTAATCGCCCTCAGCCAGCGCCTCAAGGAAAAAACCTTCGACCTGCTGTTCGTCAACGCAGGTGTCAAAGGCCCGGCCAACCAGGAACCGGGCCACGCCACCCTGGCTGAAGTCGGCCAACTGTTTTTCACCAACGCCGTGGCGCCGATCAACCTGGCCCAGCGTTTTGTCGGGCAGATCCGCCCAGGCACCGGCGTGCTGGCCTTCATGAGTTCGATCCTGGGCAGTGTGACCATTCCCGACGGCTCGGACCTGGCGCTGTACAAGGCCAGCAAGGCCGCCCTCAACTCCATGACCAACAGCTTCGTCACCCAATTGGGCGATCAGAAACTGACCGTGCTGTCGTTGCATCCGGGCTGGGTGAAGACCGACATGGGTGGCGAAAACGCCCACATCGACGTGCCCACCAGCGTGCGCGGCCTGGTTGACCAGGTAAATGCCTACACCGGCAAGGGCGGCCATCACTTTGTGGACTACAAGGGCGACACCATCGCCTGGTAAAAAAACCGGGATCGTTATCGGCCGATTGCCGTCGATAACGATCCACACGTAAACTGCGCACCTCGCCCTCCCCGGCGACCCTGGATCAGCAGACAGGGCAACACTGAGCTGGCAAACCTGAACCCATCATTCAGAGGAGCCGGCCAATGCCTGCGACCCGTATCTGGTTAAAAAACCCCCTCGCGATTTTCACTGCCAATGGCCTCGACGCCCGTGGCGGCCTGGTGCTGCAAGACGGTGTGATCACCGAAGTGCTGGGCTGGGGCCAAGAACCCTCCGTGCCCTGTGGGCAAGTCTTTGATGCCCGCGAGCATGTGGTGCTTCCGGGGCTGATCAACACCCACCATCACTTCTATCAAACCCTGACCCGCGCCTGGGCGCCGGTGGTCAACCAGCCGCTGTTTCCCTGGTTGAAAACCCTGTATCCAGTCTGGGCCCGACTCACCCCGGAAAAACTCGCCCTGGCGAGCAAAGTGGCCCTGGCCGAACTGCTGCTCTCGGGCTGCACCACGGCGGCAGACCACCACTACCTGTTCCCGGACGGCCTGGAACAGGCGATCGACGTGCAAGTCGACAGCGTGCGCGAACTGGGCATGCGCGCCATGCTCACGCGCGGCTCCATGAGCCTGGGCGAGGCCGACGGCGGGCTGCCACCGCAACAAACCGTGCAGCAAGGCGAAGTGATTCTGGAAGACAGCCGCCGCCTGATCCGCCAGTACCACGAGCGCGGTGACGGCGCACAAATCCAGATCGCCCTGGCGCCCTGCTCGCCGTTTTCCGTCACCCCGGAAATCATGGAAGCCAGCGCCGAGCTGGCCAACAACCTCGACGTGCGCCTGCATACCCACCTGGCGGAAACCCTCGACGAAGAAGACTTTTGCCTGCAGCGTTTCGGCCTGCGCACCGTGGATTACCTCGACAGCGTCGGCTGGCTAGGCCCGCGCACGTGGCTGGCCCACGGAATTCACTTCAACCCTGAAGAAATCGCACGCCTCGGAGCCGCCGGCACCGGCATCTGCCATTGCCCGAGCTCGAACATGCGCCTGGCTTCCGGCATATGCCCAACGCTGGACCTGCTGGCCGCCGGCGCACCGATTGGCCTGGGGGTGGACGGTTCGGCGTCCAATGATGCGTCAAACATGATCCTCGAAACGCGCCAGGCCCTGTACATCCAGCGCCTGCGTTACGGGGCAGAGAAGATCACCCCGGAACGGGTGTTGGGTTGGGCGACAAAAGGTTCGGCGCAGTTACTCGGTCGCAGCGACATCGGCGAACTGGCCGTAGGCAAACAGGCCGACCTGGCGTTGTTCAAGCTCGATGAACTGCGCTTCTCCGGCAGCCATGACCCGATCTCGGCGCTGCTGCTGTGTGGCGCCGACCGAGCGGACCGGGTGATGGTCGGCGGCAAATGGCGGGTGATCGACGGGCAGGTCGAAGGATTGGACCTGAAAGGCTTGATTGCCGATCACAGCCAGGCGGCGCGTGCGCTGATAAGCGGGATCTAAGCCAAGTACAGATCAAATGTGGGAGCCGGGCTTGCCCGCGATGCAGGCGCCTCGGTCGTTCAGTTGCACCGAGGTGATGCTATCGCAGGCAAGCCAGCTCCCACATTTGATCAGCGGTGTTTTCAGGATTGGTTACAGTCCAAGCAGCGACAGCATGATAAACGTCGCAAACAACACAAAATGGGTCATCCCTTCGATGGCGTTGGTTTCGCCATCGTTGAGGTTGATCGCACTGACAATCAGCGTGATAAACACCATCACGGTCTGCACCGGCGTCATCGCCATCTGAAACGGCTGGCCGGTGTACAAGGCCATGGCTTCCATCACCGGTACGGTCAAAATCACCGTCGACAGAGAAGCCCCCAGCGCGATGTTCACCACCGACTGCATGCGGTTGGCCAGCGCTGCGCGCAACGCGGTCAAAATCTCCGGGGCGGCGGAAATCGCGGCCACGATGATCGCCGTGATCACGGGTGGGGCACCCGTTCCTTCCAGGCCCAGGTCGAGGGTCTTGGACATCACCTCAGCCAACGCGCCAATCACGATCACGCCAAACACCAACGTCCCGATGGAAAACGCCAGGTTGATCGGCGGCGACTCTTCTTCCGGCTGTTTCTTGCGGCGTTTTTCCGGGTAGCTGTAGCTGAAGAAATAACTGTGGGGCCCCACCTGCATCCGCAGGAACAACGTGTAGAGCACTACCATCGCGCCGATGGTGAAGGCCGAGTAAATTTTCCAGTCGGCCTCGGGGATAAATTCCGGCACCACCATCGACACACCCATGGCGGTAAGGATCATCACGCTGTAGGTGCGCGCCGAATCGTCGTTGTAGGACTGTTCGCCATGCTTGATGCCGCCCATCAGCGCGGCCAGGCCGAGAATGCCGTTGATGTCGAGCATCACCGCCGAATAAATGGTGTCGCGCACCAGGGTCGGCGAGGGCTCGTTGCTCATCATGATCGCCAGGATCACCACTTCCACCAGCACGGCGGCGAGGGTCAGGATCATGGTGCCGTAGGGGTCGCCGACCTTTTCCGCCAGTTGCTCGGCGTGATGGGCCACGCGCATCGAGGCCACGACGATAAAGCCGATCAGCGCTATGCCAGCCAACAGCGCCACCATCTGCCCGCTGTGCAGCATCCAGTGCTCCAGCGGGTAGGCAGCGATGGCGGCAATCAGCGCCAGCAGCATGAATTTTTCTTGCTTGATAGATGTGAGCATTGCAGGCCTTTTGAACGCGGCGAATCCGTCATTGATGGGGTACAGACTGCACCGCGCCGCTAACGTTTCGTTACACCTTAGTTCATGCACTGCTTGCACGGTGCCTGTGGATGCTCACCGCTTGGTCAGGTTTTGCCGATTATTTCGGCGTGCGCCTGTAGAATGCCGCCATTGCACCTGATGAGAATTTATAAATGTACGATTGGCTCAACGCCCTGCCCAAGGCTGAATTGCACCTGCACCTGGAAGGCTCGCTGGAGCCTGAGCTGCTGTTCGCCCTGGCCGAACGCAACAAGATCGCGCTGCCGTGGAACGACGTCGAAACCCTGCGCAAGGCCTACGCCTTCAACAACCTGCAAGAGTTTCTCGACCTCTACTACAAGGGCGCCGATGTACTGCGCACTTCCCAGGACTTCTACGACCTGACCTGGGCCTACCTGCTGCGCTGCAAGGCGCAGAACGTGATCCACACCGAACCGTTCTTCGACCCACAGACCCACACCGACCGTGGCGTACCGTTCGAAGTCGTGCTCAACGGCATCGCCGCCGCCTTGAAAGACGGCGAGCAACAACTGGGCATCACCAGCGGTTTGATCTTGAGCTTCCTGCGCCACTTGAGCGAAGAAGAGGCCGAAAAAACCCTCGACCAGGCACTGCCATTCCGTGATGCGTTTGTTGCCGTGGGCCTGGACAGCTCGGAAATGGGCCACCCACCGAGCAAGTTCCAGCGCGTGTTCGATCGTGCCCGTCACGAAGGTTTCCTGACCGTCGCCCACGCCGGTGAAGAAGGCCCACCGGAGTACATCTGGGAAGCCATCGATCTGCTGAAGATCCAGCGTATCGACCATGGCGTACGCGCCATTGAAGACGAGCGCCTGATGCAGCGGATCATCGACGAACAGATCCCGCTGACGGTGTGCCCGTTGTCCAACACCAAGCTCTGCGTGTTCGACGACATGTCCCAGCACAACATCCTCGACATGCTTGAGCGTGGGGTAAAAGTGACGGTGAACTCGGACGATCCGGCGTACTTCGGCGGTTATGTCACCGAGAACTTCCATGCGCTGTACACCTCGCTGGGCATGACCCAGGACCAGGCCAAACGCTTGGCGCAAAACAGCCTGGATGCACGGTTGGTCAAGCCTTAATCACCGACCGGTCTGGCGAGCCGGGCAATTTCCAGTTGCCCGGCTTCACTGACCTGCAACGCCTGGGACTCATTGATCACGCTGACCCAGTTCGACTGCAGGCACAACTGCAACAACGCGGCCCCCAACGCACCGCCCAGGTGTGGCTGCTGTTCGCTCCAATCAAAACAATCGCACACGATCGGCTGAGCCAGTGCCTGGGTAAAAATCCCCAGCGCTGCGAGTTTGCGCGCACCTGACGGCGTCACGTCCGTACGCTGTTCCGCGCGCTCGATCCATCCGGCCGCCATCATCCGCTGATACAAACCCGCTGCCAGCTCCCCCCCCAGGTGACCATGGCACAGCCGCGCTCGCCGTAAAGCCGCAGGCGCAGTCAATGACCGCGAATGAATGGGCGTGCTGCGGGCGACACTGGCCATCGTGGTGCAGGCCAATGCATCCACGGCGGCCCCCACATCGGCGGCGGCCACCCGGAAAAAGCGTTTGCCGCTGCGGGCTTCGACACGCAGCAGGCCACCGGCCGTCAATCGCGTCAGATGCGCATTCGCCGAGGCCGATGACAGCCCGGCAAGTGCCGCCAACTCATCGGAGGGTTTGGCCGAGCCGTCCATCAATGCCCACACCATCGCGGTGCGTTTCGGGTCGGCCAGCAAGGTGGCGATCTGACTGATGCAAGGTGCCTGTTCCATGTGCTCATTCACTCCCTGTTGAATCATTTGTCTGCTGCGTCTGGCGGAAAAGTATAAGCGTGAAAACGCCGGGTTCCGTGCCGTCTTACAGCGCAACCAAGGACAGAAGCTGAAGGAAATTTCCCGATATCCCCGGGGTTATGGTGTAGAGGCTGATCGCTCCGGCAATTGCGCAGTCAATGTCGCACAACGGGCAACGAGCATTTCCCGCAGAAGATTGATCGGCTTGCTCAGTTGCGCGCGATGGGCACACAACAGATTGAGCGGCGTACGTTCGCCCCGCAGCTCCGGCAGGATCAGCCGCAGGCGCCCCGCCAGCACATCCGAGCTGACATCCAGCCAGGACTTGTAGGCGATACCCACCCCCGCCACCGCCCAGCGTCGCACCACATCGGCATCATCACTGAAGCGGTCACCGGTCACCGTCAGGCCGACATCACGCTTGCCATCGTTAAACCCCCAATGGTCATGCACCCGGCTGCCGAGCATGTACAGCAGGCAATTGTGCTGGGTCAGTTGCTCCAGGTGGCGCGGCTCGCCGTGCCGCGCCAGATAGCTGGGAGCAGCGCAGAGCACGCGGCAGTTGTCCGGGGCGATGGGCAACGCGATCAGGCTGGAGTCTTCGGGTTCGCCGTAGCGCAGGGCGATATCCACCGGCTGGCGGAACAGGTCGGCAATCCGGTCGCCCAACAACAGGCGTACGCTCAGGTCGGGGTATTCGCGCTGGAACTCATCCAGCCAGGGCAGCAGCTGGTTGCGGCCAAAGTCCGACGGCGCCGAGAGTTGAAGCACCCCGCTGACCTGATCCTGGCCGCTGGCCAACAACCGCCGGCCTTCATCCAGGCTGCTCAAGGCGGCCCGGGCGTACTCCAGGAAGCCTTCGCCCTCGGCCGTCAGGCGCAGGCTGCGGGTGGAACGCGCCAACAACCGTGCACCCAGCTGCTGCTCGATGCGCTTCAACGCCGCGCTGGCCACCGCCGCCGACATGTCCATCACCCGTGCTGCCGCCGAAAGGCTGCCCAGGTCTGCCGCACGCACAAACAACTGCAAGTCATCAAAACGCAGCACGCCGACCGCCCATTATCAAAAAAGCATTGAAAGAGACTGCTCTTTTAGCGGGTTTTATCTTCCAGAGAAATAGCCAATCATCTGTCCATCCCGTTCATCACGTGTCTGGAGTCGAATATGTCTGCTGCCTTTAACGTCATCGCCACGCTGATCGCCAAACCCGGCCAACAGGCCACCCTGGAAACCCTGCTGCGCGAGCTGCTGGAACCGACCCGCATCGAAGCCGGCTGCCAGCAGTACGACCTGCACCAGGACCTGCAGCACCCCGAGACCTTCTACATGCTCGAACGCTGGAGTGACGACGCCGCGCTGGCCGACCACGACCAGAGCGCGCATATCCAGAATTTCCGCACCAAGGCTGCCGACGTGCTTGAGCATTTCGAACTCAAGCGCCTGAAGTTTATTGCCTGATCAACCGCCCCCTTTTTGGAAACCATCATGAAAGCCATCGCCTACTACGCCGCACTGCCGATCAACGATCCAAAATCCCTGCAAGACATCGAACTGCCCGAACCGGTCGCCGGCCCCCGCGACCTGCTGGTGGAAGTCAAAGCCATCTCGGTGAACCCGGTGGACACCAAGGTGCGCCAGAACGTCGCCCCGGAAAACGGCGCGGCCAAAGTGCTGGGCTGGGACGTGGCCGGTGTGGTCAAGGCCGTGGGCAGCGAAGTCAGCCTGTTCAAGGTCGGCGACAAGGTGTTCTACGCCGGCTCCCTGGTACGCCCCGGCGGCAACAGCGAACTGCACACTGTCGATGAGCGCATCGTCGGCCATATGCCGAAAACCCTGGGTTTTGCCGACGCTGCTGCACTGCCGCTGACCGCCATCACCGCCTGGGAATTGCTCTTCGAACGCCTGCAAGTGCGTGAAGGCAAGGCCGATGAAGGCCAGAGCCTGCTGATTGTCGGTGCTTCGGGTGGTGTGGGATCGATCCTGACCCAACTGGCGAAACAGCTCACCGGCCTGAAAGTCATCGGCACCGCCTCCCGTCCTGAAACCCAGGCATGGGCCAAGGACCTGGGCGCCGACCTGGTGATCGACCACAGCAAACCGTTGAGCGAAGAGCTGAAAAACGCCGGCCATCCGCAGGTGAACTACGTCGCCAGCCTGACCCAGACCGACCAGCACCTGGACCAACTGGTGGAAGCGCTGACTCCCCAGGGCAAACTGGCGCTGATCGACGATCCCAAGGCATTGGACGTAAGCAAGCTCAAGCGCAAGAGCCTGTCGCTGCATTGGGAGTTCATGTACACCCGTTCGATGTTCGAGACCAGCGACATGATCGAACAGCACAACCTGCTCAATCGCGTCGCCGAACTGATCGACGCCGGTACTCTGAAAACCACCGTGGGCGAGCACTTTGGCGTGATCAACGCGGCTAACCTGCGCCGTGCCCACGAACTCCTGGAAAGCGGCAAGGCCAAGGGCAAGATTGTGTTGGAAGGGTTCTAACGAAAGGTTCTGTCAGTGTCGTCTGTTATTCATGTGAGTAATGGACGACACCGCTAGTCAGAGACTTGATCCTTGTCATATTTGTGAGCGTATTCGGGTTTATATTGGCCGCCTTTGCCACGCAATTTACGTGAGGAAGTCAGCAATGAAGATCCTGATAAAAGCGCTAGCAAGATCCGAAGGCAACAAATGGCAGGTCCGTCTCGACCAGAACGCCTTTACCTTCCGCAGTGAGGCCGAGGCCCGCGCGTTTGCCGACACCCTGCAAACCCGTATCCAGGCGCCTCACCGATTCCCCGAAAGCCAGCAGCGTTCTGCTGGCTGATCCTGATCAGTCCGCCGCTTGCAGTGCCCGTTGGCGCTGCAGGCGCCGGGTCAGCATCGCGAACGTTACGGCCAATACGCCACACAAGCTGATGACCATTGCCATCGGCATCGCCGTGCCGTCGTGCAGCACGCCGACTAACGACGCTGCGCCTGCGGCCACACCAAACTGAATGCAACCGAGCAACGCCGACGCGCTGCCCGCCCGAGCGCCCTGCCCGCTCATGGCGCAGGCCGAGGTATTGGGCAAAATGCAGCCCAGGCTGGCGATGCAGATAAACAGCGGTACCAGCAGTGGCCACAAAGCGTCCGTGCGCAGCGCAGTAATTGCCAGCAACGACAGACCCGCCGCCAGGTAAACCCACACCGTGCGCGACAGCAAAAATGCCGGGCCACGCGAAGCGAGCAAACGCGCATTGACCTGTGCCACCAGGATAAAGCCCGCGGCATTCGAGCCGAATACCCAGCCATAGTGTTCGGCGGGCACGCCATAGAGCTTGATAAAGACGAAGGGCGAGCCCGCGATGTAGGCAAACATACCGGCAATCGAGATGCCGCCGGTCAAGGCATAGCCCAGGTACACCCGGTCCGACAGCAACCGGCCGTACTGGCGCAGTGCGCCTGACAGCGGCTGGCGCGGTTGATGGGCCGGGAAGCTTTCCGGCAGCCCGACTGCTACCGCAATGGCCGCCATCACACTGAACGCCGTCAGCGCCAGGAAGATCGACTGCCAGCCCCACACCCCAACCATCACCCCGCCCGCCAGCGGCGCGAGGATCGGCGCCAGCCCGGTGACCAGCATCAGTTGGGAAAACACCTTGGCCGAGCCCACCGCGTCGCATTTATCGCTGACCACCGCCCGCGAGATCACCATGCCCGCGCAGCCGCCCAGGGCCTGGATGAAACGCGCGCCGATCAGCCATTCCAGGGACGGCGCGTACGCACAGGCGAAGGACGCCAGGGTAAACAGGGTAACGCCACTGAGCAGCGGCCCGCGCCGGCCAAAACGGTCTGCCAGCGGTCCATAGATCAACTGGCCGATCGCCAGGCCCGTGAAGTACACGGCCAAGGTCAGCTGAATATGTTTTTCGTCGGTGCCGAATGCCACGGCCATGGCCGGGAAACCCGGCAGGTAGAAGTCGATGGCCAGCGGCGCGAACGCGCTCAAGGCCCCCAAGATCAGGATTATACGAAGGTTCATCAGGCACCCAGGTGAGTCGGCAGCCCAACAGTCTAGCCGGGCTCGGGTGCCTTGAACATTAAGTTAGCTCGCTAACTATTCAAAAAGTCAGGCGAGCTTGGCGCTGTAGCCTTCCTCGCTGATCAGGTTGATCACCTCCGCCGGGGACAGCAGGCTGCTTTCCACGCCGACTTCCTTTGTCGCGAGGTCGACGCGCACGCTGGCCGCCGGGTCCTTATCCTGCACCGCCTGGGTTACCGAGCGGACACAGTGGCCGCAGGTCATTCCTTCAACGCTGAATACTTGCATGACATGACTCCTTTAATGAGGTTGCCCGCAGTGTTGACCTTGCCATGATGGCAAGGTCAAGTTCTGAAAACATCGGCCGGGCTGGCATTCATTCGCGCCCTCGGCCAAGCTGCACTTATCCACGATGTGAACCTCGGAGAATTCGCCATGCGCTGGTCATTTTTTGGCCTTGTCAGCCTGATGGGCTTGTTTGCTGCTGTGCCACCGGCCAGCGCAGATGAAGATTATGCGGTGCTGATCATTTCCCGGGAGCGCCTGGAAGTGCCGACCAACTGCGAGATTGGCTTGTACATCCAGGACCAGTTGGCCGGGCGGCTGTTCCAGGAGCAGGCCACCTCGTTCAACTTGCCGGCCGGAAACGTGTCGTTGCGCCTGAAATTGTTGCCGGGCCAGTCCCAGGGCTGCTTGCCGGGCATGCTCGCGCCACCTGCGCAAAACATCACGTTGAAGGCGGGTGACGTGCGCAAGTTGCGTATCGCGCAAGGGCCGGACGGCATGTACCTGAAACCGGCCGCACTGGAATACTGAAACATTGATCTAACGCCTTGACCTTCCCCACAGGTCAAGGTTGATCCTAGGGGCAATCTCTCCTGGAGTACTGCCCATGAACGGATCCACCACCTTCGACCTGCCGATCAGCGGCATGACCTGCGCCAGCTGCGCCGGGCGGGTTGAACGGGCACTGGGCAAAGTGCCCGGGGTGCAAAGTGTCAGCGTCAACCTGGCCAACGAACGCGCCCACATTGAAGTGCTCGGCCAGATGGACCCCAGCGTGCTGATCGCCGCCGTCGACAAGGCCGGCTACACCGCCACCCTGCCCCAAAGCGAAACCGCCACCCAGGCCAGCCAGGAACAACGCCTGAGCCATGAACGCTGGTCGCTGCTGCTGGCAATCCTGCTCGCCGCGCCGTTGGTGCTGCCGATGCTGGTGCAACCGTTCGGGCTGCACTGGATGCTCCCGGCCTGGGTGCAATTTGCCCTGGCCACCCCGGTGCAATTCATCTTCGGTGCGCGCTTCTATATCGCGGCCTGGAAAGCCGTGCGCGCCGGAGCGGGCAATATGGACCTGCTGGTCGCCATCGGCACCAGCGCCGGTTACGGCCTGAGTATCTATGAATGGCTCACGGCGTCCGCCGGCACAATGCCCCACCTGTATTTCGAAGCCTCGGCGGTGGTGATCGCCCTGGTGCTGCTGGGTAAATACCTGGAAAGCCGCGCCAAGCGCCAGACCGCCAGCGCCATCCGCGCCCTGGAAGCCTTGCGCCCCGAGCGGGCGATTCAAGTAATCGACGGCCGCGAGCAGGACGTCGCCATCACCGCCCTCAAGCTGAATGACCTGGTGCTGGTCAAACCCGGCGAACGCTTCCCGGTGGACGGCGAAGTGGTCGAAGGCCAAAGTCACGCCGACGAAGCCTTGATCAGCGGTGAAAGCCTGCCGGTGCCGAAGCAGCCTGGCGACGCAGTCACCGGCGGCGCCATCAACGGCGAAGGCCGGCTGCTGGTGCGTACCCTGGCCCTCGGCGCGGAAAGCGTGCTGGCGCGGATCATCCGCCTGGTGGAAGACGCCCAGGCCGCCAAGGCACCGATCCAGAAACTGGTGGATAAAGTCAGCCAGGTGTTCGTGCCGGTGGTGCTGGTGCTGGCCTTGGCCACGCTGGTCGGCTGGTGGCTGTATGGCGCACCGCTGGAGGTCGCGCTGATCAATGCCGTGACCGTATTGGTGATCGCCTGCCCTTGCGCCCTTGGCCTGGCCACACCTACCGCCATCATGGCCGGTACCGGCGTTGCCGCCCGCCACGGCATCCTGATCAAGGACGCCGAAGCCCTGGAGCGTGCCCATGAAGTCAGCGCCGTGGTGTTCGACAAGACCGGCACCCTGACCTCCGGCGCACCAAAAATTGCGCACCTGGCCGCCATTGACGGTAATCAAGGGGCGCTGCTGCAACAGGCCGGCGCGCTGCAGCGCGGCAGTGAACACCCGTTGGCCAAGGCGGTGCTGGATGCCTGTGCCGAACAAGGTTTGAACGTCGCGGATGTCAGCGCCAGCCAGTCCCTTACCGGGCGTGGCATTGCAGGCACCCTGGATGGCCGGCAACTGGCGCTGGGCAACCGTCGCCTGCTGGAAGAAACCGGCTTGAGCACCGGTGATCTCGCCGACTCGGCCAGTGCGTGGGAGGCCGAAGGCCGCACCTTGTCCTGGCTGATCGAGCAAGGCCCGCAGCCCCGCGTGCTGGGTTTGTTTGCCTTCGGTGACACGCTTAAACCGGGCGCCCTGCAGGCGATACAGGCACTCAAGGCTCGGCATATCAGCAGCCACCTGCTGACCGGCGATAACCGTGGCAGCGCCCGCGTGGTCGCCGAAGCCCTGGGCATCGATGACGTGCACGCCGAGGTGTTGCCTGCGGACAAGGCGGCTACCGTCGCCGAGCTGAAAAAGACCGGCGTGGTGGCAATGGTCGGCGACGGCATCAACGACGCACCGGCCCTGGCCGCGGCCGACATCGGCATCGCCATGGGCGGCGGTACCGACGTGGCGATGCACGCGGCAGGTATTACCCTGATGCGCGGCGACCCACGGCTGGTGCCGGCAGCCCTGGAAATAAGCCGCAAGACCTATGCGAAAATTCGACAGAATCTGTTCTGGGCCTTTGTGTATAACTTGATCGGCATTCCGCTGGCGGCGTTCGGCCTGCTCAACCCGGTGATGGCTGGCGCGGCCATGGCCCTGTCCAGTGTCAGCGTGGTAAGCAACGCACTGCTGTTGAAAACCTGGAAACCCAAGGACCTGGAGGACGAGCGTCCATGAACATCGGCCAAGCAGCACGCCAAAGCGGCCTGAGCGCGAAGATGATTCGTTACTACGAATCCATCGGCTTGTTGAAAGCCGCCCATCGCACCGACAGCGGCTACCGCATTTATGGCGCCGATGACTTGCACACCCTCGCGTTTATCAAGCGTTCGCGGGACCTGGGGTTTTCCCTGGAAGAGGTCGGCAAGTTGCTGACGCTGTGGCAGGACCGGGGACGCGCGAGTGCCGACGTCAAGGCGCTGGCCCGCCAGCATATCGATGAGCTGAACCAGAAGATCCGCGAGTTGGGGCAATTGCGCGATACATTGCAGGACCTGGTGGAACACTGCCAGGGCGACCATCGGCCGGATTGCCCGATTCTCAAGGAGTTGGCGTCGGGCAGTTGTTGCACCTGAGCAAGTTTAACCAGGCATGCACGGAACCTAATGTGGGAGCGGGCTTGCTCGCGAATGCGGAGTGTCAGTCAACACATCAGTTGACTGAACCAGCGCTTTCGCGAGCAAGCCCGCTCCCACATTTGGATATCCACTCGCCGTTGGATCACTGCATCCAGGGCGGCGGTGGCGGCTCTTCCGACGCCTTGCTCGGTGGCGCATCGTCTGCCGCGCGAATCGCTGACGCTCTGGCAGGACCGGGGACGCGCGAGTGCCGACCTGAAGGCGCTGGCCCGCCAGCATATCGATGAGCTGAACCAGAAGATCCGCGAGTTGGGGCAGTTGCGCGATACGTTGCAGGACCTGGTGGAACACTGCCAGGGCGATCATAGGCCGGATTGCCCGATTCTCAAGGAGTTGGCGTCGGGCAGTTGTTGCACCTGAGCAAGTTTAACCAGGCATGCACGGAACCTAATGTGGGAGCGGGCTTGCTCGCGAATGCGGAGTGTCAGTCAACACATCAGTTGACTGAACCAGCGCTTTCGCGAGCAAGCCCGCTCCCACATTTGGATATCCACTCGCCGTTGGATCACTGCATCCAGGGCGGCGGTGGCGGTTCTTCCGACGCCTTGCTCGGTGGCGCATCGTCTGCCGCGCGAATCGCCTGGCGACGCTCTTCATCGAGCCGCGCCGCTTCGATCTCGCGGATAACACCGCCCACGTCAGCCAGCTCTTCCGGTTCGTCGAACTCGCCGGTCAACACACTGGCCGGGTGCAGAGTGCCGGCTTCGTACAGCGCCCACATCTCCTTGGCGTACTTGGTCTTCTTCAATTCCGGGGCAAAGCGCCCGAAGTAGGAAGCCATGTTGCCCACATCCCGTTCCAGCATGCTGAACGCGTGGTTGTTGCCCGCGGCATCCACCGCCTGAGGCAGGTCGATGATCACCGGGCCCGTCGGCGTCAGCAGCACGTTGAACTCGGAAAGGTCACCGTGCACCAGGCCGGTACACAACATCAGCACGATCTGGGTAATCAGGAAGGCGTGGTATTCACGGGCCTGGTCCGGCTCCAGCGTCACGTCGTTCAAACGTGGCGCCGCGTCGCCGTATTCATCGGCCACCAGCTCCATCAGCAGCACGCCTTCGAGGAAGTCGTACGGCTTGGGCACGCGAACACCCGCACCGGCCAGGCGAAACAGCGCCGCTACCTCAGCGTTCTGCCAGGCATCTTCGGTTTCTTTCTTGCCGAACTTGGAGCCCTTGGCCATGGCCCGGGCCTGACGGCTGTTGCGGACCTTGCGGCCTTCCTGGTATTCGGACGCCTGACGAAAACTTCGTTTATTCGCCTCCTTGTAGACCTTGGCGCAACGTAACTCGTTGCCGCAGCGCACCACGTAAACAGCTGCTTCTTTACCACTCATGAGTGGGCGCAGCACCTCGTCGACCAGACCGTCCTCGATCAGGGGTTCAATGCGTTTAGGAGTCTTCATCAGCTTTTATTGTGGGTCCTTTATTACCAAACACGCGTATGGCACTCGTTATACGGCAATCCTCTCGCCGCGGGGAGAGGGTACCGACCTTTGACCGCTTAAGAATGCATCCAATATGCCAAATTGACCGGCGGCCCGATCATAGCCGAGATCAGCGCTCAATAATCGCGGTGACGCCCTGCCCCCCGGCGGCGCAGATCGAGATCAGGCCCCGGCCCTTGCCGGCTGCGTCCAGCAGCTTGGCCAGGTTGGCGACAATACGCCCGCCCGTGGCAGCAAACGGATGGCCGGCGGCCAATGAGCTGCCCTTGACGTTCAAGCGGCTGCGGTCGATGGAGCCCAGCGGTGCATCCAGCCCCAGGCGGGTCTTGCAGTATTCCGGATCTTCCCAGGCTTTCAGCGTGCACAACACTTGGGCAGCAAAGGCTTCGTGAATCTCGTAGTAATCGAAGTCCTGCAGGGTCAGGCCATTCCTCGCCAGCAGCCGCGGCACGGCGTACACCGGCGCCATCAGCAGGCCTTCGGCGCCGTTGACGAAATCCACCGCCGCCGCTTCGCCATCGCGCAGGTAGGCGAGAATCGGCAAGCCGCGCTCCTTGGCCCAGGCTTCACTGCCCAGCAGCACCAACGAGGCGCCATCGGTCAGCGGCGTCGAGTTACCGGCGGTGAGGGTGCCCTTCTCACTGCGCTCGAAGGCGGGCTTGAGGCTGGCGAGTTTTTCCAGGGTCAGGTCGGGGCGCAGGTTGTTGTCGCGGGTCAGGCCAAGAAAGGGCGTGAGCAAATCGTTTTGCCAGCCTTCGGCGTAGGACGCGGCCATTTTCTGGTGGCTTTCCAGCGCCAACTGATCCTGCTCGGCGCGGGGTATCTGCCAGGTCTGCGCCATCAACTCGCAATGCTGGCCCATGGACAACCCGGTGCGCGGTTCGCCGTTGCGCGGCAGCTCCGGCTTGAGGTGATGGGGACGAAGTTGTAACAAGACTTTAAGTTTATCCGCCATGGATTTGCTGCGATTGGCTTGCAGCAGGATTTTGCGCAGGCCCTCATTCACCCCGATAGGCGCGTCGGACGTAGTGTCGACGCCGCCGGCAATCCCGCTTTCGATCTGCCCCAGCGCAATCTTGTTCGCCACCAGCAACGCGGCTTCCAGCCCCGTGCCACAGGCCTGCTGAATATCGTAGGCCGGGGTTTGCGGCGACAGGCGCGAGCCCAGCACGCACTCGCGGGTCAGGTTGAAGTCGCGGGAATGCTTGAGCACCGCCCCGGCGGCCACCTCGCCAATACGCAGGCCGTGCAGGTTGTAGCGTTCGATCAGGCCTTCGAGGGCGGCGGTCAACATCGCCTGGTTGCTCGCCGTGGCGTAAGGGCCGTTGGAGCGGGCGAAGGGGATGCGGTTACCGCCAATGATCGCTACACGGCGCAATTGAGTCATGGAAAGCTCCCTTGAGGTTATGGGGTGAATCTCTGAGCCTAGCCTAGGCTCAATCGAACGACTTTCACCTATTGATGGTCCACCGTTTGAACCCCAGCACTCGGAGAGCGTTCCATGTCTGACCGTTATATCGACTTCGCCAACTCCAGCCTCGGCCATCGCCTGGTCGCCGCCATTGGCCTGCCGTCACCGGTACGCCTGGAACGCTGGCAGGCCGGACGCCTGCGTCCGGTGGAGGGTGCGCTGCTGATCGGCGGCGGCCCGCTGGCGACAAAAATCCTGCCGTTCGCCAACAAGCTGACCGACGCTATCTATAGCTACGGCAGCGAACCGTCGACGGCAACCACCTGGATTCCCGGCCACGGGCCCAAGCTCAAGGCCGTGGTATTCGACGCCAGCCAACTGCAGCACACCGATCAACTCAAACAGCTGCGGGAATTCTTTCAGCCGCTGATGAAAAATCTCGATCACAGCGCGCACCTGGTGATCCTTGGCCGTGCCCCGGAAAGCCTCGGCGACCCGTTTGCCTCCAGTGCCCAACGGGCCCTTGAAGGCTTCAGCCGGTCGCTGGCCAAAGAGCTGCGCAGCGGCGGCGTCCTGCAATTGCTGTACGTGGGCGACGGGGCCGAGGATCAATTGGAAGGCGCGTTGCGGTTCTTCCTCTCGCCGAAAAGTGCCTATATCTCCGGCCAGGTCATTCGCCTGAACGCTTGCGCGACCCAGGTCGCGGACTGGACGCGCCCACTCGCCGGGCACAAGGCCCTGGTGACCGGCGCCGCCCGCGGCATCGGTGCCTCGATCGCCGAAACCCTGGCCCGCGACGGTGCCGAGGTGATCCTGCTGGACGTGCCACAAGCCAAGGCCGACCTCGATGCCCTGGCCGCGCGCCTGGGCGCCCGCAGCATCGCCCTGGATATCTGCGCCGAAGACGCCGCCGCCCAACTGATCGAACACCTGCCGGACGGCATCGACATCGTGGTGCACAACGCCGGCATCACCCGCGATAAAACCCTGGCCAACATGACGCCGGAATATTGGGACGCAGTCTTGGCGGTCAATCTCAACGCGCCGCAAGTGCTGACCAAGGCGCTGCTGGACAGCGGCACCCTGCACGACAACGGTCGCGTGGTGCTGCTGGCATCCATCAGCGGCATCGCCGGCAACCGCGGGCAAACCAACTACGCCGCTAGCAAGGCCGGGCTGATTGGCCTGGCCCAGGCCTGGGCGCCGTTGCTCGGTGAGCGCGGGATCAGCATCAATGCCGTGGCCCCAGGCTTTATCGAAACCCAGATGACCGCACACATTCCCTTCGCCCTGCGTGAGGCCGGGCGCCGTATGAGCTCCCTGGGCCAGGGCGGCTTGCCCCAGGACGTCGCCGAGGCGGTGGCCTGGCTCGGCCAGCCGGGCTCGGGCGCGGTCAGCGGGCAGGCACTTCGGGTGTGCGGGCAAAGTCTATTGGGAGCGTAAGCATGGAGTGGCACACATTAGGCAGCACCCCGTTCCTGCCGCCGCTGTATTGGCGCGCGGCACTCAAGCGCAAGATCACCGGCACCACGCTGCCCGAGCAAGGGTTGCGCTGCCGGGTCAGTGTGAACCCCAGGGAAGTCGCGGCCTATCGCAAGGTCTGCGGGTTTGCCGACAGCCCGGTCTTGCCGGCCACCTATCCGCATATCCTGGCATTCGGCCTGCAGATGCAATTGCTCACTGACAAGGCATTTCCTTTCCCGCTGCTGGGGTTGATCCACCTGAGCAACCGGATCCGCATCCTGCGCCCGTTGGGCGGTGTGAGTGACTTGACGGTCGGCGTTTACGCGCAGAATTTGCAGCCCCATGCCAAGGGTGCGACATTCGATATTGTGACCACGGTCGAAGATTCACTGGGGCTACTGTGGGAAGCGCAAAGCCGGATGCTCTGTCGCGGTGTGAAACTCGATGGCGCAGCAACGGACAACCCGCTGCAACCCCCTGCCGCTGTCGCCGAACTGACCCGCTGGAAAGCCCCCGCCGATGTTGGCCGCCGCTACGCCCGGGTGTCCGGCGACTACAACCCGATTCACTTGAGTGCCCTTACTGCCAGGTTATTCGGCTTTCCCCAGGCCATCGCCCATGGGCTGTGGAACAAGGCCCGCACACTGGCGGCACTGAGTGAGCATTTGCCAGCCGCCAATCTCGAGATAGATGTCGAGTTTAAAAAGCCGGTGCGTTTGCCCTGTGAGGTAACGTTGTTCACGAGCGCCCCCGGCTCCAGCGGTGAGCTGCAACTTAAAGGCGCCGGGGACATTGAACACATGGTCGGCCGCTGGCGGCCCATCGCCTGATAAATTGTATATATACATCCTAAGTTATAGCGAGCTATCGATAGCTCGCTACTCTTATCAACTCATTGATTTTAATAAACTTACAACTTAAACACCGCCGCCTTCTACACCCTTGGTATTAGTCATTAAGCAAACTAACTCTTCGTGTATATAAATCGTTAATACCAAGTTGAGCGTTGCGAGAGCGCGCACCCGGGACTGTTATAGCCATAACGGACGAATGTATCGCTGCCCCTAGAAACAGCGAACTTCGAAAACAACAAAGGCTGTACCAGGTGCAAGGAACTCAATCATGAAAACTCAAGTCGTGTTGTGGAAAGCAAGTACCGCGCTGGCCCTGATTCTGGCAGTAAGCCTCGGAGGCTGCAGCAGCGGTGGTGGTGGTCATCACAGTAGCGTCGCGGCGTCATCTCCGGATGCTGGCGGCGGTACTGGCGGTGGGACAGGTGGAGGCACCGGCGGCGGTACCGGTGGTGGCACTGGCGGCGGCACTGATGGAGGTACCGGTGGTGGCACCGGCGGCGGCACCGGTGGTGGCACCGGCGGCGGTACTGGTGGAGGTACCGGTGGTGGCACCGGCGGCGGCACTGGTGGAGGTACCGGCGGCGGTACTGGTGGAGGTACCGGTGGTGGCACCGGCGGCGGCACTGGTGGAGGTACCGGCGGTGGTACCGGTGGCGGCACTGGCGGTGGCACTGGCGGCGGCACCGGCTCGACCACTCCCCTGGTCACCGGCCAGGTAGTAGGCGCTGTGGGCGGTGTCGTCGGTAATGTCGGCACCACAGTAGGTAACCTGGGCACAACCCTGACCACGGTTCCCATTGTCGGCACCACTGCCGGCGGGCTGGTCACCGCGACAGGCACCGCCGTCAACAGTATCGGCGGCGGCTTGAGCAACGGCCTGGGCACGTTGGGTACCAATAGCAACTCCGTGGGCACAACCGTTGCCGGTGTGGCCGATGGCGTTGCCGACCTGGGCACCGGCGTTTCCAACACCGGCAAATCCCTGGGCACCACACTCGGCGGCATTCCCGTAGTCGGCGGCTTGACCGGTGGCGTAGGCGGTGCGGCAGGTGGCGTGGTTGATCAGGTCGGCCAGGCCGTCACCATGCTCGGCGATACCTTGAGCACTGCCAGCACCACCGGGCCATTGGGCAGCGTGACCAATACGGTGGGTAAAAGCGTATTGGTACCCGTCGTCTCTCTGGTGGAAAACACCACCGGCAACCTGGGCAATAAAACAGGCCTGGGCAACCCGGTCGGCGGCGTACTGGATAAAGTCGGCTCCACTGTCACCGGCCTTGGCGGCCAGGTGGCCAGCGCCGGCGGCGCAGGCAACCCAGTCGGGACACTCGTCGGTGGCGTGTTGACTGGCGTTGGCACCACCCTTGATAAGTCGAGCGGTTACGTCAACCCGGCCACCACGACCCCTCAATCGGGCCTGCCTGAACTCGTCGGCGGTCTTGTCGCCAACGTCGGCAACGGCCTGAATGCCGGCAACACCAACGGCACTGTCAGTGCAGCCGGTGTGACCGGCGGCCAAGTGGGTAACACCGTCGCGTCGCTCGGCACCCTGATCGGTGGCAATGGCGTGGCCAACACTGCAGCCACGGCTCCCGTTGCAGGCCTGGCGACCAATGTCGGCACCGCACTCAACCCAGTGACCTCGGGTGTTGCCAACCTGACGCAAAACATCGGCACCAGCACCGGTATCGGCGCACCGGTGAATGGTCTGGTTACCCAGGTCGGCGGCGCAGTCAGCAGCCTGGGCACCAACCTGACGGCGGCGAATGCCAATCCGGTGACTAACGCTGTGGGCGGTACCCTGAATGCCGTCGGCAATACCGTCGGCTCGGTGGGTGGCCTGGTAACCGGCGGCACCAGCAGTAACGGTGGCGGTCTGCTCGGTGGCTTGAACGTGGGTGCCGGTGCCACCGCTACGGGCACTGCCAATGCAAATGCAAACACAGGCGGCGGCCTGGGAGGTCTGCTCGGTGGGCTGACCGGCAAAAAATAGAATTGCACCTGGCCATTAGACGGCCTCCCCTACAGCGCCTACGCTTGGTTGAGACGAGAGATTCCAACGAGTCTCTCGTCTTTTTTATTGGCCAATGAATGGCTTTGCGAACCGTGTCCCAGAACCCGGCGGGCCTAGCGAAAACGCTGCAGCAGTTTTGACCATGGAGTGTCCTATGCGCGCCTTGACGCCTTTGTTTCTGCTCACCCTCATTGCTGCCAGCGTCCATGCCGAGACCCTGCCCAGCTACCTCAACAGCAACGACACCATTCGCAACCTGCCGGTACCCAACCTCCCCGCCGATGCCTATCGCCCGGTCACCCCACAGACCCAACTGCCCGAGCCGGCGGCAACCCAGGGCCAGCCATTGTTGATGGACACCAAAGTGACCATCCGCAAGCTGCAAATCGACGGGGGAACTATCTACCCGCTCCAGGACGTGGCCAAGGTTTTCGAACCGCTGATCGGCCATGAAACCACCCTCGCACAACTGATCGAAGCCACCCGCGGCATCACCCGCCGCTACCAGCAGGACGGCTACCTGTTGTCCTACGCGTACCTGCCCGACCAGCGCTTCGAAAACGGTCTGGTGCGCGTGGTGTTGGTGGAGGGCTACATCAAGGATTACAACGTGCAGGGCGACATTGGCTCGGTCTCGGCCTACGTCGACAAACTGGCGGCCAAGCTGCTGGCCGAGCGCCCGCTGACCCGCAAGACCTTCGAACGCTACACCACCTTGATGGGCCGCATTCCAGGTGTAACGCTGCAGGCGCAAGTACCGCCGCCGGGCACCACCGATGGCGGCACGCGCATGCAGATCCAGGCCTCGCGCAAACCCTTCACCAGTAGCATGAGCATGACGGACGACAGCCGTGGCGGCCTGCAAGCCCTGATCACCGGCACCAGCAATTCCCAGACATCCATGGGCGAACAACTGAGCGTCAGCGGCCTGTTCCCGCCCGGCGAGGACAAGGAGCATTACTACCGCCTGGGCTACAGCCAGTTCGTGAATGCCGAGGGCACTCAACTGGTGGTCAACGCCGAGCGCTACCGCGCCGACCCGCGCAGCAATGTGCAGCTGGACGGCGGTTTTGAACTCAAGCCACACCAGGAGGTTGACCGCTACTCCGTCGGCCTCAGCCATCCGCTGATTGCCTCCCCCACCGAGTCATTGACCCTGGGCACGCGACTCTATGCCGTGGACCAGACCACCCGCTATCAACTGGTGGGTTTCCCGCAACGTTTCGACCTGGAAACCAATCTGCGCGCCCTGGCGTTCGAAGGTGACTGGCGCAAATCCGATACGCGCCAACTGCGCATTGTCAGCGCCGGCCTGTACCAGGGCATCGACGGCCTGGGCGCCAGCACCCGGAGTGACTTCGAGGGCATAAAACCCGACATCGACTTCTTCCGCCTGCGCGTCTCGGGCGTACAGAGCGACAAGTTCTTCGACAACTGGCAAGGCGTGGCATCGGGTGCCTTCTACTGGAGCAACGACACCCTGCCCGACAGCGAACGCGCGACGTTCGGCGGGCAGAATTTCGGGCGTGGCTACCCGGATGACCAGGGCTCGGGCGACAAGGGCTGGGGCGTGGCGTATGAGGTCAACTACAGCTTCAACCGCAGTGGCGAGTGGGTAAAAATCCTGCAGCCGTACGTGGTGCTCGACAAGGCCAAGACCTGGTTCAACGAACTGCCGGCCAAGGGCAACAACATGTCATCGGCAGCGGTGGGCCTGCGCTTCGGGGATAACAAGTACTACAACATCGCGCTGGAAGCGGCCAAGCCAATGTCGGACATCGCCCTGGACAGCTTCAATCGGCGGCCACGGTATACCCTGAGTTTCAGCTACCAACTCTGAACCCTGTGGGAGCGAGCTTGCTCGCGAAGAACGTCCAGACAACGCGGGGAACCAGACTGCCCGCGTTATCGTTGACGTTTTTCGCGAGCAAGCCCGCTCCCACACAAGCTCGCTCCTACATCAGCCTGATTTTGGGGATGGGGAAGAGGTTGTTGAGGGTATCGATCAAGCGCACCAGGTAGATCGGCTTGCGGAACAGGTCCAGCACCTGCAGGCGCAGCATGTCACTGACATCATCCATCTCGGCGTGGCCGGACATGACGATCACCGGCAAGTGCTGGCGAGCGGTGTGTTCACGCAAACGCTTGATCAAGGAAATACCACTTTCCTCGGGCATGCGCAGGTCGGTGATCACCAGGGCGATATCGGGGTGCAGGGTCAGCTCCTGCAAGGCGAAGGTGACCGAAGTCGCGGTAAAACAGACAAAGCCTTCATTCTCCAGCGACTCGGCCAGTTCAATGAGGGCGTCCTCTTCGTCATCCACCAAAAGGATTTGTTGCCGGGGAGCCGAAGAGGAGTTCATGTGGAAATGCCTGATACGCAATAGATCATTCAGCGGAACCTGCACGTGTTTGCGCGAGTACCTGGGTCAGGTATGAATGGCGGCTTGTATCGAAGTAAATACGTTGGTTACCGCCGTCCGGATGGGTGTAATAAAGGCAGCCAGCGCCACGGCAACCATCGCCGCAACCAGTGCGTACTCGATACCCGATGCGCCCTCTTTGGAATAGAAAAAAATCTGGACTTTGATGAAACCCATGCGAATAAGATCAAGGAACATAATGACTTCTCCTTTGCGCCCACGGCGCTGGTATCGCGGCATCACAAAAATGATTTCGGTGTGCCACTAGAGCATTGTCAACAAACCCCATACCAACAACTGTAAGAACTGATTAATCACAAAGTATTAGTCGGCAGGCTGACGCCAAAAATCCAACTTTCGCAGAGGTTTCTGGAGATATTTTTCGCTCGGTAATGGCGTTTTGTCTTAGCTGAACTACCTTCAAATAGCGAAATAGTTAGAAGCTTGAAGCGATCCGGATACGCAAGCATTTGTGGGAACAGCAGTGGATGCAGCAGGAAAGGGAGAGCCTTCATGAACAGTCGGATTAGCTTGATCCTCGCCGGGCTGCTGTTGGTAGGTGCACTGATTGCAGGCTACTGGGGCCTGGTACTCAGCCGCCCTGCCCCCGTCGCACCGCCCGTGCCCCAAACGCCTGAAGTCGTGCAACCCGTAGCCGAAGACCAGACCCGCCAACCCGTGGTGGTGCTGGCCCATGACGTCGCACCTTTTGTTGCGCTCACCGCCGCCGACCTGACCCTGGAAAAACTGCGCACGGTTCCCGCCGGCAGCCTCACCAGCCTCGACCAGGCCGTGGGCAAGATCCCGTGGCGGCCGCTGCCCGCCGGTACCTGGCTGACCGAGGAGAGCTTCAACTCCGGCGGCACCGTGGCGCGAATGATCCGCCCTAACGAACGCGCGCTTGCCGTCGCCGTGGATGAAGTGATCGGCGCCAGCGGGCAACTCTCCCCGGGGGACTATGTGGACGTCCTGCTCTTCCTGCGCCAGGAAGCCAGCAACCCGCAGCAGTCCGCACAAATCGTGGTGCCCGCCTTGCGCCTGCTGGGCGTCGGCGATCAATTGGGGCTGACCAACGACGGCAAGCCCGGCTCCGTGCCACCGACCACCCCCGACGAAAAACTCAAGGCGCAGCAGAGTCGCGCCAGCGCACGTACGGTACTCCTCGCCGTACCGGAGGAGCTCCTGAGCCGGCTGATGCTCGCAGCCCAGTCCGGCGTACTGCGCCTGGCTGTACGCAGTGCCGACGAACAACTGCTGAGCCAATACTGGGCCGGTGAAACGGAGTCCGCGATCCACCTGGAAAACACCCGGCGCGAGCTCTACCAGTTCAACCAGCTGGCCTTCAGCACAGCGCCCGTCAACGGCCTGAGTCCCGCTGGCAATGGTGCGCCAAGGCGTTCAGGCGTCGAAGTAATACGTGGCAATCAGGTTACCCAACAAACGCCCTGAAAGAGCTAAGGATGCCTTGAATGAGCAGTCGTTTCGTGTGGTCTTTTTCGCGAATTTTCTGGGCACTTCTCACCCTGAGCCTGCCTGTCGGCGTCGCACTGGCAGCACCCGGCAACTGCACGGGCCTGGGCCAGCTGCCGGCGGTGCTGGAGGTGGGTGAAGGCGCTCAACAGGCCATCCAGTCGCCGGTGCCGATTACGCGCCTGGCCATTGGCGATCCGAAAGTGGCCGATGTGCAGGTCAACGGCAACCAGGCGTTCCTGCTCACCGGCATCGCCTCGGGCACCACCAGCCTGATGGTCTGGACGGCCTGCTCCAGCAGCCCGCGCCAAAGCATGGTGTTCGTCAAGGGCAAGGCCACGTCGGCCCTGACCAGCCTGGCCCTGGCGCCGTCCGATGACCCGACGCTGCCGAGCCAGGTGCAAACCGACATCCGCTTTGTGGAAGTGAGCCGCACCAAACTCAAGGAGGCCAGCACCTCGATCTTTGGCCGGGGCGGCAACTTTCTCTTCGGCGCCCCGAACAATGTTGCCAACGCCGCGGCCACAGGATTCCGTGGGCTCCCGGTGAACAACGACACCTTCAACATTGGCTTTGGCGGCGGGCGTGTCTCGGCCATGATCAACGCCCTGGAAAGCAGCGGTTTTGCCTACACCCTGGCCCGGCCGAGCCTGGTGGCGCTCAGTGGACAAAGTGCGACCTTCCTCGCCGGTGGTGAAGTACCGATCCCGGTGCCCAGCAGCGGCAGCAACAGCATCTCCATCGAATACAAAGAGTTCGGTATTCGCCTGACCCTGACCCCGACCGTCATCGACCATGGGCGGATTTCCCTGAAGGTCGCGCCAGAGGTCAGTGAGCTGGACTACAGCAACGCGGTCAACATCCAGGGCATCTCCGTGCCGGCCCTGACCATCCGGCGCACCGACACCAGCATCTCCCTGGCCGACGGCGAAAGCTTCGTGATCAGCGGCCTGATCAGCACCAACAACAGCTCCAACGTGAGCAAATTCCCGGGGCTGGGCGACATCCCGGTCCTCGGTGCGTTCTTTCGCGACTCCAGCATCAATCGCCAGGAAAAAGAGCTGCTGATGATCGTCACCCCGCACCTCGTGCAGCCCTTGGCGGCCAACGCCCAACTGCCCTCGTTGCCTGGGGAAAAACTGCGCAATTACGACCCGAACTGGTACCGCCTGTACTTCCTCGAAAACGGCAATTTCGACCGTCGCAGTGGACTGTCCGAATGAGTGAGAGCCTGAGCCAGACCTTTTTGGCAATTACCCGCAACACCACGGATCTGGAATGGCTTCAGGGTGCGCTCGCGCCCCTGGGGCAAGTGGTCAGCGCCGGTGCCGGCAGCCTCGACGAACTGTTGGCACTGGTAGACGTGACGTTCGCCAACCTGGTGTTCATCGGCCTGGACCGGGAACACGTCACCACCCAGTGCGCCCTGATCGAAGGTGCCCTGGAAGCCAAGCCGATGCTTGCCATCGTGGCCTTGGGCGATGGCATGGACAACCAGCTTGTACTGAACGCGATGCGCGCCGGCGCACGGGATTTCGTGGCCTACGGCTCGCGCTCCAGTGAGGTTGCCGGCCTGGTTCGGCGCCTGAGCAAACGCTTGCCGGCGGTCACCCCGAATACCCATCTAGGCGGGCTGACCGTGCTCTACGGCACCCAAGGCAATGCCGACGGCGCGCTGATCGCCAGCCACCTGGCGCTGGTTGTGCAAAAAAGCGGGCAGCAAACGCTGTTGCTCGACCTGGGCCTGCCACTCGCTGACAGCCTCGCACTGCTGGGGCTGGAGAGTTCTTTTCATTTCGGCGACGCCCTGCGTCACTTGCGGCGCCTGGACTCAACCCTGATCAACAGCGCCTTCACCACGGCCGAAGCCGGTCTGCGCATCCTCGCCTACCACAACAACGACGAGCCCCTGGAACGTACCAGCGCGGCCGAGCTGTACATGTTGCTCAGCGCCCTGCGCCAGCACTTCCAGCACATCGTGGTGAACCTGACCGGCCAACCCGACAGCGAAGCCTTGCGCACCTTTGTCAGCCATTGCGACAAACTGCTGTGGTGCACCGACCAAAGCGTGCCGGACTGCCGCCGCAACCTGGCCGTACTCAACCTGTGGCGGGAAAAAGGCATGAAACTCGACCATGCCCGCCTGCTGGTAGACCGCTACCTCAAAGGGGCCGCCCCGGACTCGGATGCACTGGGCAAGAGCTTCGGGCTGGAGGTAATCGCCGTCCTGCCCTGGAGCCCGGAAGTGCGCCTGAGTGCCAAAAACCAGGCCCAGACCCTGTTCGCCCTGGCCCCACGGGAAGCCCTGACACAGACGTTGCGCGGCTTGGGCGAGCGCCTGGCAAAACGCTCCGAGGGCCTGGAAAAACCCTCCACCAATTGGCTCAACCGCCTTCTGAGGACCAAATGAACGGCGAGAAGCTGTTTGGCGTCGCCCCGCGCGGCAACGTCGGCAACACTGATCACGACGGCCTGAAGCTGGTGCTGCATCGCTACATCATCGATGCCATCGAGGATTCGGGAAAAAATCTGCTGGAAGGCACACGCCAGTCCCTGGCGCAGTTTGTGATCGACAAGGTGGCCGAATACATCACACGTATGCACCTGGCGATTTCCCGCTATGAGATGGAGCGTCTGGCCGAAGAGATCGTCGATGAGCTGACCGGTTTCGGCCCGCTGGAAGTGCTGCTGCGCGACCCGACCGTCACCGAGATCCTGGTCAACGGCCCGCACCGGGTATTCGTCGAACGCGATGGCCTGCTGCAACAAAGTGACTTGCGCTTCATTGACGACCACCATGTCGAGCGGGTCATGCAGCGCATCCTCGCGCCCCTGGGACGCCGGCTGGATGAGTCGTCGCCGATGGTCGATGCGCGCCTGCCCGATGGCAGCCGGGTCAATGCGATCATTCCGCCGATTGCCCTGGACGGGCCGTGCCTGTCGATTCGAAAGTTTCGCAAGGACATGCTTAAAAGCAGCGACCTGGTGGCCATGCAAACCATCGACCAGGCCATTTTCGACTTTTTCAAGGAAGCCGTCGGCAAGCGCTGCAACATCCTGATCAGCGGCGGTACCGGCACCGGTAAAACCACACTGCTGAACATTCTCAGCCAGTTGATCAACCCCCGCGAGCGCCTGGTCACCATCGAAGACGTGGCCGAGTTGCAACTGGGCCATCCCCACGTTGTGCGCCTGGAAACCCGCCCGCCCAATGCCGAGGGGCATGGGGAAGTGAAGGCCAGTGACTTGATCCGCAACGCCCTGCGGATGCGCCCCGACCGCATCATCCTCGGCGAGATCCGGGGCGTGGAGGTCATCGATGTGTTGACCGCCATGAACACCGGCCACGACGGCTCGATGAGTACCGTGCACGCCAACAACGCCCAGGACGCCTTGCTGCGCCTGGAAACCCTGGTGGGCCTGACCGGCCGGGTCGTCGCGGAAAAAACCCTGCGGCAAATGATCTGCGCGGCGCTGGATGTGGTGATCCAGCTGACGCGCCTGCCCGATGGCCGCCGCTGTGTCAGCGAAGTGGTGGAAGTGGTGGGCATCCGCGAAGACGTGTACGTCACCAACACCCTGTTTCGCCACGACAAGCGCACCGGCTTTGGCTTCCTGCGCGAAGCGGTCAACCCGGCCGGTGACAAGTTGCGTCACGAAGGTCACCTGCCGGTGTAGGAGGCAACCCGATGATCGGTCCGATTCTGCTCGCCCTGCTCGCCGTGGCCCTTCTGGTGCTGGGGATAGGCCTGATGCGCAACGGTTTGCGCAAGGCCCAGACCGACCGGGTATTGGAACGCCTGGCCGAAGGGCAACCCCAGGCCATGAAAGACAACGCGGTGACCACTAGCCTGGAACGCATGTTTATCCGTGCAGGCCTCGGCCGGCCAGCCGAGCGCCTCGGCCTGTGGCTGACCCTGTGGGCCTTTGGTGCCCTGCTGGGGGGGCTCGTGGGCCAGTGGATAGGCTTGTTTGTGATGGTGGCGGCACCGCCCTTGGCACTGCGCCTGTACATCGCCGTACGCTACCAGCGGCGGCTGCGCCGGATGATTGAACAACTCCCGCAATTGCTCGATCACGCCGTGCGCAGCCTGAAATCCGGACGCACCCTGGCGGACGCCATCCTGAGCGGCATCGATGCCAGTGACGATCCGTTGAAAAGGTCCATGGGCCGTATCAAGCGCAATGTGCAATTGGGTGTCAGCCTGCCGGAGGCCGCTCATGACTATGCCGAGTTTTATGAACAGGATGAATTGCGTCTGTTTGCCCTGGGCCTCAAGGTCAACCACCGCTACGGCGGCAACGCCAGTGAGCTGCTGGAAAACCTGATCAAGATGATTCGCGAGCGCGATCAGGGCGCACGGCAATTACGCGCCATGACCGGCGAAACCCGAGTGACCGCGCTGGTGCTGGCGGTGCTGCCGGTGAGTGTCGCGGGCTACTTCCTGATCATTAATCCGACGTACCTGATGGCCATGTGGGATGACCATAGCGGCCAACGCCTGATGCTCGGTGCGTTCGCCTTGCAAGTCATCGGATGCGTGGCGCTGTGGCGCATGTTGCGGAGTATCTGAGATGGCAATACTGATCAGTGCCGTATTGTTTCTTGCCGCATTATCACTGCTGCTGGCGAATATCCTGAGCAGTCGTCGTCAACAACGCGTGGTCGCCCAGCGGCTGCAGGGCGAGCCAGGCCGCAATGACAAAATGAGTGAGTGGTTGCACCAGTTGGGCAGCACCCGGATCGGCCAGCGCACCATCAGCCTCGATAACGAAACCCAAATCCTGCTCAACCGCATGGGCTGGAGAAAAGCCAGCCAACGCTCGATGTTCGCCGCTTGCCAGATCGGTTCACCGATAGTTTTGCTGGGGCTGACCGCGATGACACTGGAGCTGTTCTTTCCCGGCACTGAGCATGAGTGGGTGATCTCCCTGCTGGGCGTGATCATCGGATACCTGCTGCCCAAGCGAGTACTGGTTGCACTTGCCAAAAGACGCCAGGGGAAAATCTCCCGGGAAGTAGCGACCTTCATCCCCCTGGTGCGCATTCTGTTTGAGTCAGGCATGGCCGTGGAGCAAGCGCTGCGGGTCATGGCCTACGACGCGCAAAAGTTGCTGCCGGTACTGACCGCCGAACTGCGCCTGGTGCTGGCACGCGTCGATTCCGGGCTGGAGCTGGGGGAGGAATTGAACAAGGCCAGCCAGATGCTGGACGTCGATGAACTCAGCGACACGTGCCTGATCCTCCAGCAACTTCTGCATCAGGGCGGCGGGGCGATGAAGTCGCTGCAATCGCTCAAGCAACTGCTGGATGACCGGCGCCTGACCCGCCTGCAGGAATACATTTCCAAGATGTCCGCCAAAATGTCCGTGGTGATGATGCTGTTCCTGTTTCCCGCATTACTGATCGTATTGGCCGGCCCTGGCTTTATCGCCATCGCCAAAGCCTTCGTGCCTTGAGAGGACATGCAATGAAGACATTGATGGTCGCCTGCAGCCTGTTGTTGTTGAGCGGTTGCGCCAGTAACGGGCAACTGCCGTGGGCGGGTTTCAGCGCGCAGGGCAGTTGTGCCAAGCCCAACTCCGATCAGGAGTTATCGCTGAACCTGGCCGACGACATGGCCAACGAGGGCAAGCTGCACGCCAGCCTGGCCAACCTGCAAAACCTGCCGGACAACCTGCCCCAGGTGCGCCAGCGCCAGGCCAAGGTGTACCGCCTGCTGGGCCGCAGCGAAGCCGAACCGTTGTACCGCAGCCTGCTCGGCACCTGCATGGCTGCCGAAGGCGAGCACGGGCTCGGCCAACTGGCAGCGGCCAGGGGAGACAACGGCCAGGCCATGGCGCACTTGCAACGCGCGGCCAGGATGTCGCCCACCGACGAGAAAATCCGCAACGACCTGGGCGTGGTGTACCTCAATCAACGGCGCCTGGAAGATGCACGCTTCGAATTCCTGACGGCCATGGAGCTCAAGCAGAGCGATCAACTGGCGGCGATCAATCTGGTGACGCTGATGATCTACCAGGACAACTGGGAACAAGCCGCACGAGTGGCCAGCCGCATGGGCCTGAGCCCGGAACAAGTGACGCAAGCCCAGGCCCGGGCGCAGCAACTCAAGGCGCCCGTCTCAACGGCGACAGCGCCAAAAGATCAGGTCGCAACCGTAGGCGACGTGCTGCAAGCGCCGGTCAAATAGATCTCTGAAGGGAGTACACACGATGAAACTCACACTGCTCGCCACGCTGCTGTTCGCCAGCCTGCCGCTGACGGTGCTGGCTATTGAGCCGGGGCCTTCTTCGCCACAGCAAAAACAGACCGAAGGCTGGCTGCAACTGCAGGTCAGTGGCGAACGCGCATCTCCCATCCGGCAGAAGGCCACGCCCGCTGAACGCGACCTGGCCATGCAACGCCTGCTGGACAGTTACAAACACACTATTCCTGAGTACTACGACCAGAAACTGGGCGGCAACACCCCAAGCGGCAGCAACTAATGCGCAGTGACGCGCTGGCGCGCCGCAGAATTGTTCGGCGATAACGCCAGCGCCAACTGGGTTCGGTTGTGCATATGGGTCAGGCGCAGCACCTGGGACACGTAGAGTTTCACGGTGTTTTCAGTGATGCCCAGCTCACAGGCAATCTGGTAGTTGGTCTGGCCCTTGCCTACCAGCCTTGCAACATCCAGTTGGCGGGGCGACAACTGATTGAAGATCGCCGGTATTTCAACCCGGTCAGTGTCGCTTACTTCACCCTCGGCTTCAGTCGACGGGCCGGATTGCGGACTGCTGCGCACCTTGTCGAGGTCATGATAAAGGTCATCGATGGACGCCGAGAGAAACTGCAGCTTCTGGTTCAGGTGCCCCAGGTCGAGATCTTTCTGCCGGTCCTGCAGCGCGACCACCTGGCGTTGCAACCCTTCGAGCAGCTCGCCCAAATTGATCGGCTTCTGGTAGTAATCGGCAATCCCGGCGCGCAAGGCCTTGATCACGTCCTGCTTGTCTGCACGCCCGGTCAGCATGATGGCCTCAAAGACCCGTTGCTTGCCGGCCAGGTGTTGCAGGGCCTGGACCAGTTCGATGCCATCCATCTCGGGCATATGCAGATCGCACAGCACCAGGCCGATCTCGGCATCGTCGCGAAAACGCTCGATGGCTTCCTGGCTGGATGCGCAAGGGACGCAACGGTAACCGTTGCTTTCAAGAAATTCGCAAAGCTCTTCCACGATCAAAGGCTGATCGTCCACCACGAGCACTTTCACTTGAGAGGTAAGCTTGTTCACGCGCTACTCCATGCCTGGCAAGCAAAAGGACCGATGTATCCATTCCGACCATTTTTCCTATACAACTTACCCATAAACGTAGACGTACTTTCCTACTATGTACATAGCGATACCCTACGTGGCGACTAATGGGATCCAAAACCAGGACAGGCAAAAACCGATCAGTAAAAACGGCACGAACGGCTGCCTGGCCGAATGTGCCGGATCAAGGTACTGCAAGGTATTCCTAAGCCCTTGATTCATCAGCGGCCACACCCTGGGCGCCAGCAACAGCCAGGCTGCGCTCGCGAGGCCGGCGCCGATAAAAGTGCCCAGTACGTAGAGGTAGTCGGTTGCCAGCCCCAATGCCGCGATCAGCTTCACGTCACCGGCGCCCAGGCGGCCCAGCGCGTACCCCGGCAGGGTGAACAACAACGCCAGGACAAAGGCCACGCCGCCCTCGACAGCCGGCGCACCGAGCCAGGTCGTACCGCTCCAGAACAGGTAACCCAACGCCAGCAAGGCTGCGCCGAGGGTCAAACGGTTGGAGACCTGACGTAGACGGATATCTTGCACAGCGCACAGCGCGAGCCAAACGACCAGGACGAGGCTTTGAATCACGTAAAAAAAATCCCTTTTTGCTGAATGATTCTATGCTGATATCAGGTAGTAGTAGTCAGGGTAGACGAGTCATGAAAAAAGGCCTCGCTAAAAAGCAAAAAGGTGCCGCCGCGCTGGAGTTCGCGATGGTCTTCATGATTTTTTTTGCGATTTTTTATGGCCTGGTCAGCTACAGCTTGCCGTTATTGCTGATGCAGTCCTTTACCCAGGCCGCCGCCGAAGGCGTAAGACGTAGCGTCGCGCTGGACCCCGCCACGCCTGGCTACGTCACGGCACTGCCGCTGCAGGCCGTCAGTGCGGCGCAGGCACAACTGGCGTGGATCCCCTCCCAGTTCAAATTCCTTCCCGGGTACGTGACGGCCGTCTACAACTCGTCAGGCGTGTTGACGGTGTACATCAACTACCCGACGTCCAGCCTCCAAAGTGTGCTGCCGTTCCTGGTACTGCCAGGCATCGGTACCGTCCCCGCCCTGCCTCCCATGCTGTCTGCCCAGTCGAGCATGCAGTTTTGACCTCAGGCGATAAACTCTTCGGCCGCCTGCTCGGACGTGGCAACCAGCTGCCTGCTGACGCACCGGCAGCGATCCCGGCAACCGCCGCGTTGTTGTTCTACCTGGACGCCCAGGGCCGCGTAATGGATGTCCATGGCCCGCTTCGCCATCGACTCGAACACCCCGCTGCGCAACAGCAACAGGCACCCTCGCTGCTCGACTACCTCACTGCGGCGAGCCGCCTGGTGATCGAGGGCACGCCCAGCGACTGGCAGGGGCAAAGCCTGGACCTGGAGCTCAAGGGGCTCGCCGGGCAAACCCTGCATACCCGTGGCTGGGTTCAACCCGAAGGCAAGGGCTGGCTCCTGCAATTGCTGGACATTGGCGACCTGATTGCCCATCGCCAACTCACCCAGGTGCGCGAACACAATCAACGGGTGAGCGACCAGATCAGCGAGCAACTGCGGGTCTGCAGCCTGGTGCGCCTGCCCGAAGTACTGCAAGACACTCTGCAGGCTATTTCCCAGCACTGGCACATCCCCTGCGTCGCCATCGCCTTGCTGGATGAGCAGGGCCAGGCGTGGTGCATCGAGGGCTGTTACACCGCCCACGATGCGCCGGTACTCTGGAGCAACGGCCAAGCCCTGGGCTCCAGCCTCGACAGCCTGGGCGGCACGGCGCCAGTGAGCCTGGAGGTAAACCGTGGCCACAGCGAACACCCACGCCTGCAAGGCCTGTTCGGCAATACCGATGGCTTTCTGGTGCCCTACCGCGACGGCCTGGGCGTGGGCGCATGGCTGCTGTGCGGGGTGTATCACCGTCAGGAACACACCAGCGACCGTGACTGGTTGCAACTGACCGCCGCCCTCGCGGCACCGCTGCTCGGCCGCCTGCGCGAACTGCGCCATCAACAGCAACTGGAACGCCTCGACGCGCTGCAAGGATTGCTCGGCACCGGCTGGTGGGAGCTGTCCCCACACACTGAAGACCTCGAACTCGCCCCACCGCTGCTGCACACCCTGAGCCAAGGCGAGGCGATCACACAGCTGTCGCTACCCATGTGGCTCAAGCTGATTCACCCTGCCGACCGGGAAGAACTCGCCAGCCGCCTGCAAGACCTGAAGACCCTGGGCAAACCGCTGTCCACCAGCGTGCGCCTGCAACGTGCCGACGCGGCGCTTAACCCCATCTGGTATCGCGTGCAGGGGCAAGCGTTGGGCTCGGGTGAGCATCGCCGCCTGGTGGGCTTCATGCTCGACATCAGCGACATAAAAAACCAGGAGCAACAGGCCGCCGCCGCCCACGCACGCCTGGATAACCTGATCGCCAGTTCCCCGGCTGTGATCTATGTGCAGCGCTATGTCGAGGGCACGCTGCAACCGGTGTTCTTCAGCGACAGCTTGCTGCCGCTGCTTGGCCGCACCCTGGCCGACTTCACCCCGGCGACGCTGAACCAGTGGATCCACTCCGAAGACCGCGACCTCTACTTCGACCGTACCCGCCAACTGCTGCGCGAAGGCAGCGTGCGCAGTCGCTATCGAGTGCTCGACACACAGGGCAATTACCACTGGCTGCTGGATGAAGCCCGGCTGCTGCGCGACGACCTCGGGTTGCCCGTGGAAGCCGTGGGCCTGTGGCTGGATGTCACCGAGACGACCCTGGCGGCGCAACGGGTCAAGGAAAGCGAGGAGCGCTATCGAATCCTCGTGGAAGACTCCCCGGCCATGATCTGCCGCTACCTTCCGGACCTGACCCTGACCTTCGGCAACACGCCCCTGGCCAACTACATGGAATGTCTGCCTGGACAGCTGCCGGGCATGAACCTCAGCCAGTGGTTGTCCGAAGAACAACGCGAGGCATTTGTGCAGCGCATCCGGCAGTTGACCCCGGAGTTCCCCGTGAGCACCGCCGAAATCAGCCTGCAACTGCCGGGGCGCACACATGCCTGGTGGGTGTGGTCGGACCGGGGCGTGTTCGACGAACAGGGCCAGTTGCAGGAAGTGCAGGCCGTGGGCCGCGACAACACTGAAGTGCGCCGCTCCCAGCAGCAACTGACCCAAAGCGCCAAAATGGCCACCCTCGGCGAAATGGCCACCGGCCTGGCCCACGAGATCAACCAGCCGTTGAATGTGATGCGCATGGCCATCGTCAACGTGCTCAAGCGCTTGAGCAACGGTGATGCACAAATCGACTACCTGACGGAAAAACTCCAGCGTATCGACTCCCAGGTCCAGCGCGCAGCCCGCGTGGTAGACCACATGCGGGTGTTCGGCCGCCGCTCGGAAGTCGAACAGCAGCCCTTCAACCCGGCGCAAGCTGTGGAAGGCACCCTGTCGCTGCTCAGTGAAGGCATGCGCGGCAAAGGCGTGGACCTGCGCGTAACACAGCTAGACGTGACGGTGCAGGTCAAAGGCTATGTCGACCAGCTGGAGCAGGTGCTGATCAACCTGATGGTCAACGCCCGCGATGCCCTGCTGAGCAAACGCGAGCACGACCGCGACCTGCAACCGTGGATCTCGGTGCAGATCGAGCACGACAGCCGCCACGTGCGCATCTGGGTCGAGGACAACGGCGGCGGGATTGACCCGCGGCTGCTGGAGCGGATTTTCGAGCCGTTCTTCACCACCAAGCCGATTGGCGTGGGCACCGGCCTGGGGTTGTCGGTGAGCTACGGCATTGTCGAGAACATGGGCGGCCGGTTGAGCGTCGCCAACAGCGAGCATGGGGCGAAGTTCTGTGTGGAGTTGCCGGTGGTTGAAGCCTAATTCACCAGGGCCGCTTGCCCATGGGGCCGGCAACTGAGGTTGGCGCCCACTTCCACCGCGTTCAGGTTAACCCCAAGGTTCGACAACAGGCTGTTCACCACCGGGTCCAGAATAGGGCTGAGCACTCCGCCAATCACGGTGCCCAAGGTGCTGTTGAGCCCGTTGAGCACTGTGCCCGCCGTCGTCAATAACCCTCCCAGCAGATTGAACCCCGTTGGCTTGTAGACCTGGAACTGGATACCGCTCAACGCGTTACTGATCGCGCTGAGAAGGCTGGCTGTCGATGAGGCGTAGTACTGCGGCGGCAGGTTGATTTCCGGCGGTTGGGGGTACGTGTGGGAAGGCAAAGCACTCGTCGCAGCGCCCACCGAGCTATTGATGCTGAGGCCAATACCACCACCGTAAAACGGCTTGCGGGTCGCAGGGTCGCACGTCGTCGGGCCGAGCCCCAGCAAGGGCCTGAAACAGGTAATGGCCCCGATATCCACCACTGGTAAAGGCGGAATCGGATTGAGCACGGTGTTGCTGTTAAACGCGTTGATCAACTGCGGGCTCTGACCAATTTGTACGGTAACAATCGAGGCGTTGGTTTGGGTAGTCAGGGTCTTCGTCGCGTCGCTGACACAGGTAAACCCGGTGACATAGCTTTCCGCCGTACCCAGTTGAAGTACCACGTCTATTCTGGCAGCCGGTGGATTTGAGGAAGACGACAACACCTGCAAACTCGTCATCTGGCAATAGCCACCCAGCAGGCACAACACCGAATTGATTGTTCCGCCCAGGTTCAAGCTCAACAGGTTGTTCAATACGTCGGAAAGCGGTCCGACCAGGCCATTCAACGCGAGGTCCACCGCCGGAGAGCTCAGCACTGGCAGCCCCAGGGTCAGGCCCAGGCTTAGCTGGGCGGTTTTCACATAAATACGCGTCGCTGGAGTCTTGTCCTTGGCATAGGTAGGGTCACCGATCGCCGACAATTGTGGCGGCTGGATCACTTTCAACTGGACCCCGCCGTTAAGCAGGCCCGGGATATTCATGGGGATGGTAGCTACCGCGCCGTTCTTGGTGTTGGCCAGTTGTACAAAGGCTTCGGCCAGTTGAAATACGTTCAAACTGGTGTTCAGCCCCGCCGACACCGCCCCCGTTTGCAGCTGCAGCAGGCTGCCCAGGGTGACATCAAGGTTGCCGATTATCGCGTTGATACTGGTAAGACCGCTGACCGCCACGCTGGCTGTATTGCCTCCGGCACTGAGCACCGTAATGGCTGCGTCGACCAGTTGACTGATCTTGACCGTCTTGGTCAGCAGTTGATCGTAGGCTCCGGCCGTGACGCCCACGTTCAACGCCAGCTGGTTGAGGTAGCTGAGCAAGTTGATGTTGGTGTCTACCAGGCCCTGCCAGCCTGCCACGCTCAGGTTCAGTGAGCCGCCCAAAAGTTGGCCGAACAACAGGTTCAGTGCTGCTGATTTGCTCGAGTCCACGGTGACCAGGGTCGATTTGATCGTCAGTTGCGCCTGAGGCGGCAGGATCTTCGGCGCCGCCACCGCGACGGCAGACAACTGGGTGTTGAAGTTGTAGCCGCTACCGCTGAACAACGCCCAGACACCCCCGGCAACGCTGGTCATGATCGGGCGCGAGGCAGTCACCTGGATGGCATCGGTCTTGGTCGCGTCTGCGGAGAACACCCGCTGGTTGGTGGCGCCGGTGGTCAGCACGCCGCATTTCACTATCAGGGCGTTTGCTGGCGGGATGACATAACCGTTGCGCACTGCGCTGGCACGGGCATAGGTGGGCGCGGTATTGGTGGCGGGCAGGCAATCCCCCTTACGCTGCACTGCCTCCAGTGCCGCCATATCGGCAATCCCCTGCAACTGGCGTTTTTCCAGGTACAAACGGCTGCTATCGACCACCAGCAACATGAATACCAGCACCATGCCCAGGGTCAAGACCGCCACCAAGCCAACCGCACCGCGCTGCCTTGCAGGCCCGGCGTGGTGACCGGAACGAAGTCGAAGAGACATCGAGCACTCCTTTGCCGGCACACTGCCGAGCGCTTACTCTCCTGTGTTGCCTGGGAGTGTAGTCAAGAGCGGCGGGGGCTGCAGGCCAGTCGCCATAGAACGGCGACTGGCGGAGGGCTGATCAGGCGATCAATGCGGCGGGTAGTTGGAAAGCACCTTGGTCACCGTGGCACGAATAGCGGCACTGCGGTCTTGGGGTTCAGGCGAGCTGGCGAGGATCTGCTCATCGCTGCCACGCCACACCAGCTTGCCGTCCTTGCCGTCGAGCAAGTCAATCTGGATGGTCGCGACCTTGTAGGTGATGTTGCGGGTTTCGTTATACATCGGCGCGCCCCAGTAACCATTCCACGGGCCGCCCCAGGCGCCGCCGTAATTGGTGGTGACTTGTTGCTGGCGGTCTTCGACGATCAGGTAGGTCTGTACATTCAGGTCAGCCTTGGTGCCCGGCGCGGCAGGACGCAGGCCACGCTGGTCGAGCTGCTCGCCCACGGCCTGGCGAATGCGCTGTTCGGTGAGGTCACTCTTGATCCGCGGGTCATCCGGGCGGTATTGCAGCGCGGGTTCTTTCCAGCTCCAGCTGCGGTAGGCGCCAAAGTCCCGGCTGGCGTCGAAATCATGGTTGACCTGACTGGTCTGGCAACCGCCCAGCAACACAACAACAGCAAGTGCAGCAATACGACGAAGCATGGTTTTTCTCCAAAAGACAATCCGGGCCTGAGATGAGAATAGCTGCTAACTGGGTGGGTAGGCAGTCATTGCCTTTTGCATCGCCTCACGCAGCGAGTCGGCGCGCTCGCTGAGGCTGCCCTGGCTCGTGGTTTCGGCGCTGGTGCTCCATACCGGTTGGCGGGTGCGCGCGTCGAACAGGCTGATGCGCGCCACGGCCACCGTCACTTCATAAGTGCGTACCACCGGCACCGTGTTGTACATGCCGTAGCCGTTGCCGTAGCGGTTATAGCCGCCGTAACCGTAGCCATAGTCGTCCTGGACCTGGCGCAGGCGTTTTTCCAGGCGCACGTCGGCGCTTACCAGCAGGTCGGGGGCGCGGTTGTCATGCAAGGGGCGCAGGCCGCGCTGGTCGAGGGCGCCGCTGACCGCCTCGGCAATCTGCGCCGAATCCGCCCAGGCCGAGCCTGCCGGCAGCTGGTTGTTGAGCCAGGCCCAACTGCGGTACGCGCCGTAGTCGCGCACCGGCGCCGGGTAGGCGCTGGCATCAAAGGTGTTGGCCGCCTGGGCAGGCGCCGGCGGCATCGGGGCAGACGCCGCCACATACGGGTTGGGGCTTTGGCAACCCGCCAGGCCCAGGCCCAGCAGGATCAGTCCAAGACAGCGCTTCATTTCGACCTCCGCAGACTGGGCCGCTTAAACCGGACGGCAGATCCAGTGCAAATAACGCCCAAGTCCGGCAAAGCTTGGGTGACGACGGTGTGCGAGCTCCATCTCCAACAAATCCAGCAACTCGGCGCGGGCCTGGAATTCCACCGGCATATAGTCGTGGAACACCCGCACGCCACTTTGGGTTTCGACCTGCCACAGGCCCTCTAGTTGCGTCGCCAACTCCCGTGGGTCCAGGGGTTTTTGCGGCGTAAGGCTCTGCTTTTCGCCGGCCATGTCGTTCTTGCGCATTTTGCGGAAGTGGCCTTTGAGCAGGTTGCGGTAAATCAGTGCATCGCGGTTGTAAAAAGCCAGCGACAGCCAGCCACCGGGCGCGGTCAACTGGTGCAGCACCGGCAGAATCGCGTGGGGTTCGGCCAGCCATTCCAGCACGGCGTGGCACAGCACCAGGTCGTAGGGCTCGGTGAGCTGGCCCAGCAGGTCCTGCCAGGGTGCCTGAATGAAGGTGGCGGTCTGCCCGGCTTCGGCGAAACGCTGGCGGGCGCCCTCAAGCATCGGCTCGGCGGGTTCGGCCAGGGTTACATCGTGGCCGCGCTCGGCCAGCCACAGCGACATATGGCCCAGCCCCGCGCCGATATCCAGTACCCGCAACGGGCGGTCCGGCAGCGCTTCAATCAGGTCGGCCTGCAGCACCGCCAGGCGAATCGCGCCCTTGGCACCGCCGTAGATCTTCTCGGCAAAGCGGGTGGCCAACTGGTCGAAATGACGGTCGCTCATTTGGCAAACCGCCGTTCGCTGTCGGCCAGCTTGGCCTTTACCACCTGATCCATGTCCAACCCCAATTCACTGCACAACAGCAGCAGGTACAGCACGATGTCACCGACTTCCTGGCCGGCATGGGCGAGTTTATCGGCGGGCAACTGGCGCGACTGGTCTTCGCTCAACCACTGGAATATCTCCACCAGCTCGGCCATTTCAACGCTGGCGGCCATGGCCAGGTTCTTGGGGCTGTGGAACTGCTTCCAGTCGTTGGTATCGCGGATGCGGTGCAGGCGTTCGGTGAGGTGGTCGAGGTTCATGGGGGGCTCCTGAAGGTGTATAGCTTCGGGCGCAAGCCGCGCGAAGGCAAGTGAATCCCTGCGGCCCGTAAACCTCTATGCTAGAAGGGAACTAGCTTGGGCCAATAACGAACAAAGGCTCAGGTTCGGCAGCTACGCCCACCGTCTTATCAGGACACACACATGCAAACAGACTTTTTCGGATGGCTGGGTCTCAAGATCGGCCAGATCATCCACTTTATCGTCGAGTTGTTCAGCGGGCTGTTCAATACCCTGTCCCACGCGGGCGGCGACTTTGTCGACGGGCTGTCCAGATCCTTGGGGATGGACACCTCGATCATCAGCATCCTCATGCTGATTATCGGCTTGATGCTGTTGTACTCGGCGGTGCGCGCGTTTATGCGGGCTTCGATCATCATGGGGATTATCTGGTTGATGCTCGGGCTCTGGGTGCTCAGTTGGGTGGTGCATTAATAAAGGGCCAGCAGGGTAAATCCCTTTAATTTGAGGGACGTTTCCGAGACAATCTTTCGGCCTTGTGCCTGTTGGGATGGGTGGCTAGTCTTCGGCCCTTCACTGCATATCAGTGATCGGGTTTAGTCGCCCGGAATTAGTGAGCGCAAGTTGTCGCCATGCTTCATGGCGGCTGTGCGCAGGGCACCTTCGGGTGCGCCGGGTTCCACTAGCCGGTCGACTAACCTGCGTACAGCCGCCACCCTCGTTTAGTCGCGCGGGTGTCAGCTCCTTACCTTCTAGTGGAGTTACACCATGCATAAGCTCGTCCCCGATCCACCCAGCGACCTCCTCAACGACCGCGCCGCCTTCAATCGCGCCCTTGAACACTACCTGCCATCCCAAGGCTTCCACACCATCAACGAAGACCTGAGCTTCGAAGATTCCCTGCTCTACACCGCCAGCTTGCTGAGCAGCGCCTCGGCGACTGCGCTTGATTGCGGCGAACTGCTGGAAAGCCCACAGCGCGCGAAGATCCTGGCGGTTTGGCACTTGCTGGAAATTGCCAAGACCACCGTCGACCGCTCCATCGAATGCCTGCATCCGCGCAAAACCTGACACTACGCGGTCAAAAATGTGGGAGCGGGCTTGCTCGCGAAAGCGGTGGATCAGCCAATACATCCGGCGACTGACACACCGCTTTCGCGAGCAAGCCCGCTCCCACATTGGCCCTGCGGCGCAGCTAATGGACAGTTACACTACCGCTCCCCAAAGGAGCCCGCATGACTTCCCTGCTAACCGACTGGCGCGACCGCCCCACCCACCGCCGCGTGTGGGCCCTCGCCGCGCCGATGATTTTGTCGAACATCTCCGTACCACTGGTGGCGCTGGTGGACAGCATGGTCATCGGCCACCTGCCCCACGCCCACCAACTCGGCGCCGTGGCCGTTGGCGCCAGCCTGTACACCTTCCTCGCCTGGGCCATGGGTTTCCTGCGCATGGGCTCCACCGGCTTTGCCGCCCAGGCCGCCGGGCGCGGTGACGGGGCCGCGCTGCGGCAGATTCTGTTGCAGGGGCTGTTGCTGGCGCTGGGCCTGGCCATAGTGCTCGGCAGCATCGGCATTCCGTTAAGCGGCCTGGTGCTGGACTGGATGCAGCCCTCGCCCGAACTTAACCAACTGACCCGCGAATTCTTCCACACCCGGCTCTTCGGCCTGCCCGCAGCGCTGGCCAGCTACGCGCTGGTCGGCTGGTTCCTCGGCACCCAGAACGCCCGCGCACCGCTGGCGATTCTGCTCACTACCAACCTCGTCAACATCGCGCTCAACCTGTGGTTCGTGCTGGGTCTGGATTGGGGTGTGGTCGGCTCGGCCCGCGCCTCGGTGATCGCCGAATGGACCGGCGCCCTCCTCGGCCTGGCCCTCACCCAAAAAGCCCTGCGCGCCTACCCCGGCCATATCGCCTGGGCGGCACTCAAGCTGTGGCAAAGCTGGCGCCCGCTGCTGGCGGTGAACCGCGATATCTTCATCCGCAGCCTGGCCCTGCAATCGGTGTTTTTCATGATCACCGTGCAAGGCGCTCGCTTGGGGGATGCCACGGTGGCGGCGAATGCGCTGCTGCTCAATGGTCTGTTGCTGACGGCCCACGCCCTGGACGGACTGGCCCACGCCGTGGAAGCGTTGTGCGGCCACGCCATCGGCGCCCACGACCGCCAGGCCTTGCGCCGCTCGCTGGTGGTGGCCTGTGGTTGGTCGTTGCTGGCGAGTATCGGCTTCGCGATCCTGTTCGCCGTGTTCGGCCACCTGTTTATCGCCATGCAAACCGATATCCCGAGCGTGCGCGAAACCGCCGACATCTACCTGCCCTACCTCGCCGTACTGCCGTTGATCGCCGTGTGGAGCTACCTGCTGGACGGCCTGTTCATCGGCGCCACCCGCGCCCGGGAAATGCGCAACGGCATGCTGCTGACGGTGGTGATTGTGCTGCCCTTCGCCTGGGCCTTGCAGGGCTTGGGCAATCACGGCTTGTGGATAACCTTCCTGCTGTTCATGGCCCTGCGCAGCCTGACGCTGTGGGCAATTGCCTGGCGCCTGAACAAACAGGACCGCTGGCTCACTGGCCCGGCGTGAACGTGATAAACGCCGTGACCCGGTCCAACACGGGCGCCAGCCAGCGCAGCGGCCGGGACATCGACGCTACCAATGTGGCGTGGCTGGTCTTGGTGAAGTAGAACTCCTCCACCGGCACACCCGCCGCTCGCAGCTTTTTCGCCAACCCGCCGGTGTTGCGCTTGGGGTTGACCAGATTGTCGTCCACCGAAGCAATCAACAGGCTGGGGGGTGCGCTTTGGCTCACGTGGTTGATGGGTTGGGAATCGGGCGGCGAGTCCGGGTAGAAGAACACCGGGCGCACATCACGGTTTTCAATCGGCAGGAAATCATACGGCCCGGCGAGGCCGATCCAGCCCTTGAAGACTGACGGCGACAGGCCGACCCCGGCCAGCCACTGCGGGTCCAGTGCCAGCATTGCGGCGTTGTAGGCACCGGAACTGTGGCCCATCACATACAGCTTGCGGGGATCGCCGCCGTACTCGGCACTGTGCTGATGCGCCCAGGCGACCGCTTGGGCGCCGTCCTGCAAAAACAGTGGGTAACGCACTTGCGGGTAAAGCCGGTAGTCGGCGATCACCACCACGATGCCGCGCGAGGCCAACGCTTCGCCGACAAACCCGTAGTCATCCTTGGAACCGCTGTTCCAGCTGCCGCCATAGAAAAACACCACGACGGGCGCGTCGGGCAAGGCGGTGACGGGGCGGTAGATATCGAGTTTCTGGCGGGGGTCATCGCCGTAGGCGAGGGAGGAGGTTTTGGTGAAGGTGCTGGTGGGGGTGAGTGCGTTGAGCACTTTGATCGGGGAGCAGGCTGCGAGCAGTGTCGCGATGGCCAGGGTGAACACTTGCAGGAGTTTTTTCGACATTATTCAGGCCCTATAAAAACTGCAGGACTTGCGGCGATCCAAATGTGGGAGCGGGCTTGCTCGCGAAGGCGGTGTATCAGTCTGCACAGGTATTGACTGACACACCGCCTTCGCGAGCAAGCCCGCTCCCACACTGGATCTCTGTCACATTGAGATCTTTGTCAGCCTGGAAGCGGTGTGCTTACGAGGACAGGTACGACGAACGCGTCAAACCAAGACGCAACGCATCCAGGAACTGAGTCCGCTCCGCCGCCGTGATCTTCGCGCTGGCGCACTTGTCACGGTAGTGAGTCATCAACTCCTCCGGCGACAAGTGCACGTAGCGCAGCATGTCTTCGATGGTGTCGTGGGTCTCGATCCCGGCGCTGTACACCGAACCGTCGTCACGCTGGTAGATGTTCACCGAGTCGGTGTCACCGAACAGGTTGTGCATGTCGCCGAGAATTTCCTGGTAGGCACCCACCAGGAAGATCCCCAGCAGGTAGTCCTCGCCTTCTTTCACAGCGTGCACCGGCAAGCTGGTCTCGATGCTTTGCTCATCCACGTACTGCTTGATCTTGCCGTCGGAGTCGCAGGTCAGGTCCTGCAGCACCGCACGGCGCAACGGCTCTTCGTCGAGGCGATGCAGCGGCAGGATCGGCAGCACCTGGCCGATGGCCCAGGTGTCCGGCAGGCTCTGGAAGACCGAGAAGTTGCAGATGTATTTGTCGGCCAGCTTGTCGTTGAGTTCGTCCAGCACCTGGCGGTGGGAACGCTGGCGGGCTTTCAGCGAGTCGTGCAGGCGGCGGCAGACGGCGAAGTAGCACTGCTCGGCCAGGGCTTTCTCGGCCAGGGTGATCTTGCCGTCGGCGTACTGGGTTGCCACGTCGCTCATGTAGTGAGTGGCGCGCCAGTAGGTTTCGGTGACCATTTCAATGTCGGTCGGGCCCAGCAGGTCCACCAGCCATTGCACGGTTTCCGGCAGGCTTTCCTTGTTCTCGATCAGCGGCACGTCGTCGTTGTGCTTCTCGACGTCGGTAACTTGCACCACCAGCATGGCGTGGTGGGCGGTCAGGGAACGGCCGCTCTCGGAGAAGATGTTCGGGTGCGGCAGGCTCTGCGCGTCGCAGAATTCCTTGAGCATGCCCACGACCACGCCGGCGTAGTCGTCCATGTCGTAGTTGATCGAGCTGGCGTTACGCGAGTGGGTACCGTCGTAGTCCACGCCCAGGCCGCCGCCCACGTCGATGTGGTCTACCGGCAGGCCGAGGTTGCGCAGTTCGCCGTAGTAACGAATGGCTTCCTTGAACCCGTGCTGGTAGTCGGCCAGGTTGGCGATCTGCGAACCCATGTGGAAGTGCAGCAGGCGGATGCCCTGGTCCAGGCCCGCCGCGCGGAAGCGCTCGACCACCGACAACAATTGCGCCGCCGACAGACCGAATTTGGATTTCTCGCCGCCGGTGTCCGCCCACTTGCTCGACGCCAGGGACGACAGGCGCACCCGCAGGCCCACCTGAGGCTTGACCTTGAGGTTGGCAGCTTCTTCGATCACCAGGCCGACTTCGGATTCTTTCTCGATCACGATGAACACGTTGTGGCCCAGCTTCTGGCCCATCAGCGCGAGGCGGATGAACTCACGGTCCTTGTAACCGTTGCAGACGATGGTGCCGCCTTTCGGCGCCAGGGCCAGCACGGCCAGCAGCTCGGGCTTGGAGCCGGCTTCCAGGCCAATGGACACGTCCTGGGTGGCGATGATGTTCTCGATCACCGCTTCCTGCTGGTTCACCTTGATCGGGTACAGCGCGGTGTATTTGCTCTGGTATTCCAGGCGCTCGATATTGGAGTCGAACGCGCCGGTCAGCTGGCGCACGCGGTCTTGCAGGATGTCGGGGAAGCGCACCAGCAACGGCAGGGACAGGCCGCTTTTGCGCAGCTCGTCGACTTGCTCGTACAGGTCCACAGGCGTGCTGTTCGGGCCGTTCGGACGGACTTCAACGCGACCGGCATCATTGATCGCGAAATACCCGGCCCCCCAATGGCGAATCCCGTAAACACTGCGGCTGTCCGCAACTGTCCATTGGCTGCCATCGTCTTTGCGTGTGCGTCGTACGGACATCGAAGTCCCCTATAAATGAAGTCGAAGTGCACCGGCCTGATCAGAGGCTGGCGCAGTCTAAAGAATGAAAATGACGATTTGCCTGTGAGAGGGGTAGACCCCACTTGCAGGACAGAGTTTAGACACCGGTCAGGAACAGGCTCTGTGAAAACCATGGAGACGACAGTTCGCGTTCAGCCAGCGGGCTATCGGGGTGGTTTTCACAGAGGCTGCTAGCCGCCGGATTTCTTCGCCTTGTAACCCAGCTTGATCAGCTCGGCCAACAGCAACTCGACGTGGTCGCCCTGGATCTCGATCACGCCGTCTTTCAGGGCGCCACCGGTGCCACAGCGCTTTTTCAGCGTGGTGGCCAGTTCCTTCAAGGCTTCTTCGGCCAGGGGCACGCCAGTGATGGTGGTCACTGTCTTGCCGCCACGGCCCTTGCTCTCGCGACGAACGCGGGCAATACCATCGCCTTCGGGAATCAGGGTTGTTTTGCAGGTACAAGCGTCCACGGGCTGGCGACAGTCCGGGCAGTGTCGACCTGCGTCGGTGGAAAATACCAGGCCACCAAGGGCGGCGAAGGATGCGGCTTTTTTGGCCACCGGCAATCCTCTTGGGAGGACAAAGACTGATCGATGGGGTCATCGACCGCGAAGCCCCACTCAGGCAGGGGCAGCGCTACTGAACCGCGAGAGCGGTTCAGCCTGAAAAGTCGCGCAGTGTAACGGCAAAAACGCCCCTTGCTAAGAGCCAAATGGCGCCAATTTATGCAACTTTAGCGACGCAGGGCCAAATAACGACGCAACCCTTCCTGGGCATCCGGGCAATAGGGTTTTTGCTCGGCCTCCTGAAGCACCGTCGCCAGGGGCAGAAAGCGCGCTTCCATGACTTCTTCCGGCTGGATTCGCAGCGGCCCGTCCCACACGGCCGAGAACGAGGTGCACCAGAGCCGGCTGTCGCCGTCTTCGAAGTAGAAGTGATCGTGGGCGGTCAGTTCGACGCCGCTGACGCCCAACTCTTCTTCCAGCTCACGGGCCGCCGACTCGGCATAGGACTCGTGGGCCGCCACCATTCCGCCCGCCGCCGTGTCCCAGAAACCCGGGTACATGGCTTTGCTCAGGGTGCGCCGGTGCACACACAACTCACCGGCCGAGTTGAACAGGAAAATAAAGGTGCAGCGCCCGATCAGCCCGCGCCGGCGCAGATCGGAACGTACGAGGCTGCCGAGCAGGTTGTCCTGCTCGTCGACCCAGGCAATCAGTTCGGCGTCGGAGGCGGCGCGGTGCGCTGCCTCCCTGGTGGAAGCGTCCATCATCAACCCTGGTTCAGGAGCTGACGCAGGTCGATCACTGCAGCGTTGGCCCGGGAAATATAGTTGGCCATGACCAGCGAATGGTTGGCCAGGATGCCAAAGCCACTGCCGTTGAGAATCATCGGGCTCCATACCGGCTCTTGCGAAGCTTCCAGCTCACGAATGATCTGGCGCACGCTGACGGTGGCGTTCTTCTTGGCCAGCACATCGGCGAAGTCGACTTCAATGGCGCGCAGCAGGTGCGACAGGGCCCAGGCCTGGCCGCGGGCTTCGTAGAACACGTTGTCGATCTGCATCCATGGGGTTTCCACCACTTCTTCGTCGACCTGCGGCACTTCACCCGGCGCCAGCGCTTCGGTTTTCAGCGCGGTGTTGAGCTTGACCCGGCCCACACTGGCCGACAGCCGTTGCGACAGCGAGCCCAGGCGGGTCGCCACATCACCCAGCCAATTGTTGAGGTTGTCGGCACGTGCATAGAACAGCGCGCCTTTTTGATTCGGGTCGGACAAGCGCGCTTCGTAGCGGCTCAGGGAATTGATGCCTTCCTGGTATTCCGACTCGCTGGACGGCAGCACCCAGCTCTTGTTGTCGAAGTTGAAGCGCGGCTCGGCCTTGGCCAGGTCTGCGTCTTCCGCCGACTGCGACTGGGAGCGGGCGAAGTCCTTGCGCAGGGCACGGGTCAGGTCACGCACCTGCACCAGTACGCCGTATTCCCAGCTCGGCATGTTGTCCATCCACAGGCCCGGCGGGAAACGGTCGTTGGAAATGTAGCCACCCGGCTTGTTCAGCAGGGTGCCCACCACCGTCTTGAGGGTTTCGACGGTGGTAAAGCCCACCACCATCTGCTTGCCATCCTTCTCGGCGGCAATTTGCGCATTCTGCTGGACCGGGAACAACGCAGGCTCTTCGCTCCAGTACCAACCCAGGGCACCGGTGACCAACAGGTACAACGCAACCAGCGAGAGCAACGCACGGCTCATCAGCAGGTTACGGAAATAGCTGCGGGGGGCCGACTTGGTTTCAGGGGCCGGGCCCTTTGCACTGCCTGCGCGGTTTTTCCAGTCCAGCATGGCGATATCCTTTCAATCACTTGAGTTCAATAGCTACGACCACAACCCTGCCCCATCGTGCCGAGCAGTGCGGCGCTTTTAGCCAGGGTGGCGCGAGTACGCGGTTCGACTATAAAGGATGCACGCTGTTTACGCCCGCGCGACTGCATGGTCGATAAATGAATCTCTGCGACCTTGCAGTTAATTGACGTATGACACTCGTGCAACAGAAAAGAGGTGCTAGCATAGAGCCATCAGTTCGACCTCAGCATGCAGCCTAACTAGTAGTCAGGATATGACCGAGCCAGAAGACCCCAGCCGTGAGCGTCTCAAGCACCATTTTGCCCAGCGGGTAATTCATCAGGCACGTCAAATTCTTGAGATCTGGCAGCGCCTGCAACGCAGCGAATGGTCGACCACTGACTTGTCCGAGCTCAGTGAGGCCAACCTGCGCCTGCTGCGTTTTGCCGAGCGCTTCGAGCAGCCGGAACACGGCCAGTTGGCGCACCAGATCGGCGCATCACTCAAGGCGGTGGACGACAACCGCGGCCGCCTGAGCAGCCACCTGATCACCGAACTCAACCGTTTGATGCAGCGCCTGTCGCGCACCGGGCTGCGCCAGGGCGACCAGCTGGAACAAACCCTGCTGCCGCCGATGCGCAAGCCGATCTACGTGATGCTGGCCGATCACGACCGCGCCGACCGCCTGGCCAAGCAGCTGGAATTTTTCGGCTTGAGCGCCCAGTCCCTCGACAGCGTGGCGGCGTTTCGCTCATCCATGGCCGAGCGCTTGCCGGCGGCCATTGTGATGGATGTGGATTTCTGCGGCGCCGGTCTCGGCCTGAAGCTCGCCGCCGAAGCCCAGGAAGGCCTGGAGCAAAAGCTGCCACTGCTGTTTTTCAGCCTGCACGAAACCGACACCCCAACCCGCCTGGCCGCCGTGCGCGCCGGCGGCCAGGAGTTCCTCACCGGCACCCTGGAGGCGTCGAGCCTGCTGGAAAAAATCGAGGTGCTGACCTGCGTCGCCCAGTACGAACCTTATAAAGTGCTGATCATCGACGACTCGCGGGCCCAGGCGATGCACACCGAGCGCCTGCTCAACAGTGCCGGTATCGTTACCCGCACCCTGATCGAACCGATCCAGGCCATGGCCGAGCTGGCGGACTTCCAGCCCGACCTGATCATCCTCGACATGTATATGCCGGCCTGCACCGGTACCGAGCTGGCCAAGGTGATCCGTCACAATGACCGCTACGTCAGCGTGCCGATCATCTACCTCTCGGCCGAAGACGACCTGGACAAGCAACTGGACGCCATGAGCGAAGGCGGCGACGACTTCCTCACCAAGCCGATCAAGCCCCGGCACCTGATCACCACCGTACGCAACCGCGCCGCGCGGGCACGCAACCTCAAGGCGCGGATGGTGCGCGACAGCCTCACCGGGCTGTACAACCACACCCACATCCTGCAACTGCTCGAAGACTGCAGCTTCCGCGCGCGACGCGAGAGCAAGCCACTGAGCTTTGCGATGCTCGACATCGACCACTTCAAGCGGGTCAACGACAGCCACGGCCACCCCATGGGCGACCGGGTGATCAAGAGCCTCGCGCTGTTTCTCAAGCAGCGCCTGCGCAAGACCGACTATATAGGCCGTTACGGCGGCGAAGAATTTGCCATCGTGATGCCCGACACCGACCTCGACAGGGCTTGCCAAGTACTTGACGAGATTCGCGGGCGCTTTGCCGAGATTCACTATCCCGCCCAGCCCCAGGATTTGTGGTGCACCTTCAGTGCCGGCGTGGTGGAGCTGTGTGATGGCTCCGACAGCCTGATGATGGCGGCCCAGGCCGACGAGGCGCTGTACCGCGCCAAGGATGCCGGGCGTAACCGGGTGATGTCGGCGCGTGTATCAAAGCAAAGTGCCACCTTTTCACCGGAATCCACCGAATCCGTCATAACTCTGTAATGGAAACGCAATAACTTCAGGCACTTACTTCTGCTGTCGGTTGAAACCACGCATGCGCCTGAAGCTGCTGACGAATCTGAACACCCTCCTTCTGGTCGCCGTTTGCCTGGCCCTGGGCGCTACGCTCTGGTGGTCGCAACGTGCCCTGGAACGGCCTTACCTGCTGATGGAGCGCTACCTTGGCCTGTCGCAGACGTTCCAGAACCAGGCCGCGCGCAATATCGACGATTACCTCGCCAGCGGCGACGCCCTGCGCCTGAGCGGCGCCAGCCAGAGCCTGGAAAACCTGTTACAGCAGCTGGATGAGTTACCCGCAGAGCTGGCGCAAAACCTGCGTCCCAGCCTTGCCGACCTGGACACCTTCGGCAAGACCGACCTGCTGGCCGCCGGTAAGCTGGCCGGCGACCCGCAAGCCCTGTTGCTGCAAGCCGAACGCGAACTCGGTGCCAACCTGGAGCAACTGAACCAGTACGCCAGCGGCGTCAGTACGCCCGAGGCGGCGCGCTATCTGCCGCCGTTGCTCGCTGCGTCCCAGCACCTGGCGAAACTCTCCCTGGCCCGGGACAAGCTGGTGAGCAGCGGGCGCAGCGAACTGGCCGACGATGTGGAGCGCGAAGTCAGTAATATCCGCAGCCAGGCTGACGTGCTGGGGCAGCTGCCATTACTGGGGGTGACCGCCAGCAGCGAGTCCAGTACCGACGATTTCTCGGCCATGATGGGCCTGGAAAACACTGAAAAAACCGTGGCCCAGGACACCGGCGTCGACCTCAAGCGCGAACTCAACAGCCTGCTGACCCGCTACCCCGCCGAGCTGAAACGCACCCGCGAACAAATCCAGCAACGCACCGAACTGGCCACCGCCACCCACCTGAAAATCAACGCCGTGCAGCAAGCCATCGCCGGGCTGGAGCCTGTGGTGCGCGCCCAGCACGCGCAGATCCAGGGCGAAGTGCGCCTGATGCAAGGCGTGATGATCGGCCTGATTCTGCTGATCGCCCTCTTGATCGACACCTTGCAGCGGCGCCTGGCGCGGGTGCTGACCAACCTGGCGCCCGCTTTGTCCACCTGGGCCGAAGGTGACTTCAGCCAACACATTGCCCTGGGCAAGACCAACCGCGAACTGCACGATATCGAAGAGTCCCTGAACCGCCTGCGCGCCTACCTGGTGGACCTGGTGGGCACCATCAGAGGCAACGCCGAGCAAGTGGCCGGCAGCAGCAGCGCGCTGGCGGAGTTGAGCAGCGGCATGCACGACGGGGCCGAGCGCCAGGCCGGTGATACCGCGCAGATTCGCGATTCCCTGGGCGAACTGGAAGCGACTATCCAGCAGGTTGCCGGCGACGCCAGCCAGGCTGCCGAGGCCAGCCGCAGCGCGGGCCAGGCCGTCGAGCAGGGCCAACGGGTGATCGGCCTGAGCCTGACCGGGTTGCACGCATTGGTCGGCGAAGTGCAGATAAATGCGCAGATGATCGAGAAACTCGCCGAAGAGTCCGCGACCATCGGCGGCGTACTCACGGTGATTCGCTCGATTGCCGACCAGACCAACCTGCTGGCGCTGAACGCCGCCATCGAAGCCGCCCGGGCCGGTGAAGCCGGGCGCGGGTTCGCCGTGGTGGCCGATGAGGTGCGCTCCCTGGCCCAGCGCACCGCTGGCGCCACCGCCGAAATCCAGCACCTGATCGCCGGCCTGCAAACCGCCGCCCGGCAATCGGTGGAAGGCATGCGTGCCCAGGTCGAACACGCCGAGGCCACTGCCGAACAAGCCCAGGCGGCTGACGGCGCGCTGGATGAAATCGTCGGGGCGATCCAGACCATTTCCGACACCGCCGTGCGGATCGCCGATGTGACGGCCCAGCAAAGTGGCGCCGTGAGTGAAATCCGCGATAACAGCGAGCGGATTCACCAGCTGGGCGAGGACAACTTGCTGCGAATTGGCCAGGGACGCCGCCAGGGCGAGCACTTGCTGGTACTTGGCGGGCAACTCAATACCGCCGTGCAGGCATTCCGCGTCTGACCAAATGTGGGAGCTGGCTTGCCTGCGATGGCGGTGAATCAGTCAAAAAACCTGCCACTGACACGCCGCCATCGCAGGCAAGCCAGCTCCCACACTGACCGGATTCAGCCTTGCGGTCACATATTTTGCGCAATCCTCGCTAATCGTGCTGCCTACTGCATAGAACTGGACAGTCACAAAGCCTTTGCGGCATAGTCGCCGGGTTCTACCGTGCCCACATCAATAACAAGGAACAGCCGATGGCGACCTTACTGGTTCTTCACGGACCCAACCTGAACCTGCTCGGCACCCGCGAACCGGGCGTCTACGGGGCAGTGACCCTCGAACAGATCAACCTCGATCTGGAACGACGGGCACGTGATGCCGGCCACCATCTGCTCTACCTGCAAAGCAATGCCGAGTACGAACTGATTGATCGCATCCATGCCGCGCGCAGCGAAGGCGTGGACTTTATCCTGATCAATCCCGCCGCTTTTACGCACACAAGCGTTGCATTACGTGACGCGCTGCTGGCGGTGAGCATCCCATTCATCGAAGTGCATTTATCGAACGTGCACAAACGCGAACCTTTCCGCCATCACTCTTACTTCTCCGACGTTGCGGTAGGAGTGATCTGCGGCCTTGGCGCCAGCGGTTACCGACTGGCCCTGGAGGCCGCCCTGGAACAGCTTGAAGACACGGCCAAGCGCCCCTGACCGACCCTTTGGGAGTTGATGATTCATGGATATCCGTAAAGTTAAGAAACTGATCGAACTGCTGGAAGAATCCGGTATCGACGAGCTGGAGATCAAGGAAGGCGAGGAATCCGTACGGATCAGCCGTCACAGCAAGACCCCGGCCCAACAGTTCTACGCACCACAGATGCAAGCGCCGGCTCCGGCCGCTGCACCCGTGGCGGCTGCTCCGGTCGCGGCTGCTGCCGAAGCCCCTGCGGCTCCAAAACTGAACGGTTTCGTGGTCAAGTCGCCAATGGTCGGTACCTTCTACCGCACCCCGGCACCGACCTCGCCAGCCTTCGTTGAAGTCGGCGCAACCGTGAAAGTGGGCGACACCATCTGCATCGTTGAAGCGATGAAGATGATGAACCACATCACGGCTGAAAAAGCCGGCGTCATCGAATCCATCCTGGTAGAAAACGGTCAGCCGGTTGAGTACGACCAGCCGCTGTTCACCATCGTTTGAACCGCGGAGCGCCTTCGATGTTGAAACCTGCGAAGAAACTGCAAAAAGTCCTGATCGCCAACCGCGGCGAGATCGCGCTGCGTATCCTGCGCGCCTGTAAGGAAGAGGGCATCAAGACCGTCGCTGTTTACTCGACGGCCGATACCGAATTGATGCACGTGAAACTGGCGGACGAAAGCATCTGCATCGGCCCGCCACTGGCCACGAACTCGTACCTGAAAGTCTCGAACATCATCGCCGCCGCTGAAGTGACCGGCGCTGATGGCATCCACCCCGGCTACGGCTTCCTCGCGGAAAACGCCGATTTCGCCGAACAGGTGGAGAAATCCGGGTTTGCCTTCATCGGCCCGAAAGCCGAAACCATTCGCCTGATGGGCGACAAGGTATCGGCCAAGGACGCCATGATCGCGGCCGGCGTACCTACCGTTCCAGGTTCCGACGGCCCGCTGCCTGAAGACGAGGCAACCGCCCTGCGCATTGGTCGCGAAGTCGGTTACCCGGTGATCATCAAGGCCGCCGGTGGCGGTGGTGGTCGCGGCATGCGCGTGGTGCACAAGGAAGAAGAACTGATCGAAGCCGCCAAGCAGACTCGCTCGGAAGCTGCCGCCTGGTTCGGCAACCCGATGGTCTACCTGGAAAAGTACCTGACCAACCCACGTCACGTGGAAGTGCAGGTACTGTCCGACGGCCAGGGCCACGCCATCCACCTGGGCGACCGCGATTGCTCGCTGCAACGTCGTCACCAGAAGGTGCTGGAAGAAGCGCCGGCACCGGGCCTGGACGAAACAGCTCGCCAGGAAGTACTGGCTCGCTGCGTCAAGGCGTGCATCGACATCAACTACCGTGGCGCGGGCACTTTCGAGTTCCTGTACGAGAACGGCCGTTTCTACTTCATCGAGATGAACACTCGTGTGCAGGTAGAGCATCCGGTTTCGGAGATGGTCACCGGTATCGACATCGTCAAGGAGATGCTGAGCATCGCCGCTGGCAACAAGCTGTCGTTTACCCAGGATGATGTGAAGATCCACGGCCACTCCCTGGAGTGCCGGATCAACGCCGAAGACCCGAAAACCTTTATCCCAAGCCCTGGCCTGGTCAAGCATTTCCACGCGCCCGGCGGCAACGGCGTACGTGTGGATTCGCACCTGTACAGCGGCTACAAGGTTCCGTCCAACTACGACTCGCTGATCGGCAAGCTGATCACCTGGGGCGCCACCCGCGATGAGGCCATGGCCCGTATGCGCAACGCCCTGGACGAAATCGTGGTAGACGGCATCAAGACCAACATCCCGCTGCATCGGGACCTGGTTCGCGATGAAGGCTTCTGCGAAGGTGGTGTGAACATTCACTACCTGGAACACAAGCTGGCTAATCAGTAAGCGAAGTGCTCCACCCAACAAAACCGCCTTCGGGCGGTTTTGTTGTTTCTGGGATACAAAAAACACCACAAAACCCTGTGGGAGCTGGCTTGCCTGCGATGGCGGTGGATCAGTGAGGTAATGCTCCGCTGACACTCCGCTATCGCAGGCAAGCCAGCTCCCACATTTAGCCTGCGTTCAGTCAGTGGTGTCGTCTTCTGCCCGCCGCTCGCGTAAACTTGCGCGTCTTTCGCAGCCCTACCCCGCTGCACACTCATTTTTTCAAAGGTGCCCGCCATGCCTTGGCTGCAAGTCCGTCTCGCCATCAGCCCAGAACAAGCCGAAACCTACGAAGACGCGTTCCTCGAAGTGGGCGCCGTGTCGGTGACCTTCATGGACGCCGAAGACCAGCCGATCTTCGAACCCGAGCTCAACACCACCCCGTTGTGGTCCCACACCCATCTGCTGGCCCTGTTCGAAGACGGCACCGATGCCGCCAGCGTCCTGGCCCATATGGAACTGCTCACCGGCGGCCCGCTGCCGGAACACCACAGCGAAATCATCGAAGACCAGGACTGGGAACGCAGCTGGATGGACAACTTCCAGCCAATGCGTTTTGGCCAGCGCCTGTGGATCGTGCCGAGCTGGCACGCCGCCCCCGAGCCTGACGCCGTGAACCTGCTGCTGGACCCGGGCCTGGCGTTCGGCACCGGCACCCACCCCACCACCGCACTGTGCCTGGAATGGCTCGATGGCCAGGACCTGAAAGACTGCAACGTGCTGGACTTCGGCTGCGGTTCGGGGATCCTGGCGATCGCTGCCCTGCTGCTGGGCGCCAAGGAAGCGGTCGGTACCGATATCGACGTGCAAGCCCTGGAAGCCTCCCGCGATAACGCCGGGCGCAATAACATCGCTGAAGAGAAATTCCCGCTGTACCTGCCGGAGCAATTGCCCCAGGTGCAGGCCGACGTGCTGGTGGCCAATATCCTCGCCGGGCCGCTGGTTTCCCTGGCGCCGCAGCTGTCGAGCCTGGTCAAGCCGGGCGGCCGCCTGGCGCTGTCGGGCATCCTCGCCGAACAGGGCGAAGACGTTGCCGCCGCCTACGCCCAGGATTTTGAGCTGGATCCGATCGCCAACCGCGATGGCTGGGTACGCATCAGTGGTCGTCGGCGCTAGAATGAGCGCCTGCATGAATCGGATGGCCGCATGACCGACAGTTTCGTCACCCAGTGCCCACACTGCCAAGCACGCTTTCGCGTCAACCACGCTCAATTGAGCGTGGCCCGTGGCGTGGTGCGCTGTGGGTCGTGCCTGCAGGTGTTCAATGCCGCTCGCCAACTGCTGGAGCAGCGCGCCAACGCGCCCGCGCCCCAGGCACCACCTGCGGCAGAGCCGCCGGCAGCCGTAGAACCGCCACCCCAAGCGCCGCGAGCCATCAGCCAGAAGCAATGGACCGCCGAAGAGCTGGACCTGGATAACCTGGACCTCGACGTAGAACTGGCCAAGCTGGAGCGTCGCGAGATCCAGCACACCCAACCCGTGGGTGCCGACCGTCGCCAGACCGGCGCCGATCGTCGGCAAAAGGAAGATGCCCTCAGCGCCAGCCGTGATACGGCCAAGGCCGAGGAAGAGCAATGGGCCTCCAGCCTGTTCAGCGAACCCCGGGATGAACGGGCCCAAGCCCCGCAAATGGTCGACGACGAACCGCAACCGGCCAAGGCAAGCCCAGGCAAACCCAAGCGCACCGAACCGTCGATGTCGTTTGAAGCGGTCGAGCCGGACGACGAACCACCGCTGCACACAAGCACCACCGATGACGAACTCGACCCACCGGTAACCGCCGTAGCAGACGAGCCGGAACCCGAACAACCGGAACGCCCGCAGCCCAAACGCAAGCGCCCTCGCCCCGAGGCTGGCGCCCACGACGACCTGCTTTCGGACCTGGAAGACGACCCGCTGCACCTGTATTCACAGAAGCGTTCCTCCGGCTGGGGCCGCCGCCTGTTCTGGGGCTTGCTGGTGCTGCTGGCCGCCGCCGGCCTGGCGGGACAATACGTCGCCTACCAATTCGACGACCTGGCACGCCAGGACGCCTACCGTCCATGGTTCCAGGAACTGTGCCCGAAACTGGCCTGCACCGTGCCATCCCGGGTCGATATCGCCCACATCAAGAGCAGCAACCTGGTGGTGCGCAGCCACCCGGAGTTTGCCGGTGCCCTGGTGGTGGACGCGATCATCTATAACCGCGCGACATTCTCCCAACCGTTCCCGCTGCTGGAGCTACGCTTTGCCGACATGAACGGGAATATGATCGCCAGTCGTCGCTTCAAACCCGCCGAATACCTCAGCGGCGAGTTGGCAGGCGTGACCGAGATGCCCTCCCAGACGCCGATCCACATTGCCCTGGACATCCTCGACCCGGGCAACAAAGCGGTGAATTACAGCCTGAGCTTCCACTCCCCCGAGTGAAACGGCTGCCTGGCCGGTGCTTGACGGCAGATTATTGACTGCATCGCCTTTGACCAAACCTGCGGCGATAAGAAAATAACTGCTCAGATTTTATCCAATTCAGCCTTTATCCAGTCATCGAGAGCGGGTATCATGCCAACCCTTTTTCGAACTCTAATGATCCGGCCCCACAACAGGGAAGTCCTATGTCGGCGGTACGCATCGGCCCATACACATTGCACAACGGCTTGATCCTCGCCCCGATGGCGGGCGTCACCGACCAGCCCTTTCGTCAGCTTTGCAAGCGTTTGGGCGCAGGGCTTGTAGTCTCGGAAATGGTCACCAGCGACATGAGCCTATGGAACACCCGCAAATCGCGGATGCGCATGATCCACGAAGGTGATCCCGAGCCCCGCTCGGTACAGATCGCCGGCGGTGATGCGCAGATGCTGGCGGATGCGGCCCGGGCCAACGTGGAGTTGGGGGCGCAGATTATTGATATCAACATGGGTTGCCCGGCCAAGAAGGTCTGCAACAAGGCCGCAGGTTCTGCCCTGTTGAAGGATGAGCAGTTGGTGAGCGAGATCCTGCATGCCGTTGTCGCTGCAGTGGATGTGCCGGTCACCCTGAAGATCCGCACCGGTTGGGACCGGGACAACAAGAATGGCCTGACGGTGGCGAAGATCGCCGAGCAGGCGGGCATTACAGCGCTGGCGGTGCATGGCCGGACCCGCGCCGACCTTTACACCGGTGAAGCCGAGTACGACACCATTGCCGCGATCAAGCAGGCGGTGTCGATTCCCGTCTTTGCCAACGGCGACATCGACTCAGCCGAGAAAGCCCGGCGCGTGCTGCACGCGACCGGCGCCGATGGCCTGTTGATTGGCCGGGCTGCCCAGGGGCGGCCGTGGATTTTTCGTGAGATCGAGCATTTTCTGCGTACCGGCGAAACCTTGCCGGCACCGGAGCTGATCGAGGTGGAACGTATTCTGCTAGAGCATCTGGCCGCCCTGCACGCCTTCTACGGAGACGTGATGGGAGTACGCATTGCTCGCAAGCATGTGGGCTGGTATCTCGCAACCTTGCCGGGCGCCAGGGAGTTTCGCGCCCACTTCAATCGTTTGGATGATACGGAAGCACAGTGCGCCAACGTTCGTGAGTTCTTCTCCGAGCGTTACAAGAGCCTGGTGACAGGGGACGGAGAAGGGGTGGCCGCATGACGATGATGACCGAGACTTTAGTGAGTGGAACAACACCCGTGAGCGACAACGTCAATTTGAAACAGCACCTCAACACGCCGAGCGAAGAAGGCCAGACCCTTCGCGGGAGTGTCGAGAAGGCGCTGCACAATTATTTCGCCCACCTTGAGGGCGCTGCCGTCACGGACGTGTACAACCTGGTGCTCTCCGAAGTCGAAGCACCGTTGCTCGAAAGCGTGATGAACTACGTCAAGGGCAACCAGACCAAGGCCAGTGAGCTGCTCGGCCTGAACCGTGGCACGCTGCGCAAGAAACTCAAGCAGTACGATTTGCTGTAAGCATTCAATCAAACCAGAAAGGCGCCCGCGTAAAAACGGACGCCTTTTTTGCTGACTCCTTTGCTTTTGATGGAAATTGAAATGACCGACCAGACTACCCGCCTGCCGATCCGCCGTGCCTTGATCAGTGTCTCCGACAAGACCGGGATCCTCGAATTTGCCCGGGAGCTGGAAGCCCTGGGCGTGGAGATTCTCTCCACCGGCGGGACCTTCAAACTGCTGCAGGACAACGGCGTGGCCGCAGTGGAAGTGGCGGACTACACCGGTTTCGCAGAAATGATGGACGGTCGGGTCAAGACCCTGCACCCGAAAATCCACGGCGGGATCCTCGGTCGTCGCGGTATCGACGACGCCATCATGAGCGAGCACGGCATCAAGCCGATCGACCTGGTGGCCGTTAACCTGTACCCGTTCGAAGCCACCATCAACAAGCCAGGCTGCGACCTGCCGACCGCCATCGAAAACATCGATATCGGCGGCCCGACCATGGTTCGCTCGGCAGCCAAGAACCACAAGGACGTGGCCATCGTGGTGAACGCCAGCGACTACGCCAACGTACTGGAAAGCCTGAAAGCCGGCGGCCTGACCTACGCCCAGCGCTTCGACCTGATGCTCAAGGCCTTCGAACACACCGCTGCCTACGACGGCATGATCGCCAACTACATGGGCACCGTGAACCAGGCCGCTGAAACCCTCAGCACAGAAGGTCGCAGCCAGTTCCCGCGCACCTTCAACAGCCAGTTCATCAAGGCCCAGGAAATGCGCTACGGCGAGAACCCGCACCAGAGCGCGGCGTTCTACGTTGAGGCCAAGCCTGCTGAAGTCGGCATCGCCACCGCGACCCAACTGCAAGGCAAAGAGCTGTCGTACAACAACGTGGCCGACACCGACGCCGCGCTGGAATGTGTGAAGAGCTTCGTCAAGCCAGCCTGCGTGATCGTCAAGCACGCCAACCCGTGCGGCGTGGCCGTGAGCCCGGACGCTGAAGGCGGTATCCGCCAGGCGTACGAACTGGCCTACGCCACCGACACCGAGTCGGCCTTCGGCGGCATCATCGCCTTCAACCGTGAGCTGGACGCCGAGACCGCCAAGGCGATCGTCGAGCGTCAGTTCGTTGAAGTGATCATCGCGCCATCCGTCAGTGAAGAGGCCCGCGCCATCGTTGCCGCCAAGGCCAATGTGCGCCTGCTGGCGTGCGGCGAGTGGTCGGCCGAGCGTGCCGCTGCCTGGGACTACAAGCGCGTCAACGGCGGCTTGCTGGTACAGAGCCGCGACATCGGCATGATCGGCAGCGCCGATCTGAAAGTGGTGACCAAGCGCGCCCCGACCGAACAGGAAATCAACGACCTGATCTTCGCCTGGAAAGTCGCCAAGTACGTTAAATCCAACGCCATCGTCTACGCCAAGAACCGCCAGACCATCGGTGTCGGCGCCGGCCAGATGAGCCGCGTGAATTCGGCACGCATCGCTGCGATCAAGGCAGAACATGCCGGCTTGCAGGTGCAGGGTTCGGTGATGGCGTCCGACGCATTCTTCCCGTTCCGTGATGGCCTGGACAACGCCGCGAAAGCCGGTGTTACCGCCGTGATCCAACCGGGCGGCTCGATGCGTGACGCAGAAGTGATTGCAGCGGCTGATGAAGCCGGCATTGCCATGGTCTTCACCGGCATGCGCCACTTCCGTCACTGATTGCTCGTTCCCACGCTCTGCGTGGGAATGCAGCCCGGGACGCTCCGCGTCCCAAAGCGTGACGCAGAGCGTCACAAGAGGCATTCCCACGCAGAGCGTGGGAACGGTCAGAATTCAGCGTCATCCGAGGTTTTTGAAATGAATGTTTTGATCATTGGCAGCGGTGGCCGTGAACACGCCCTGGCCTGGAAAGTTGCCCAGGACCCACGTGTCCAGAAAGTGTTCGTCGCCCCCGGCAACGCCGGTACCGCCATTGAAGCCAAGTGTGAAAACGTCGCCATCGACGTGTTGGCCCTTGAGCAACTGGCGGACTTTGCCGAGAAAAACGTTTCCCTGACCATCGTCGGCCCGGAAGTGCCCTTGGTAGCTGGCGTTGTGGACCTGTTCCGCAGCCGCGGCCTGGACTGCTTCGGCCCAACCGCCGGCGCTGCCCAGCTGGAAGGCTCGAAAGCCTTCACCAAGGATTTCCTGGCTCGCCACAAGATCCCGACCGCCGACTACCAGAACTTCACCGAGATCGAGCCGGCCCTGGCCTACCTGCGTGAAGTCGGTGCACCGATCGTGATCAAGGCCGACGGCCTGGCCGCCGGTAAAGGCGTGATCGTCGCAATGACCCTGGCTGAAGCCGAAGACGCCGTGCGCGACATGCTCGCCGGCAATGCTTTCGGTGAAGCCGGTTCGCGCGTGGTGATCGAAGAGTTCCTCGACGGCGAAGAAGCCAGCTTCATCGTGATGGTCGACGGCAAGAACGTACTGCCGATGGCCACCAGCCAGGACCACAAACGTGTGGGTGACGGCGACAGCGGCCCGAACACCGGCGGCATGGGCGCCTACTCCCCGGCGCCAGTGGTCACCGCCGAAGTGCACAAGCGCGTGATGGACCTGGTCATCTGGCCAACCGTGCGCGGCATGGCCGACGAAGGCAATGTGTACACCGGTTTCCTGTACGCCGGCTTGATGATCGACAAGGCCGGCAATCCGAAAGTCATCGAGTTCAACTGCCGCTTCGGCGACCCGGAAACCCAACCGGTGATGCTGCGCCTGCAATCGAGCCTGGTGCTGTTGGTTGAAGCTGCGCTGGCCCAGGCCCTGGACAAGGTCGAAGCCCAGTGGGACCCGCGCCCGAGCGTCGGCATCGTGCTGGCCGCCGGCGGCTACCCGGCCGACTACGCCAAGGGCGATGTGATTGAAGGTCTGGACGCGGCTGCTACGCTGGAAGGCAAGGTGTTCCACGCGGGCACCGCGCTCAAGGATGGCAAGGTCGTCACCGCCGGTGGTCGCGTACTGTGCGCAACCGCTATGGGCAGCAGCGTAGATGCCGCCCAGCAACAGGCTTACAAGCTGGCGGCGAAGATCGACTGGAAAGGCTGCTTCTACCGCACCGACATTGGCTACCGCGCCATTGCCCGTGAGCGTGGCGAAAGTCAGTAAACAGCTATCCGTTCGGTTAGGCAGGGGCCTCTGGCCCTTGCCCTACGCTTGTGGCCCCGCGCATAGTTATACCCATGCATCAACCTACGAAGGGATTTCGCCGTGCGCTGGCTCAGGATCGCCATAGGTTTCACTGTCAGTCTGCTGACCTTGCTCTGCTTGCTCCCGGCCCAGGCCGCCGCACAAGGCAGTGGCTGGGCAGTATTGCTTGATGAACAGGCCGATCTGCAACTGAGCGACATCCGCTCGCCCCGCTACATCAATCAATTCAGCCCCATCGAACTGGACCGGATTACCGCCGCGCAACCGGACGGTGCGTTGTGGGTACGCTTCAGGCTGCAACCCGGCAAACACGAGCAAGTGCTGCGGGTATTCGCCCCTGACCTGTCACACCTGAACCTGTATGTACTCGACGGCGACACCCTGGTGGAGCAGGAAGCTACCGGCACCCGCCAGCCCCAGGCCGAGCGCCCGCTGCCCAGCAGCGACTTCATGCTGCCGATGCCGCAAAGCCAGAAGCCGCTGGACGTGTACCTGCGCATGGTCTCGGAACACGAGCTGCGCCCCTACATCACCCTTGAGCCGGCCGTGCTGGCTGCGGCCAACCAGAACCAGACGCTGATCTACGGGCTGCTGTTCGGTTGCCTGGTGATGCTGATCCTGCACAACCTCACCCGCTACGCCTACCATCGCTCCCGCAGCAGCCTGTGGCTCGCCGCCTGCGAATTGCTGTTGCTGCTGAGCCTTGCGCTGCTGCTCAACGTGCTGGGCCCGTGGTTGCCGAACTGGCACGCGGTACAAACCCCCGGTGCCTACCTCGCCCTGCTGCTGACCGCGCCGTGCGGGCTGATGTTTGCCTACCGCTTCTTTGCGCCACTGGGCCCGCATCCGCTGAACAAGCTGTTGATGGCCGATATCCTGCTGATCGTCCTGACCGGCCTGTTGCTGCTGTTCGTCAACACCTTGCCCCTGAACATCATCACCTACGCCCTGGTGGCGCTGGCCGGCCTGAGCATGTTGTTCGTCTCGGCCTATCACTGGCAAAAGGGCTACCGCCCGGCGCGCCTGTTCATGCTGGCGATGGTGATCTTCAACATCGGCACGCTGATTATTCTCCCGGCCTTGCTGGGCCTGACGCTGGTGCCGCCACAAGGCTTGATCATCACCCTGCTCGGCTTTATCTGCCTCAGTGGCCTGTTGATGAGCCTGGCCCTGGGCGAACGCCAGCGCGCCATCACCGAAGACAACTTCAGCCTCAGCCGCGACCTGGCGGCCAGCAACGCCGAAATCGCCGCCAAGGCCGAATTCCTGGCGAAGATCAGCCACGAAATTCGCACGCCCATGAACGGCGTGCTGGGCATGACCGAACTGCTGCTGGGCACCCCGCTTTCAGTCAAGCAACGCGACTACGTGCAAACCATCCACAGCGCCGGCAACGAACTGCTCACCCTGATCAACGAGATTCTCGACATCTCCAAGCTGGAATCCGGGCAGATCGAATTGGACGATGTGCAGTTCGACCTCAACGCGCTGATCGAAGACTGCCTGAGTATTTTCCGCGCCAAGGCCGAGCAGCAGAACGTCGAGCTGATCAGCTTTATCCAGCCCCAGGTACCCCGGGTGATCAGCGGCGACCCGACGCGGCTGCGCCAGGCACTGTTGAGCCTGCTGGAAAATGCCCTGCAAAAAACCGATGAAGGCGAAGTACTGATCGTCGTCGCACTGGACGAGCGCAGCAGCAAACCGCGCCTGCGCATTGCCGTGCAAGACAGCGGCCTGCCGATGGAACCCGCCGAGCGCGACGCCCTGCTGCACAGCGAGTTGCACAGCAAGAACTTCCTCTCTGCCACCCGCCTGAGCGGCCATCTGGGCCTGGTCATTGCCCGCCAGCTGATCCTGTTGATGAACGGCGAATTCGGCATCAAGAGTGGCAGCCAGCAAGGCAGCACCCTGTGGCTGACCTTGCCGCTGGACCCGGAACGCCTGGAGCACCCGACCTCCGACCTCGACGGCCCGCTCAAGGGCGCGCGCGTGCTGGTGGTGGACGACAACGACACCTGCCGCAAAGTGCTGGTGCAGCAATGCACGGCCTGGGGCCTGAACGTGAGCGCCGTGCCTTCGGGCAAGGAAGCCCTGGCGCTGCTGCGCACCAAGGCGCACCTGCGGGACTATTTCGACGTGGTGCTGCTGGACCAGAACATGCCCGGCATGACCGGCATGCAACTGGCGGCGAAGATCAAGGAAGACCCGAGCCTGAACCACGACATCCTGCTGATCATGCTCACCGGCATCAGCAATGCGCCGAGCAAGATCATCGCGCGCAACTGCGGGATCAAGCGCATCCTCGCCAAACCCGTGGCCGGCTATACCCTCAAGACCACCCTTGCCGATGAGTTGACCCAGCGCAGCAAGGGCTCCGTGCAACCACGCCAGCCGGCGATCAGCGCGCCGGCCCCGGTGACCGTGCCGAGTGATTTCCGGATCCTGGTGGCGGAAGACAACAGCATCTCCACCAAGGTGATTCGCGGCATGCTCGGCAAGCTCAACCTGCAGCCCGACACCGCCAGCAACGGCGAAGAAGCCCTGCAGGCAATGAAGGCCCAGCGCTACGACCTGGTGTTGATGGACTGTGAAATGCCGATCCTCGACGGCTTCTCCGCGACCCAGCAACTGCGCGCGTGGGAGGTCAGCAACCAGCGGATTCGTACGCCAATCGTGGCACTCACCGCGCACATTCTTTCGGAACATAAAGAGCGTGCACGCCAGGCCGGGATGGACGGGCACATGGCCAAGCCGGTGGAGTTGTCGCAATTGCGCGAGCTGGTGGAGTACTGGGTGGCACAGCGCCAACAGCGCCCTGAGCACGCTCCCACCTGACCCATGCATGACGCAGATCAAAATGTGGGAGCGGCGGTGCGACGATTCGACTTGCTCGCGAAAGCGGTGTGTCAGTCAAACATGTATTGGCTGACACACCGCTTTCGCGAGCAAGCCCGCTCCCACATTGGATTGTTGTCGCTTCACAGATAGCGCTCAGCCACAGGCCTGATAAACTCCCGCTCGCCCTCCTTCGCTGCGAGCTCCCACCATGCTCCACGTGCTATTCAGCGTTTACCTGAAGATGCTGGTGCTCTACAGCCCCTTCTTCGTGCTCTCCTGCTTTATCAGCCTGACTCGCGGGTACTCCAGCAAGGAGCGGCGGCGCCTGGCCTGGAAAGTGGCCCTCGCCACCCTGGTATCGAGCGTGTTGCTCTACCTGTTCGGCCGGGTGATTTTCAGTGTGTTCGGCATCACCGTCGACGCCTTCCGCATCGGCGCCGGCAGTGTGCTGTTCATCTCGGCCCTGGGCATGGCCCAGGGCAAGTCGGCGGTGCAGACCGACAACGTGCAGCAGGACGTGACCATCGTGCCGCTGACCATTCCCCTGACCGTCGGCCCCGGCACCATCGGTGCGCTGCTGGTGATGGGCGTCAGCCAGCCGCACTGGGACGACAAGATCACCGCGATTCTCAGTATCGCCCTGGCCAGCCTGACGGTGGGCGTGGTGCTGTACCTGTCCAACCGTATCGAACGCATCCTCGGCGACCAGGGCTTGCAGATTGTCAGCCGGTTGATGGGGCTGTTCGTGTGCGCCCTGGCCGCGCAAATCATCTTCACCGGTGTACGCGGTTACCTGGTGCCGTAGATCAAATCCTGTAGTTGGCGATAGCCAGGCGGACCTTGTCCCCTGCGCTGTCCCGCAGCAGTTGAATCGTGTCTTCGTTGACCACCGAGCTGTTCAGCACCAGGCACGTGCGGCCACTGAAGGCCTCGACGGATGCACTGTCCCACTCCAGAAACGGTATGCCCAGTTGCTTGCTGACGCCGTGGGAGCTGTACGTCACCAGCACCATCGAAACTTCCCCGGCGATTTCCGAGCAGGACGCCAAGCCGAAATCGCCACCGTCACGCGTGGTGGTATTTCGCTTGAATAACTCAAATGAAGCCGGGAGCTGCTTCAAGGCTTCAACCGCCTCCGCCACCCGTTTGGGCAATACACTGATCAGCGGCCCCGACAGAAACGTCGAGGCCACGGTGGCCGCCATCAGGTTCAGCGCCGCCAACTGCACCGACAGCCCCTTGCGAGAGGTGTACACCCGCTCGAAACTGCTCCTGACCGGCATCCACCCGAGGCTGCTCATGACCTTGATGAATTCGTTGTACCAGGCCTCTGTGCCCCGGGCGACCCGCAGCACATCGCTGACGTAGCTGCTCGCCAGCAAATAGCTTTTGCGGGTGTACTCCTTGTTGAGGCTGGTCATGCCTTGCACAAACGACATGACGCTGTTGTTCACCACCGCCGCGTCCAGCTCATCATCCGCCTCGGGCTTCACCGGCGCGCTCAACCCCGACGCCAGGCCGGGCGCGCCCGGAAGCCGGTAAGCGGCAATCAGCTTCCTCCTTTTTGCGCTGTTGATCCGTTTGTTGTTTCGCTCCATAGCCATTTCTCCATAACCCCCAACATGGGGCTCAACGCCAACACTAGTCGACTTGCCGGGGATTTTGAGCTGCTGGAAATTGACCACGGGACGCGCCGCGACCCGCAGGAAAAATCACTGCAGGCGGCGCAGCTGAGTAAACGCTGGGGATGAGGCGGCGGCACACAAAAGCGCCGTGCTTTTCTTCAAGCCGTAGAGAAAGGTATGACTTGAGCCGATGCAAAAAAACCTCGGCAAGCAGACCTTTCCGGCATCAATGACTGACGTTTCAAGGCGGCCCCATGGCGGGGCCGCCGTTGTTTTCAGGAGGCGGGTTTCTCGCCGTACCAACGTGGCGTGTAGACCCACTCGCCACCACCTGCCCGCGCAAAGACGCAGGTGGTGGACGAACCGATCAGCACCATGGTGCGCATGTCCACCTGCTCCGGCGTCAGTTGCCCCAGGGTGGTGACTCGCAGGGTCTGGCCCGGGCGACCGATGTCACGGCCCAAGACCACCGGTGTTTCAGGCGTGCGGTGCTGCGCGACGATTTCCAGGGCGCGTCCCAACTGCCAGGGCCGCGCACGGGAAATCGGGTTATAGAACGCCAGCGCCAGGTCGGCCTGGGACGCCAGGTCCAGGCGCTTCTCGATGATCGACCAGGGTTTGAGGTTGTCCGACAGTGACATCACACAGAAGTCATGCCCCAGCGGGGCACCTGCCTGGGCCGCCGTGGCGAGGGATGCCGACACGCCCGGCAAAATCTCCAGGTCGACCTGATGCCAGGCCGGGTCGCTGGACTCGTGCAAGGCTTCGATCACCGCGGCGGCCATGGCAAATACACCGGGGTCACCCGAAGACACCACCACCACCGAACGCCCCTGCGCCGCCAGCTCAAAGGCATGACGCGCGCGCTGCATCTCTTCGCGATTGTCGGTGCAATGCTGGATCTGGTCCGCGCGGAACGGCCCGGCCATGCGCACATAGGTTTCGTAACCCAGCACGTCAGTGCAGCGGGCCAGCTCGGCTTTTACTGCCGGTACCATCAGTTCGGCAGCGCCGGGGCCCAGACCGATCACCGCGAGGCGGCCACGGGGACGACCGATCAGGGACAGGTCCAGAGGAGCCTCGGCCACCGTGATCGCGATGTCCGCCTGAGGCGCCAGATCGGCGAAGCGCAATGGCACGCCCAGCTCCAACGCCGCTTCGTGCAATGACGAATCGGCCATCTCCGTTTCAGCCGCCAGCAGGCAAGCCAGGGACTGCACGGCGAGCCCGGCACCCTGCAACGCCGCACGAATTCGCCCGGCCAGTTGCGGCCCCGGCTGGCAGGTAACCAACACCGTCTTCGGATAAATCAGCAACTCATTGGCCGCAGGTGTGCGCTCGGCACTGCCGACGTGAATCGCCAGGCGCGCCTGTTGATCCTGGGGCAAATTGGCCTGATCCAGCCACGGCGCCGCGCCTTCGATGCGTACTGATTCGCCAGCCAGCAAATCCGAGACAAAGCGTTTGCCCAGTTCCAGATCCCCCAGCTGATAACCATGGGGCGGGTTAAGCAGGCAGGTACCAAAACGCAGCTCGCCACTGGTGGTGATCGCGGCGGCAACGTCCAGGGCCGCGGCGATTTCCCGCGCCATCACGTTCACGCCACCGAGGCCACCGAGCAACGGCACCACCGCGCTGCCGTCTTCGGCGACGGCCAGCACAGCAGGCTCGATGCCCTTCTCCAGCAACAGCGGCGCCAGGGTGCGGATCACAATCCCGGCGGCACACAGGGCGATGATCGGCGTGCCCTGTTGATACAACTGGCGCACTGTGGCGCCGAATTCGTTATAGGCCTGATCTGCGCCCTCGACCCGCCCGGCCAGGCCGTGGATCAGTGCGTCGGGATACACCTGCTGGATAGCGCGGGCCGTGGCGAGGCTGCCCTGCCCCAGGATGACAATCGCGGGAGCCGTCATCAGCCTTGCCACCTTTCACCGGGAACGATGATCAACGAGAAATACGGCGAGGACGTCGGATCGACCTGATCCAGAGCGACGATTTTCTGATTGGCCATGGTCGCGCGCTCGACGTACAACGCCCGGCTCGCCAATCCCAATTCTTCCAGTACCTGACGCACCTTGGTGAAGTTGCGTCCCAGCTTCATGATCACCGCCGCGTCGGCATCCGCCAGGCGACGCTTGAGTTCGTCATGGGGCAGCACGCCGGAAAGCACCGACAGGCTCTGGTTGCGGTACACCAACGGTGCGCCCAGTACAGAGGCGCCACCGAGCATCGAGCACACACCCGGGATCACCTGGGCTTCGTAGCGCTCGGCCAGGCGGTCGTGCAAATACATGTAGGAGCCGTAGAAGAACGGGTCGCCTTCACAGATCACCGCCACATCGCGCCCCGCGTCCAGGTGTGCCGCAACGTCGACACTGGCGGCGTCGTAGAAATCGCTGATCACTTGCTCGTAGGACAGCGGCGCCGGCAACACTTCAGTGGTCACCGGGTACACTAGCGGCATCAGGGTTTGCTGCGGCACCAAATGGTCTTCGATGATGCCGAAGGCGTTGCCCTTCTTGCCCTTGGCCACGAAGTACGCCACCACCGGCGATTCGCGCAGCAGGCGCAGGGCTTTGAGGGTAATCAGTTCCGGATCGCCGGGGCCTACGCCCAGGCCAATCAAACGTCCGCGTGCCGGCATCATTCGACCTCCGTGGCCAAGGCGTTGACCGCGGCGGCGGCCATCGCACTGCCGCCGAGGCGGCCCTGCATGATCACGAACGGTACGCCGCGGCTGTCTGCCGCCAGCATCGCCTTGGATTCGGCGGCGCCGACAAAGCCCACCGGGAACCCGAGGATCAGTGCAGGTTTTGGCGCGCCGGCGTCGAGCATTTCCAGCAGGTAAAACAGCGCTGTCGGCGCATTGCCGATCACCACCACACTGCCTTCCAGGTGCGGGCGCCACAGCTCCAGGGCGGCGGCGGAACGGGTGTTGCCCAGCTCGCGGGCCAACGCCGGCACGCTGTCGTCGCGCAGGGTGCAGATCACCTGATTGTTGGCCGGCAGGCGCGTACGGGTCACGCCTTCGGAGACCATCCGCGCATCACACAGGATCGGCGCGCCAGCGGCCAGGGCTTCGCGCCCGGCCTTGCCGGCATCTTCGGAAAATTGCAGGCCGTCGATGGCGTCGACCATGCCGCAGGCATGAATCACCCGCACCGCGAGTTTTTCCAGGTCGGCAGGGATGCGATCAAGCCGGGCTTCTGCGCGAATGATCGCGAAGGAGTTGCGATAGATCTCCTGACCGTCGCGGATGTAATCAATCATCGGTGTTGCTCCGTGGGTGAGCGCGCAACAAGGCGCCCGCCGCTTCAATAGAAAGAGTGCGCGCGTGCAGGCGGCCGAAACCGGGCAGGCCTGCGTCGCGAAAATAGAGGTCGTAGTGGCCGGGGCTTACCGCCAGCAGGGTGACCGGCGCGGTGTGTGCGGCCGCGCAGGAACGCGGGCAGCCGGACAGGTGCACGCTGTGGCCGGGCGCAAGCGCAGCCAGTTGCACGGCGTCGGCCTTGGTGTCGGACAGGCCTTTGGCGCAACCGCCGGCGCCGGTGCAGGCGATCATCCGTGCGAGGGGTTGGTCCACCGAACACAAAAAGCCAAGCTGTTCGAGGCGTTCGGTGACAGCCGCCGCATCCTGGATATTGGGCAGCAGCAGGCCTTGCCATGGCGTGACACGCAAGGTGGCGTCGCCATGGTCGACGGCCAGTTGCGCAGCGCCCCTGAGCATCGCCGAATCCAGGCGGCCCAAGGGTGCGACGGCGGCGACGTAGACCTGGTTTTTTTGGCGCTGTGGATAACTTCCCAGGTGCAGCGGCGCGGGGTTGGAGTGCCTGGAAAAGCCATCAACCGGCTGCAATGGCATATTCAGCTGCCGCAAAAAGTTATCCACAGCGGTTTCAGCCAGCAGGTGGCGCATGCGGGTTTGATCAGGCCGGGCCAGTTCAAGGAACCGCTCCAGCACCGCCACCACCAGTGCATGCCCTTGCGCCAAAGGTACCGCCGCCAAGGGCGCATCCCGCGCCGGGCAGCCTGCCAGGCCGAATGCCAACAGCGTGTTGCCATTGGCATCGAAGGCTGACAGCCACAGGTCGTGATGATGCTCAAGCATCGCCAGGGCTTCACCGCCGTCCAGTTGCACGGCGAACTTGGCCGACAGCTCATGGAAACGCGGGTGGGTTTCCAGGGTGGTGAGGATCTGGTCGGCCAACGGTCGGGTATCGAACAGCATCTCGCGGTCAATGCCGGCACTGGGGCTGAGCATCAGGTTGCGCACATCATCACCGGCGGCACGCTTGGGGCCCAGGTCGGCGGCCAGCAAGGCGGCGATCAATGCATCCTGTTCGGCGCCGATCCCGCGAATCTGCAGGTTGGCGCGGTTGGTCGCCTCGATCACCCCGCCGGCATGGGCCTGGGCGGCGTCGGCCACGGCAAACGCCTGCTCGGCGCGGATCGAACCGCCCGCTAGTTTGATCCGGCAAATCCCGCCATCCAACGCCTGGACAATACGCAGCAACCCCGGACAGGCCGAGGGGCGCAAGGTATTGGACGGTGGTATTGGTTTCACGGGGCTACCGGTTCACGGGTAAAGGCGCGGTATTATGCCTGCTTTGTCCGGCGGCATGAAAAGCCTGCCCGTCGGATGTCGTTCAAGGAATTCATATGTCGCCCTGGCTGACGGTAGTAGGCATCGGTGAAGACGGCTTCAAGGGCCTGGGCAGAAACGCCCGGCACGCCCTGTTGCGCGCCTCGCGCATTATTGGCGGGCAACGCCAGCTGGACTTGTTGCCGGTGTGCATCCGTGGCGAACGCCAGGTGTGGCCCAGCCCGTTTTCCCTGGAGCCGGTGCTGGCCAGGCGTGGTGAAGCGGTGTGCGTGCTGGCCAGCGGCGACCCGATGTTCTATGGCGTGGGTGCGAGCCTGGCGCGGCAGGTGCCGGCGGATGAGCTGCTGATTCTGCCGGCGCCCTCTTCCGTGTCCCTGGCGGCGGCGCGTCTGGGCTGGCCGTTGCAAGAGGTAGTGACGCTGTCGGTGGTTGCCCGGCCGATGGCGGCGCTGAATGCGCATCTGGCCAGCGGCGTGCGTTTGCTGGTGCTGAGCAATGACGGCCAGAGCCCGGCGGCGATTGCCACACAATTGGCCGAGCGCGGGTTTGGCGCAAGTCGCCTGAGTGTGTTTGAACACCTCGGCGGGCCGGATGAGCGCCGCATCGACGGCATCGCCCGGGATTGGCCTGGCGAACCGATTGCCGCGTTGAATCTGCTGGCCATCGACTGCGTGGCCGACGCCAACACAGCGCGCCTGTCACGCCTGGCAGGGCTGCCGGACTCGGCCTTCAGGCACGACGGCCAACTGACCAAGCGCGACGTGCGCGCCATGACCCTCGCCCGCCTCGCGCCGATGCCCGGTGAACTGCTGTGGGACGTGGGCGCGGGCAGCGGCTCCATCGGGATCGAATGGATGCGCGCCCACCCCAGCTGCCGAGCGCTGGCGATCGAAGCCGATAAAGGCCGGCAACTGTTGATCGAACATAACCGTGATGCACTCGGCGTCCCAGGCCTGCAGTTGATTCGCGGCACCGCGCCCCACGCCCTGAACGGGCTGGAAGCGCCCGACGCCATCTTCATCGGCGGCGGCGTCACCCGCGACGGCGTGCTCGACACTTGCTGGCAACACCTGCGTCCGGGCGGCCGGCTGGTGGCCAACGCCGTGACCCTGCAAAGTGAAATGACCCTGATGGCCTGGCGCGAACAACACGGCGGCGAGCTGACCCGCATTCATGTGGCCCAGGCCCAGCCACTGGGGGACTTTGATACCTGGCGCCAGGCGCTGCCGATCACCCTGCTGGAAGTGATCAAGCCGCTATGAAACGCATCCTGCTGTTGGGCGGCGTGACGGAAGCCCTGGCCATCGCCCGCACACTGGGGCCCGAGCATATCTACAGCCTGGCGGGTGTTGGCCGCGTTCCCACCGACCTTACGTGCCAGGTGCGCGTCGGTGGCTATGGCGGCGCGGAAGGTTTGGCGCAGTTCATTCGCGATGAAGGTATCGAGCTGGTGCTGGACGCGACCCATCCGTATGCCGCACAGATCAGCGCCAACGCCGCCCGTGCCGCAGGTTTATGCAACATTCCCTGCTGGGCCCTGCGCCGCCCGGCGTGGCAGCCACAGGCCGGTGATGACTGGCGCGAAGTCAGTGACTGGGCGGAGTTGATTGAAGCCCTGAAACCCTTCAAGCGACCACTGTTCACGCTGGGCCGGGAACCGTTGCAACACCTCGACGAAATCCCCGCCGAGCAGTTCTGGACACTGCGCGCACTGGATGTGTACCCCGGCAATGAGCGCTGCGAAGTGATTGGCGCCCGTGGGCCGTTTTTGATCGAGGATGAGCGGGCATTGTTTGAGCGGCGGCAGATTGATGTGCTGATCAGCAAGAACAGCGGCAGCACGGCTACCGAGCCGAAGCTGGAAGTGGCGCGGGAGCGGGGGGTGCCGGTGTTGGTGTTGAGGCGGCCGGTGTTGGCGCAGGTGGATAGGGCATTCACGACAGTCAACTCGGTACTGGAAGCATTCCAGTCTGTATGACGCAACACGAAACAAAGGTGGGAGCTGGCTTGCCTGCGATGCAAACGACACGGTCATTCAGATACACCGCGGCGATGCTATCGCAGGCAAGCCAGCTCCCACACTAACCTGCGTCGCGCTGTTAGCTCCTCGCGGCAGCCGTCTGTCCGGCTGCATCGTGCACCCGATCAGCCAGTAACTCCGCCAGCTCGATCAACTGAGCGACGCCCAACAACTCCTCTCGCTTCGATCCTTCCAGGCTAAACGCCAAGTCGCAACTCAGCGCATTGGCCGAGGCGAGTGTTTCAATGAGGTTGACCAACAGGTCTTCGGTGCTGATTCCGTCGGCTACGGTGAACAGCCGAAAAGGGGGATTGGGGGTAGGTTTAATCATTGTGAAGCTCCGGAGAAGTACAAAGGAGCTACCACTGATCGCCGCGATGCGATGGGGGTGGTAGCTGAACGCGGGTTCGCGGACCGGCTCTCCAGAACACCGGCATACCCGAAGGTATCCCGCGCACAGCCACCATAGCGCCGCACAGTAGACGATAAAAAAGCGCCAACTGAAAGGACACGATGACGCTTTTGCGTCTGAAGAAATCCGGGCCGCGACGCCCGACCACTGAGTTTGCAGTGGTGTTCGGAGACTAGAGATTGAGTTTCCTAGAGACAACCGCCAATCACTGTCGGAAATTTCTGTGGAGGGCCTCCACATTCGAATCGAACACAATCCAAACTGTGGGAGCTGGCTTGCCTGCGATAGCATCACCTCGTTCCAGCAGGAAGACCGAGTCGCCTGTATCGCAAGGTGCAATGACCTCATAGGAAAGCGCCTCAATCATCGACATCCTTTTGACAACCTCGCTTTAAAAACTGATTCGCCTTACACCCCCCTCCGAACCAGCCGGCTGGTTCAGCCAAAAGCCCTCGCCCTAAGCTCCCCTCCCGCAGTTTTGCACCAGAGTCTGCGATGGGGATGCACTGCTTTTGCGGAGCATCGTGACTTGTCATTCTGTATCCCAAGGAATACGATCCAAGATGATTCACTTCAAGAAATCCAAGCATTTCCTGGAGTGGCTTGATTCGTTAAACAATAAACCGGCCCGTGCACGCGTACTGGCAAGGTTGAATAACGCACAATCAGGCAACTTCGGAGACTGTGAGACAGTAGGAAATGGCGTTTCGGAAATGCGCATCCACTACGGTCCTGGATACCGGGTTTATTTCACTCGTAGAGAGGAGGTGGTTTACCTGTTGTTGATAGGCGGCGATAAATCAACGCAGAAACGCGATATCCAGCGCGCTAAGCAAATTGCAGCAGACTTTGAAAAAAAGGAGTAAGCCATGACTGAATTTACAGACTTCGACATAGCGGAACACCTCAAGACTCCTGAAGATATGGCCGAGTATCTTGAAGCGTGCTTCGAGGAGGATGCCGGTGACGGACTGCTTATTCGTTCAGCCCTCAACAACATCGCCCGCGCCCAAGGCATGACTCAAGTAGCCCGCGACGCAGGCCTCGGACGCGAAAGTTTATATAAAGCCCTCTCCAGCACTGGCAATCCCGAGTTCGCGACTATCATGAAGGTCATGAAAGCGCTCGGCCTGAAGCTGCACGCCACAGCTGGTTGATAGCACTGCGACACCAAACCACACCGCCCCTTTTTACTTATCCTCCCCGATCAGGCTAAATACCCACCTGATCGCTTAACCCTACGGATTGTCCGCCATGGCCCGTCAACGCTTTGCAATTGCCTGGATCGCCTGCCTTGCAGTGCTGTTCAACGCCTTTGCCATGCCGCTGGCGAGTGCGATGCAGCAGGCGGATGACCCGGTCAAGCAATTGCTGTGGGGCAGTTTCTGCTCCTCCAACGGCACGAAACTGACAGCCATTGCCCTGGGCAAGCTGGAGATACCGGCGCCGCAGCAGGACGATCACTCCACCATGCAGCATTGCTGGTGCTGCTCCGGCTCGGCACCTCTGGTCGCGCTGCCTGGGCACACACCCAGCCTGTTCTTTGCTCGATTCGACGCGGTGCAAGACCTGCCGCCGCCGTCATTGCAATCCCCCACCCCGCGCCAGCAATGGCCGAGCCTCAACCCCCGCGCCTCTCCAACGGTCTGATTTCTTCGCAAGTGAACTGCGTTTAGAACCGTTCTGGAGAACTGCCATGCTCAAATCTTCCCTGCTTCTGGCTGCGTTGTTGCTGCCGGTGTGTGCTGCCGCCAATGCCGAAGACTTCAAGGTCGGCGAACTGGAGGTCAGCGAACCCTGGTCCCAGGAACTGCCGCCCAATGCGCCGACCGTCGCGGCGTATTTCGTGATTCATAACCAGGGCGAGCATGCGGATCGCTTGCTCAGCGTCGACACGCCCGTGGCCGCCAAGGCCGAACTGCATGAGCATGTGATGCAGGGCGATCTGATGAAGATGCAGCAGGTGACCAGCGTCGCGGTGCCGGCCAAAGGTGACCTGACGTTCGCGCCCATGGCCTACCACGTGATGCTGCTGGACCTGAAGGACCGCAGCGTTTTGCGCGACGGCCAGCATTTCCCGCTGACCCTGAACTTTGAAAAGGCCGGGCCAGTGAAGGTGGAAGTGTCAGTGCAGAAGCAGCCGCCCATGGCCGGCCACGAACACATGCACGCCCAATAGATAAACCTCGATGGGCGCCCCACGCGCCAGGTTGTCCCCGCACCGCCGTAAGCCTGTAGGCCTTATGCGCGGCAGCTGGATCAGCCTGTTCGCCATGCTGATGATCTTTATCGGTCCGCTGATTTCCCAAGCGATGCCGATGGATCATCACGCCGGCATGTCGATGGAAATGTCCATGGACGCGCCGAGCTGCCATGGCGCCGCCAAGCCTGCGACCGATCACCACAAAGCACCCGACGAACACCACGTGCTCTGGGAAAAGTGCGGCTATTGCAGCCTGCTCTTCAGTTGCCCGGCGCTGCCTGGCAGCGTGTCGTTTGTCACCCTCGGCAGCCCGCCGCCCGCCAACGCCCTGACCCCCGCCCCACGCCTGGGCCATGCCCGGCAAACCGTGTTCCCCGGCGCCCGCAGCCGCGCCCCGCCCATCATCGCGTAAGCACTTCACACCGTTACTTCACCCCGGCCGACTTTAGACAGACAGCCGCAGGCTGCTGGCCGTGTTGTTTACGAATGAATGATGGAATTTTTCATGTCCAGGTTTTCTGCTGACACCCGTTTGGGATGTACTCCCGTTTTCGCCGTTCTGTGTGGCGCGCTGCTGGTTCCTCAGGTCCACGCCGACGAGCCTGTCGACCAGAACGAACTGAGCCCGACGGTGATCACCGCCATTGCCCCCAGCTCACCACTGACCGTCGTCACCAACCCGAAAGACCCGCGCCAACCGGTGCCCGCCAGCGATGGCGGCGACTACCTCAAGACCATCCCCGGCTTCGCCCTGGTGCGCAACGGCGGCACCAACGGCGACCCGGTGCTGCGGGGCATGTTCGGCTCACGCCTGAACATCCTCACCAACGGCAGCATGATGCTCGGCGCCTGCCCCGGCCGGATGGATGCGCCCACCTCCTATATCTCACCGGAAACCTACGACAAGCTCACCGTGATCAAAGGCCCGCAAACCGTGCTCTGGGGCCCGGGCGCTTCAGCCGGCACGGTCCTGTTCGAGCGCGAGCCCGAGCAATTCGGCGAGCTGGGCACGCGGGTCAACGCCAGCATCCTGGCGGGCTCCAACGGGCGTTTCGACAAAGTCGTCGACGCAGCAGCCGGCGGGCCGCTGGGTTATGTGCGGGTGATCGGCAACCAGGCCCACGCCGATGACTACAAGGACGGCAACAACGACACCGTCGCCTCGCGCTACGACAAGTGGAACGGCGACGTGGCCGTGGGCTGGACCCCGGACGCCGACACCCTGCTGGAACTCACCGCCGGCCGTGGCGATGGCGAAGCCCGCTACGCCGGGCGTGGCATGGACGGTTCGCAGTTTTTGCGCGAGAGCCTCGGATTGCGCTTCGAGAAATCGAACATCGGCGAGGTGCTGGATAAGGTCGAAGCGCAGGTCTACTACAACTACGCCGACCACGTGATGGACAACTACACCCTGCGCGTCCCGTCGGGCACCGGGATGATGGCCGGGCCCATGGCGGCCAACGTCGACCGCCGCACCCTCGGCGCCCGTATCAAGGCCACCTGGCGCTGGGCCGATGTGCAGTTGATCAGCGGCATTGATGCACAAACCAACGAACACCGCGAACGCAGCGCCATGGGCGTCGACACCTACAAGGACCTGCCCCGCAGCAAGGACGCCAACTTCCACAACTACGGGGTGTTCGGCGAACTGACCTGGTACGCCGCCGACCGCGACCGGCTGATCACCGGCGCCCGCGTCGACCGCGCCTCGGCCAAGGATTTCCGGCAAACCATCAGCTCCGGGATGATGAGCAGCCCCAACCCCACCGCCGGTAAAACCCGCGCCGATACGCTGCCGTCGGGCTTTGTGCGCTACGAGCACGATCTGGCGGACAGCCCTGCCACCCTGTACGCAGGGCTTGGGCATTCGGAGCGTTTCCCTGATTACTGGGAGCTGTTTTCTCCCGACACCGGGTCGGTCGGTTCCGTGAATGCCTTCGACGGTGTGAAGCCTGAAAAAACCACCCAGCTGGATTTCGGCCTGCAATACAAATCCGCCGATCTCGATGCCTGGGCCTCGGGCTACGTCGGCCAGGTGCGTGATTTCATCCTGTTCGACTACCAGCCGGGAATGATGGGCACCACCTCCCAGGCGCGCAATGTGGACGCGCGAATCATGGGCGGTGAATTGGGCGCAGCCTACAAGCTGACCGCCAACTGGAAGGCCGATGCCACCTTCGCCTACGCCTGGGGCAAGAACACCAGCGACGGCAAACCGCTGCCGCAGATCCCACCGTTGGATGCGCGCTTCGGGCTCACCTACAGCCAGGACGACTGGAGCGCCGGCGCCTTGTGGCGGGTGGTCGCGGCGCAAAACCGCATCGACCAGAACAAGGGCAACGTGGTGGGCAAGGACTTCGACAAAAGCTCGGGGTTTGGCGTGTTTTCGCTGAACGCGGCGTATCGCATCAACAAGAATTTCAAGGTCAGCACCGGCGTCGACAACCTGTTCGGCAAGGCGTACGCCGAGCACCTGAACCTGGCCGGCAACGCCGGGTTCGGCTACCCGGCCAATGACCCGCAAGCCATCAAGGAACCGGGGCGCACGCTCTGGACCAAGGTGGACATGAGCTTCTAAGCGCATCGCAGGCAAGCCAGCTCCCACAGTTGCAATGCATTCCCCTGTGGGAGCGGGCTTGCCCGCGATGGCGTCCTCGATAACACAAAAAATCCAAGCCTTTGCGGAGCACCCTGATGAACCCACCGAAGATTTCCTTCTACAACCTGGCCTGGCGCTGGCATTTCTACGCCGGGCTGTTTGTCGCGCCGTTCATGGTGCTGCTGGCCCTGACCGGCATCATCTACCTGTTCAAACCCCAACTCGACCCGCTGATGTACGGCAACCTGCTGACCGTGCAAAGCGCCGAACACGCGCTGAGTGCCGACGAGCAACTGCAACGTGCCCAGGCTGCCTATCCACAAGGCAAGATCAGCAAGTACCTGCCACCTGCCGACGCCACCAGCAGCGCGCAATTCGTGATGCACAACGACGGGCGCGAAGTGACTGTATTCGTCGACCCGTATCGCGGCACCGTGCTCGGCGAACAGGACGCCAAGTACAACCTGCAAGCCATCGCCCGCGCGCTGCATGGCGAGTTGATGATCGGCACCGTCGGTGATCGCCTGGTGGAACTGGCCGCCGGCTGGGGCGTGATGCTGGTGATTTCGGGCGTGTATCTGTGGTGGCCGCGAGGCAAGTCGGCGGCGGGCATTCTGTGGCCGCGGCTGGGCAGTCGCGGTCGCTTGTTCTGGCGCGATCTGCACGCGGTCGCCGGTTTCTGGGGCGCGGCGTTCCTGCTGGTGATGCTCCTCAGCGGCATGACCTGGACCGGCTTCTGGGGCAAGCAATACGCCGAGCTGTGGAATAAATTCCCGTCGGCCATGTGGAACAACGTGCCGCAGTCCGACCAGCAGGCCCGCAGCCTCAACACCGCGAGCCAACAGACCGTGCCGTGGGCCATGGAAAACACGCCGATGCCGATGTCTGGCGAGCATGCCGAGCACATGAAGCACGCCGGCATGAGCCAGGGCCCGGCAGCCCCGAGTATCCGCCTGCAACAGGTGGTCGACCTCGCCAACTCACGCAAGGTCGAGCCCGGCTACAGCATCACCTTCCCCACCACTGCCGAAGGCGTGTTCACCCTCGCGGTGTTCGCCAACGACCCGCGCAATGACGCCACCCTGCATGTGGACCAATACACCGGCAAGGTCCTGGCCGATGTGCGCTGGGAGCACTACAACAGCGTGGCGCGGGTTACCGAATCGGGCGTGATGCTGCACGAAGGCAAGATGTTTGGCGTGGTCAATCAGATCATCGTGCTGCTGATTTGCCTGATGATCCTGCTCAGCGCCGTCAGCGGTGTGGTGATCTGGTGGAAGCGTCGGCCGCAGGGCAGCCTGGGGGTTCCACCGTTGCGCCATGACCTGCCGAAATGGAAAACCGCGATGGCGATCATGCTCGGGCTGGCGATTGTCTTTCCGCTGGTGGGCGCCTCGCTGATCGTGGTCTGGGCACTGGATCGCCTGGTGCTTTCACGGTGGTTTGGCCAACGTGAATCTGCTTCAGGTTCAGCGTGAAACAGACGAGATGCCCTACCTAGAGGCGTTATGTAGTCTTACGCGGGCTTTCGCCCACGCAGCACAAAGTGTTATGTTGTAACACTTAATGTGTTCTCCCACTCGCCGCGCCCTGCGGCGAGTACCGTCTCGAAGAAGCGATTTATCGTCCGATGAACAAGTACCTTGCGTCCGGCCTGTGCCTGCTCGCCCTGCAAAACACTGCCCAGGCCCTGACGCTTCCCGCCAGTGCCGTCTCAGCCCCCGCCGTCGACGACGAGCGCGTCGACCTGCAAACCCCGACCACCGCAGGTTCACGCCTGAACCTCACGGCCCTGCAAACCCCGGGCAGCGTTGAAAGCCAGACCGGCAAGCAGATTCGCGCCCGGGGCGATGCCACGGTGCAGGACGCGATTTCCCGGGCCACCGGCATCAGCCGCACCGGCACGCCGGGCGACGGTGGTACCTCGTTGTCGGCACGCGGGTTCACCGGCCAGAGCTCGGTGCTGCAGTTGTACGACGGCGCGCGCATGTTCGATGGCGCGGGCACTTCCACCTTCCCGGTGGACACCTGGTCCGTTGAGCGGGTGGACGTACTGCGCGGCCCGGCCTCGGTGATGTACGGCCAGGGCGCCACCGGCGCGGTGATCAACACCATCGCGAAGAAACCCTTCGAAGGCGAGATCGAAAACCATATCCGCCTGGGCTACGGCTCCTATGACCGCCAGCAGCAAGCCCTCGACAGCGGCGGCTCGCTGACCGACACCCTGAGCTACCGCCTGAACATCAACCGCCTGCGCAGCAACGGTTTCATCGACCGCGGCGAGTCCGGCAGTGACTTCGTCAGCGGCGCCCTGCGCTGGCAGGCGGCGGACAACCTGAGCTTCACCCTGGCCACCGACTACGGCGACCAGACCCCGCAAAACGACTACGGCACACCGCTGATCAACGGCCAGTTGCACAAGGGCCTGCGGGACAAGAACTACAACGTCAGCAACGATATCCAGCACTACAACGACCAGTGGACGCGCCTGACCAGCGAGTGGCAGATCAACGACAACGTCACCGCCACCAACGAACTGTCCTACCTGAAAAACCAGCGGCGCTGGCAGAACGCCGAGAGCTACAACTACGTCGACGGCGGCCTGGTGCGCCAGAGCTACCTGGGCATCAAGCACAACCAGGAACAGGTGGGCGACCGCCAGACCTTCACTTTCAAGCACACGCTGTTCGGCCTCGACAGCCAGACGGTGACGGGGGTGGAGTACAACCGCATTCGCTTTCGCCTGGCCAGCAACTCGCCGTTCGATGACCTGACGAACGCCGGCCAACCGGTGGACATCAACCACCCGGTACCGCAGCCGTTTGAAAGCGCCAGCCCCTTCGTCCCGCAGTCCGTCAGCACCACCAAACAGCTGGCCGCGTTCGCCGAAAACCGCCTGCAACTGACCGATAAACTGTCGCTGATCACCGGCGTGCGCCGCGATTACCTGCACATCGACAGTGACTCCCTGGTGGATGGCAGCGACTCCAACAAAACCTTTACCGGCAACAACTGGAAAGCCGGCCTGGTCTACGCGATCACCCCGGACACCTCGGTCTACGGCCAATACGCCACCAGCACTGACGGCGTTGGCAGCCTGATCACCCTGAGCCCGAGCCAGCAGCAGTTCGGCCTGTCCACCGCCAAGCAAACCGAGATCGGCCTCAAGCAGGCGTTCTGGGATTCCCGTGGTGAATGGACCCTGGCGGCCTACCACATCGTCAAAAAGAAACTGTTGGTGAGCGTTCCAGGCACCACCCTCAAGGAACAAGTCGGCCAGCAATCCTCCAACGGCCTGGAAGCCAGCCTCGACCTGCAACTGCCCGATGCCTGGCAACTGCAAGCCAACGCTGCGATCGTGCGGGCGCAGTACGACGACTTCTCCGAAGTGGTCAACGGCCAGTCCGTGTCCCGCGACGGTAACCGCCCCACCGACGTGCCGCGTCGCACCGCCAACCTGTGGCTGAGCAAGGCCATCACTGACGACGTGCGTGCCGGTGCGGGCGTGCGTTATGTAGACTCGCGTTTCGCCAACACCGCCAACACCAGCGAAGTGCCGAGCTACACCGTGGTCGACGCCAGCGTTTCATGGAAAGCCATGCGCAACACGACATTGGGCCTGCAATTGAATAACCTGTTCGACCGCACTTACGCCGTCAGCCAATACAACGACGGCCAGCAATGGATCCTGGGCGAGCCGCGCTCGTTCTTCGTGACGGCGGACTACACCTTCTAACTGAACGCAACACTGTCCAAATGTGGGAGCGGGCTTGCTCGCGAATGCGGTGTGTCAGGCACTGCATCTGTTACTGATCCACCGCTTTCGCGAGTAAGCCCGCTCCCACATTTGTCCTGTGTTGGACCTGAGAGTAAAGATGACCTCACTCAACCTCACCGCCCTCGCCTGGACCCCACCAGGCCACGAGCACTGTCATCACCAGTTCCAACTGCGTGACGCCAGCCTGCACGTGAGCGCCGGTGAGTTCGTCGGGCTGATCGGGCCCAACGGCAGCGGCAAGACCAGCCTGCTGCGCTGCGCCTATCGGTTCAGCAAACCGGCTGACGGTGAGGTGCTGCTGGAACACCAGAACGTCTGGAAGCAATCCTCGAAGTGGTGCGCGCAACGCATTGCCGTGGTGCTCCAGGAGTTTCCCGACGCCTTCGGCCTGCGGGTGGATGAAGTGGTCGCCATGGGCCGCACACCGCACAAGGGCCTGTTCGACAGCGATACGCTTGAAGACCAGAACCTGATCCGCCAGGCCCTCGAATCCGTCGGCCTGCTGGGCTTTGAAGACCACGCCTTCGCCACCCTCTCGGGCGGAGAAAAGCAGCGGGTGATCCTCGCCCGCGCCCTGGCCCAGCAACCGCAACTGCTGATCCTCGACGAACCGACCAACCACCTCGACCCGCGCTACCAGTTGCAATTGCTGCAACTGGTCAAGCGCCTGAACATCGGCACCCTCGCCAGCATTCACGACCTGAACCTGGCCGCTGCGTTCTGTGATCGGCTGTACGTGATCAACCACGGGCGCATCGTCGCCAGCGGCACACCTCACGAAGTGCTGACCGCCGAATTGCTGCGCGACGTGTTCGGCGTTGAAGCATTGATCGACACTCACCCCTTGTCCGGCTACCCCCGAATCACCTGGATAACCCAACCATGATCCTGCGCTCCCTGCTGTCTCTCGCGTTGCTGCTCGGCACTTCCCAAGCGTTCGCCGAAGCGACCCATTACCCGCTGAAAATCCAGAGCTGCAACCGCGAAGTGACCTTCGCCGAGGCACCGAAACACGCGGTCAGCCACGACATCAACATGACCCAGATGATGCTCGCCCTGGGCCTCAAGTCGCACATGGCCGGCTACAGCGGCGTGACCGGCTGGAAGTCGGTCACCCCGGAAATGGCGCAGATTCTCGACGGCCTGCCGGAACTGGCGAGCAAATACCCGTCGGTGGAAACCCTGCTCAACGCCAACGTCGACTTCTTCTTCGCCGGCTGGGACTACGGCATGCGCGTCGGTGGCGACCTCACCCCGCAAACCCTGCAACCGTTGGGCATCAACGTCTACGAGCTGACCGAGTCCTGCGCCTTCGTGATGAAGCGCCCGGCGGCCACCCTGGAAGACACCTATAACGACCTGCGCAACCTGGGCAAGATCTTCGATGTGCAGGACCGCGCGAATGCCTTGATCGCACAGATGCAGGCACAGGTCGCCCAAGTGCAGGAAAACCTGCCGGCCGACAAGCCCCGCGTGTTCCTCTACGACAGCGGCGAAGACCGCGCCATGACCTCCGGCCGCCTGGGCATGCCCCAGGCGCTGATCGACGCCGCCGGCGGGCGCAACATTCTCGATGACGTGGACGCCAGCTGGACCCGGGTCAACTGGGAAACCGTGGTGGAGCGCAACCCGCAGGTCATCGTGATCGTCGACTACAGCGAAATCACCGCCGAGCAAAAAGAGCAGTTCCTGCTGAACAACCCGGCGCTGCAATCGGTGGACGCGATCAAGAACCAGCGCTTTATCGTGATCCCCTACGTGCAAGCCACGCCGGGCATCGACAACGTGCTGGCGGTTGAAACCCTGGCCAAGGGGTTCCACGGCGAATGATCACCCGTCGCTATGCCCTGCTGCTGAGTGCCCTCGGCACGTTGTTGCTGATCTCGTGCGTGGTCTCGCTGGGGTTCGGCTCGGCGCGGGTACCGGTGGACGTGGTCTGGCGGATCCTGCTGCATAAAGCCTTCGGCGTTGGCGAGGTGGACTGGAGCGCGGGGCAGGAACACATCGTGTGGCTGATCCGCGTGCCGCGCATGCTGCTCGGCGCGTTGGTGGGCGCCGGGCTGGCGTTGATCGGTGCGGTGCTGCAGGCCGTCACACGCAACCCGCTGGCGGATCCGCACCTGCTGGGCGTGACCTCCGGCGCCACCCTCGGCGCAGTGATCGTGGTACTGCATGTGGGTGAAGTGATCGGCTTGCTGACCCTGCCCATCGCGGCGTTCATCGGTGCGTTGCTGAGCATGATCGTGGTGCTGGCGGTGGCCAGTCGCAACGGTCGGCTGGAGAGTGACCGCCTGCTGCTGTGCGGGGTGGCGGTGTCGTTCGTGATGATGGCGGTGGCGAATTTGCTGCTGTTCATGGGCGACCATCGCGCGGCCTCGGCGGTGATGTTCTGGATGCTCGGCGGCCTCGGGTTGGCGCGCTGGGAACTGCTGGCCATTCCCTTCGCCACCGTGTTGCTGGGGCTGGTGTTGCTGCTGGGGATGGCTCGCCCGTTGAACGCGCTGATGGCCGGCGAACAGACCGCCGTGACCCTGGGCCTGAACGCGCGCAATGTGCGGCTCAAGGTGTTTTTGATCGCCTCGCTGATGACCGGCGTGCTGGTGTCCATCAGCGGCTCCATCGGCTTTGTCGGGCTGATGGTGCCGCACATTGCCCGGCGCCTTGTAGGTGCCGAACACCGGCGTTTGCTGCCGGTGTGCGTGCTGTTGGGCAGTGTGTTCCTGGTGTGGGTGGACGTGGCGGCCCGCACAATGATTGCCCCCGAAGACCTGCCCATCGGCGTGGCCACGGCGGCCATTGGCGGGCTGTTTTTTATCGGCCTGATGCGGCGGCGTTAAACACCCTGGTCGGCCTGCTTGAATGCATGCAACAAGCGCCGCGCCACCTGGCTGCGGGGTTGCCAGAAGCGGTCGGTTTCCAGGATGGTCAGCTTGCCCGAGGTCGCCAACCGGCGGATCACCTCGCTGGGCTTGACCTTCACCACACCCGTGTCTTCGTCGATCCAGTCATCGCGCAGCAACTGGCTTTCGTCCGCGTGATAGCTGGGCTCATACACAATCAACGCGCCGTGCACCGGGGTGAAGTAGTAACGCGCCCCCGCGATCTTGTCCTGGCGCAGCATCTCGATGAACCCGCGAATTTCCTTCTGGGCAATGAAGTTGTGGGCCAGGCCTTCTTCGTAGCGATCCGCCAGGTGCTGGCGCTCGGTGTCGAGCTTGAACAACTGCTGGACCCCCATCACCTTGTAGCCCGCCGGGTAGCGGGTCGATGTGCTGGGGTAGCCGAGGTTCATGATGCCTTCGAACAATGCCTTGTAGGCCGGTGTGTCCGGCCGCAGTCCCACGGCCATCGAGGGGCCCGGGTCTGCCACCGGTTGCACGGCGATGAAGGTATCGCTGTCGCCGTTGCCCAGCACCGCTCCCAGCCGCGCCTGGTGCTCCAGCGGCACAACCTGTTGCCATACCTGGCGCGCGGCATCGTCCGGGTGGGCGCACAACGGGCCCAGGGCCATGCGGGTATCGCGCACTGCCAGTGTCGTGGCCAGGCGCTTTATCCGGGGCAACAAGGCATCCCAGAACGGGCTGCTGTCGAGTACCCGCAGCTCACCGGATTCCACCAGTTTCAACACATGGCTGTCGATGCTGCCTCGACTGTTGAGGTGTTTCAGATACGCCGCCTGCCGGCGGCTGGAATCCCAGTCCGGGTCGATCCTCACCGCCTGATACCGGAACAGTGAGCCATCGGCACACGACACATACAACGCCAGGAACCGCTCGCTCTGTGCCACCCGCAAAAAGCTCAGCGCCGCCAGCACCACGGCCGGAGCCATCAGTTGCGCGTAGTCTTCTGCCTGGGGCAATTCGGGCGCAGCGCGCTGCGGGAGCCTCAGATACAGGCCTTGCAGGCTGTACCCAATCGGCAACTGGCCGCGCAGGAACGCCCGGTCGAGGGCAAATTTCAAGTCATCGCCGTTGACCGGCGTACAGGCGACAAAATGCCCATTGTCAGACGACTTGAGCATCACGCCGAAGCTCAGGCGGGTGCGCTCCAGGGTGTAGTGGTGAGCATGACGTGCCGCGTCGTCGGCATGCTTGAACACCGGGCTCAGTTGCCGATCCGCTACGGCATGAACCGCCGCCTGTGGCGCAACGTACGCCAGGCCGGGCATCCAGCCCGGCAGCACACGCTGGGCAGTGCCCCACAACGGGCCGCCCTCCAGTACCTGCAAAGTCCCCACCCGCGCCAGCTGATTGACCAGCTCGGTGGGGCTCTTGCGGCCGCTGCGCATCTGCTGCTCGACGGCATTGCTGTAAGGGTCGTGCAACGCCAGGCTGTTGGGGGCCAGGGAGGTTTCCAGGTGGCTGAGCAACTGCGTCGCTTCGTTGCGCCGGGCCGAATCCAGCAAGCTGCGCTCGGCGTCCTGGGTACTGAAACCGATGAGTGAGCCGTCGGGCGTCAACAGGTATTCGTGGGTCCACAGGTGACCCGACTTCAGGGCGGTCTCCAGTACTTTGGTCGAAAACAGGTTTTGATACACCGCGTTTTCTTCAGAGGGTAACCAGAACCCCAGCACCCGGGCGGCACGTGACCGGTAGCGCGCGACCATTTTCCAACCAGGGGCCAGCAGCGCCTGGCTGACGTCCAGGCCCGGCAGGATGACGTTCGGGTCGAAGTCTTCACTCAACACCGGCACCGCCAGGGTCGCGACAAACTTGCCGTTGCGCTGCAACACCAGCCCGCCTTGCAGCGTGTCGCGCTGTGTGCCCAGCTGTTGGTGGGCGTAACGCACCGCATCGGCCTGGTTGCTGAACAGCGGGCTCAATGGGCGACGCATAAAGTTGGCGAAGGCGGTCCATGGGGCCTGGCTGACATCCAGTTTACCCGCCAACGCCCAGCATTCGCTCGGCACCAAAACGCTCAACCAGCTCAACTTCGCCACTTCGTTGACAAACCCGACCGCCGAGAGCTGCCCGCTGGCCATCAAGGTCTGCACGTCTTCATAGACCCCCGACAGCTGGCGGACCGGGTTGAACAGCGTCGATGCCACCGGCGTTTGTACCTGCAGCAGCGCCTGGTCCAGTGTCGAGATAAACACCGGCAAGCCCGTCAGTGCGCCTGTCTCCCGTTGGCGCTTGGCCTCGACGGTGGCACTGGCCAGATCCCCGGCCGAAATAAAATGCTGCGCCAGCCAGTGTTCGGCGGTGGTCAGCCCCTGTGGCATCCAGTTGCGCCGGTAAACCAAGGCGTGCAGTTGATAACCCGCGGGGTAAATGAACTCGCCTTCGTCATCCACGGCAAACACGGCGCTCAAGGCGAACAGCCCGGCCCTATCCCAGGCGGGTACAAGCTCGGAGCAGACAAAGGCGTCCTGATCGCGATGCTTGAGCATGAAGCCGAAACCGGTTTGCGTCGGTGCTTCATGGTCCAGGCGCGTGTGCAGCTCCCGAGCCGCATCGGCGGCACTGGCGCAAACCGGGCCATAGGCAACCTGCTCCGGGCGTTCGCGCCGGGGTATCGGCAGGCGCGGCCGCCAGTGTTCGGCGATCAGCCCCGGCGCGCCCCACAACGGGTTGGCCTGCACCACCCGCACACTGCCGGCCGCCGCCACCTGGTTGATCCACTCCAGCGCCGTCAGTGTCCCGCTGGCCAGGTTGAGGGCTGTCGGGCTGCGATGGGGCAAGGGGTCGAGCGCCTTGAACAGGCTCGCCTGGGCGGGAGAGTCGATCAGGTCATACGCCAGCAAACAATCTTCGGCGCCCGACAGGTAGGCCACGGACACCTGCTGGCGATTGCGGATCAGCGTGTGCACGTCCAGGGCGCTGAACATCTGCGCCTCCAGGCAGGCATCGTCCCGCGACCAGCCCGGGCGCCGCAGGCGCTCGGGTTCCAGCAACGAAACCCCGCGGCTGGAGCCATACACGGCCTTCAGCAGGTGACGAGGCGGGAGCAGTGAGCGGCCCTTGACGTCCTGGGGATAGACAACCCCCAGGGCAAAGCGCCCGGCATCACTGGCTGGCAATGGCTCGGTGGCCGCGTAAAGGCCGTCCGGGCGCTGCAGGATATAGCCGCAGTATTCGCCCTCACGCCAGCTGCCGATTTGCCCGTGGGCGTAGCGTGCCGCGTCTTCTACCTGGAGAAACCCGCGGCTCAGTTGCGGGCGGGGTGCCAGGGCGTAAGGTCGCCAGGTGTCGGTGACCAGCCCCGCCACATCCCACAGCGTGCCCGGCTGCAACACCGACAGCGCACCGGCGGCGGCGACCTTTTGGATCAGCTCATGGGGCGTAACGGAGGCGGCCTGCAGCTCATCTCTCAGCCCGTTGTCCGTTACACGGCCATCGGGCAGCACGTGGTAGAGCTGGCTTTCCTCGGCCGAACCGGAAGCGTCGTAGGCAAGATGAGCGCCGTCCGCCGTAGAGAGGTAAAAAGCCAGATTGCTCTCGGGGTCGATGCGTAGCGCAGCAACCCCCTGGGCAAAATCCGCAGTGTCGATGAAGGCCTCGTACAACCACGGTTCGGCGGCGATGCCGGTGGCATCCGGTTCGCTGCGGCAGTACCAGCCACGCAGGTCGAAGCCGGGCGGCAGGCGATCACTGCCCAGCACTCGAGACAAGGCAAACAGGCTATCGCCGGCAGGCACCGGGCCGGAAGGTTCACTGACCACGTACTGCGCGGCCCCCCGAGCCTTGAGGAGGCAGCCGACACGCCGGCCACCCGGCGAGGCCTGCATGCGGTCGTGGGCATAACGCCCGGCGGTGGCCAGGTCGGAAAAAACCCAGCTCAGCGGTGCATCAATGGGCGCTGTCGCGGTGAACGGTGTCTGGGGAGTCCAGTTCGGCGGGACACGCCCCTGGACGTTGTACCAGGCGTCATCCGCCAGCAGCACGGTCAGCTCACCCAGCTTGACCAGCTCCTTAACCAGCCCCTCGGGAGTTCCGTCGTAACCTTGTGGCCGGGGCACTACGACGCCAGTCGGCAGGGTTGTGTGCAGATACTCGGCAAACTCACGTTCCGCACGGGAACCGCTGATCCCATACTTGAGCAACGTGCCATTCGGCCCGCTGGTGTACAGCGTCTTGATCAGGTCAGAAAAATAAATCATCAGGAACACCGTGTGGGCGGCAGGTGTACTGATCATGAAGTCGATTTGCCGAGGGGTGCGCTCAGGAAACCGGGCACCGAGTTCGGCCACGTCGGATTGCGGACGATGGAACTGCGCCACAATGCGGTGGCCCTCAAGCTCGACACGGGTCAGGTACTCGCCGCTGGATGAGACCTTGCCCCATGCCCGTTCCGCTTCCGTGGGGCGCAGGAGCCTTGACGCAAGGTAGCGGCCATCACCGCGCTGCAGGATAAAGCTCAGGAGAAAACTGTCGCGCTGCTGACCCACCTGATAGTGCAGGTAACGCGCCGCATCGTCGGTGGTCACAAAGGCCGGGCTCAAGGACTGATGGAGGTGTTCGTGTGCGCGCCATTGCGGGCCCACCACACCGGTCTTGTCCCAGACCTGGCCAGCCTCGACCACCGTCAACGTCCCCACGGCAGCCACCTGCCGGACAAACGCCGAAGGGCTCAGGGAACCCGCCTTCAGGCGGTTGTCGATGTCCGCACCGCGATTGGCCAGCAGCCGGGATTGCGCCTCTGAACCTGTGCAGTGGTACATCAGCAGGGCACCGTCATTGGCGCGCAAGTAAAAATGCAAGCCCAGGCCATCGGTCCCTGCCATCATCACCACGGCGGCCAACGCAGAGGCCGTGAAGAAGTTTTCGGCCAACAACGACTCTTGCGCCACAACAGGTCCCGCCTGGGGCGACAGGGAACAGTAAATACCGAACGTCAAAAAGTCACTGTCCGCCTTGGGCACTTTAGGCAGTGACAACTTGCCACTGGTCAGCGCAAACACCGCCTTGAGACGGTCAGACGGAAACTCGGCCACGTACTGGTTCAATGGGTTTTTGTACAGGAAACCAAAGAGGCTCTCCTGCCTTGCGAACCCCAGCGGCGGCAAGACCGATCGCACCGCGTCCTGCCACCGGCGGCTGACTGGGCTGGCCAGGGGCGCCAGTGCCTCCTGCCCGACCTGCGACAGGGTTTGATTGAGGGTCCACGGCGGCAGCAATTGGCCAGGCTTTCCACCCAACTCGGCGTTGGCAACGATGACCCGCAGGTAACCGGCTCTGGCCGTCTCATTGATAAAAGCGATGTAATCGTCGAAATCGGCCGTCGGTTTGGCCACCATCAACTTGCTCAGGAACTTCGCCTCAGCTGCAGAACCGGTGCTTTCATACTGGATGAGCGAACCATGAAACCCGGACAGGTAGTAACGGGTACACAGCATGCGCAGTTGAATGGTGAGCCGCAGGATGTTGATGGGAAAAAAGCTGCGGTCCAGGCGCAACTGCGCATCTGTCCACTGCTGTATCTGTGTAGCGCGCCGGCTGCCATCCCCGGCGCGTGAACTGTACAGGGCGTGAACGCGGTGGCCCTGGTACGGCAGAAAGTTCTTGTCCGCATCAACCTTGAGCAGTTCGTCCTGGAAATCGAACCCGTTGGCGGTCCCGGGCACCGGTACGCTTGGCAGGTACATCCCGTCATCACGCTTGAAAACCAGCCCGCCAAATACCGTCTCGCGCCGGTTGCCGATCTGTTGATGCGCCCAATGGGCGGCATCGTGATCGGTAACGAACGCCGGCCCCAGATGGGGAACCGGCCTGCGCGTGCTCGCCGCTTGATCGTCTTGAATGTGAGTACTGTCCATGTTCATCGTCACTTGAGTGAAGTTAAGAAAACTGGCGCTGCCCCTGGGTTGCCGGGGGCACCAGGCAGGCTTCACTTTCAAGGGTTTGGCCGGACGCAGGCATTAGATAGTTAAGGCTCGGGGCGCCAGGCACCATCAGGGTGCGCCTGCACGCACAGCCTGCGTTGATTGGCGCCGCATTGGTGCATCGCCCACCCCCATAGCCCGATCACAGCTCGCGCGCACCACGCTTGCGCGCCCCGGCACAGCCTTTGCAATCACTCCCTCATCACATCATTGAGTCATGGAGATTGCACAATGAAGCGTCGCAGCTTGATCAAGGCTTTCACACTGTCGGCATCCATCGCCGCGATGGGCATGACCTGGACGGTACAGGCCGCCGAGACCATCAAGGTCGGCATCCTGCACTCGCTGTCCGGGACCATGGCGATCTCCGAGACCTCGCTCAAAGACATGGCGCTGATGACCATCGACGAGATCAACGCCAAGGGCGGCGTGAACGGCAAGATGCTCGAACCGGTAGTGGTAGACCCAGCTTCCAACTGGCCGCTGTTCGCTGAAAAGGGCCGCCAGTTGCTGACCCAGGACAAGGTCGCCGTGGTGTTCGGTTGCTGGACCTCGGTGTCGCGCAAATCGGTATTGCCGGTGTTCGAAGAACTCAACGGCCTGCTGTTCTACCCGGTGCAATACGAAGGCGAAGAGATGTCGCCGAACGTGTTCTATACCGGTGCGGCGCCGAACCAGCAGGCGATCCCGGCGGTGGAGTACCTGATGAGCGAAGAAGGCGGCGGCGCCAAGCGCTTCTTCCTGCTGGGCACCGACTACGTGTACCCGCGCACCACCAACAAGATTCTGCGTTCGTTCCTGCACTCCAAAGGCGTAGCGGATAAAGACATCGAAGAGGTCTACACCCCGTTCGGCCACAGCGATTACCAGACCATCGTGGCCAACATCAAAAAATTCTCTGCCGGTGGCAAGACCGCAGTGATCTCCACCGTGAACGGCGACTCCAACGTGCCGTTCTACAAAGAGCTGGCCAACCAGGGCCTGAAGGCTACCGACGTACCGGTCGTCGCCTTCTCCGTGGGTGAAGAAGAACTGCGCGGCATCGACACCAAGCCGCTGGTGGGCAACCTCGCCGCCTGGAACTACTTCCAGTCGGTGGAGAACCCGGTGAACAAGAAATTCGTCGCCGACTGGAAAGCCTACGCCAAGGCCCACAACCTGCCGGGCGCGGATAAAGCCGTGACCAACGACCCGATGGAAGCCACCTACGTGGGCATCCACATGTGGGCGCAGGCGGTGGAGAAAGCCAAGTCCACCGACGTCGACAAAGTGCGCGAAGCCATGGCCGGGCAGACCTTTGCCGCGCCGTCCGGCTTCACCCTGACCATGGACAAGACCAACCACCACCTGCACAAGCCGGTGATGATCGGCGAGATCCAGTCTGACGGGCAGTTCTCGGTGGTGTGGCAGACCCAGGAGCCGATTCGTGCCCAGCCGTGGAGCCCGTATATCCCTGGCAATGACAAGAAGCCGGATTACGCCGTCAAGAGCAACTAAGACCGCCGCACTGATCGTTCCCACGCTCCGCGTGGGAATGCATCCCGTGACGCTCTGCGTCACACAGCGGACGCAGAGCGTCCAAGGCGGCATTCCCACGCAGAGCGTGGGAACGATCTATAGGAAACTGCCATGCCCACTGCCCTATACCGCTTCATCCTCGCCGCCCTACTGTTGCTGCCCCTCGCCGCACACGCCAGCGACGCCGAAGACTTCATCAACGCCAACCCGATGCAACAAGCCAAGCTGCTCCAGGACTGGGCCGCCCAGCCCGACCCGGCGCGCATCGAGCTGGTGGACGCCCTGCAACAAGGCCAGATCAGCGCCAACGGCGAAACCAAGACCGTACGCCTGAACAACCGCCTGCGCGGCCTGATCGACAACGTGCAAGCCAGCCAGGAATTGCTCGCTGCCGACCCCAAGGTGCGCCTTGCCGCCGCCCAGACTCTGCAAAAAAGTGCACAACCTGCGCAGCTGAAATTCCTCGACCAGCAACTCGCCGGCGAAACCAACGACGACGTACACACAGCCCTCAGCCTCGCCCTGGCCAACCTGCAACTGGTAGACCCCGACCCGGCCGTGCGCCTGGCCGCCGTGCGCTTGCTCGGCGGCACCGGCGACCCGCTGGCCCGCACTCGCCTGGAAGCCTTGCTCGCTCCCGGCGTCGAAGCCGACGCCACGGTGCACACCGCCGCCGAGACCAGCCTGGCCCAGGTCAAACGCAAACTGATGGTGGGCGAGATTCTCGGCCAGGCCTTCAGCGGCATGTCCCTGGGCTCGATCCTGCTGCTGGCGGCGCTCGGCCTGGCGATCACCTTCGGCCTGCTCGGGGTGATCAACATGGCCCACGGCGAGATGCTGATGCTCGGCGCCTACTCCACCTATGTGGTGCAGTTGCTGATGCAGCGCTACGTGCCCCAGGCCATCGAGTTCTACCCGCTGATCGCGCTGCCGGTGGCGTTTTTTGTCACCGCCGCCATCGGCATGGCCCTGGAGCGCACGGTGATTCGTCACCTCTACGGCCGCCCGCTGGAAACCCTGCTCGCCACCTGGGGCATCAGCCTGATGCTGATCCAACTGGTGCGCCTGGTGTTCGGTGCGCAGAACGTTGAAGTGGCCAACCCCGAGTGGCTGTCCGGGGGAATCCAGGTGCTGCCCAACCTGGTGCTGCCGTACAACCGCATCGTGATCATCGCCTTCGCGCTGTTCGTGGTGGTGCTGACCTGGCTGCTGCTGAACAAGACGCGCCTGGGCCTCAACGTGCGGGCCGTGACCCAGAACCGCAACATGGCCGCCTGCTGCGGCGTGCCCACCGGGCGCGTGGACATGCTCGCCTTCGGCCTCGGCTCCGGCATAGCGGGCCTCGGTGGCGTGGCCCTGAGCCAGATCGGCAACGTCGGCCCGGACCTCGGCCAGAGCTACATCATCGACTCGTTCCTGGTGGTGGTGCTCGGCGGCGTCGGCCAGTTGGCCGGTAGCGTCATGGCCGCCTTCGGCCTGGGGATAGCCAACAAGATTCTCGAACCGCAGATCGGTGCCGTACTCGGCAAGATCCTGATCCTCGCGCTGATCATTCTGTTCATCCAGAAACGCCCGCAAGGACTCTTCGCACTGAAAGGACGGGTGATCGACTGATGAACCAGCCATTGATGCTTACGGCCGCGCAAAAGGCCGGCCCCAAGGTGACCGTCGCGGTCGGTGCAGTGGTGCTGATCCTGCTGCTGGCGCTGCCGTTGTTCTCGCTGTTGTCACCGGAAAATCCGCTGCACGTTTCCGCCTATACCCTGACGTTGGTGGGCAAGATTCTGTGCTACGCCATCGTCGCCCTGGCCCTGGACCTGGTGTGGGGTTATGCCGGGATGTTGTCCCTCGGCCACGGCCTGTTCTTTGCGCTGGGTGGCTATGCCATGGGCATGTACCTGATGCGCCAGGCGTCCGGCGATGAGCTGCCGGCGTTCATGACCTTTTTGTCGTGGACCGAGCTGCCGTGGTACTGGACCGGCACCAGCCACTTCCTCTGGGCGATGTGCCTGGTGGTGTTGGCGCCGGGATTGCTGGCGCTGGTGTTCGGGTTCTTCGCCTTCCGCTCGCGGATCAAGGGCGTGTATTTCTCGATCATGACCCAAGCCCTGACGTTCGCCGGGATGCTGTTGTTCTTCCGCAACGAGACCGGGTTCGGCGGCAATAACGGCTTTACCAATTTCCGCAGCATCCTCGGGTTTGGCATCACCGAGCCGGGCACGCGAGCGGCGCTGTTTGTGGCCACCGTGGTGTTGTTGGTGGCGAGCCTGTTCATCGGCTGGCGCCTGGCCCAGAGCAAGTTCGGCCGGGTGCTGACAGCGCTGCGGGATGCGGAAAACCGCCTGATGTTCTGCGGTTACGACCCGCGTGGATTCAAGCTGTTTGTCTGGGTGTTGAGTGCCGTGATGTGCGGCTTGGCCGGCGCGTTGTATGTGCCGCAGGTGGGCATCATCAACCCCAGCGAAATGTCGCCGACCAACTCCATCGAGGCCGCTGTGTGGGTGGCCCTCGGCGGGCGTGGAACCTTGATCGGCCCGCTGCTGGGCGCCGGTGTGGTCAACGGCATGAAGAGCTGGTTCACCGTGGCGTTTCCTGAGTATTGGCTGTTCTTCCTCGGTGCGCTGTTCATCATCGTCACCCTGTACTTGCCCAAGGGTGTGTTTGGCCTGCTGAAGAAAAGGGGCGACCAATGAGAATTACAGCGACGGCGGAATTCATGCTCGAGCCCATCCTTGAACCGAACAAAGACCAAGGCAGCGCCCGCGATGCCATCGGCCTCGGCCAGGCGGCGGGCAAAGGCCTGAACACCCGCCACGGCACGATCCTGACCCTGGAAGACATCAGCGTCAGCTTCGACGGCTTCAAGGCGTTGAACGACTTGAACCTGTACATCGGCGTCGGCGAATTGCGCTGCATCATCGGCCCCAACGGCGCGGGCAAGACCACGCTGATGGACGTGATCACCGGCAAGACCCGGCCCAGCCACGGCAAGGCCTGGTTCGGCGAAACCCTCGACCTGACGAGCATGAGCGAAGTGCAGATCGCCCAGGCCGGCATCGGTCGCAAGTTCCAGAAGCCCACGGTATTCGAAGCCCTCAGCGTGTTTGAAAACCTGGAGCTGGCGCAGAAGACCGACAAATCGGTGTGGGCCAGCCTGCGGGCGCGCTTGAGTGGTGAGCAGAAAGACCGCATCAGCGAAGTGCTCGACACCATCCGCCTCACCGCTTCAGTCAATCGCCCGGCCGGCTTGCTGTCCCACGGCCAGAAACAGTTCCTGGAAATCGGCATGTTGCTGATGCAGGACCCGCAACTGTTGCTGCTGGATGAACCGGTGGCGGGCATGACCGATGCCGAAACCGAGTTCACCGCCGAGCTGTTCAAGCGCCTGGCGGGCAAGCATTCGCTGATGGTGGTGGAACACGACATGGGCTTTGTCGGCTCGATTGCCGACCACGTGACGGTGTTGCACCAGGGCAGCGTGCTGGCCGAAGGGTCCCTGGAACAGGTGCAGGAAAATGAGCGGGTGATCGAGGTTTACCTCGGCCGCTGAACCTGATCGTTCCCACGCTCCGCGTGGGAATGCATCCGGTGACGCTCTGCGTCACACGGCGGACGCGGAGCGTCCATTGCGGCATTCCCACGCAGAGCGTGGGAACGATCATTGAGGAGATTTTGAACATGCTGCAAGTCGACAAGCTGCACCAGTACTACGGCGGTAGCCACATCCTGCGCGGGCTTTCCTTTGAGGTAAAAGTCGGCGAAGTCACCTGCCTGCTGGGCCGCAACGGCGTGGGCAAGACCACCCTGCTCAAGTGCCTGATGGGTTTGCTGCCGGCCAGGGAAGGTGCGGTGAACTGGGAAGGCCGCGCCATTACCGGCTTCAAGCCGCACCAGCGGGTGCACGCCGGTATCGCTTACGTGCCCCAGGGCCGGGAGATTTTTGGCCGCCTGACCGTGGAAGAAAACCTGCTGATGGGCCTGTCCCGTTTCCCCGGCGCCGAAGCCAAGGAAGTGCCCGCCTTCATCTACGAGCTGTTCCCGGTGCTGCTGCAAATGAAGCAACGCCGGGGTGGTGACTTGTCCGGCGGCCAGCAACAGCAGCTGGCTATCGGTCGGGCCCTGGCCAGCCGCCCGCGCCTGCTGATCCTCGATGAACCCACCGAAGGCATCCAGCCGTCGGTGATCAAGGAGATCGGCGCGGTGATCAAGAAGCTCGCGGCACGCGGCGACATGGCGATTCTGCTGGTGGAGCAGTTCTATGATTTTGCCGCGGAACTGGCCGACCAGTACCTGGTGATGTCCCGGGGTGAAATCGTCCAGCAGGGGCGTGGAGAAAATATGGAAAGCGAGGGTGTGCGCGGGCTCGTTACGATCTAATCTGTAGCGTCCTAACGATAAGCACTGACCATGACCCTACCTGCCCCCACCGCGCTGTTCACCCCCAGCTGGCACGCCGAGCTGGAACTCGGCTACGCGCGTTTCGGCGACACCACGCGCCCGGTGATGCGCCGCCACCTCGGCCCGCTGCGGGTGCAAAAGCACCTGTACGCCGAAGGCCCCGAGGTGTGCCAGCACATCATCGTGCACCCGCCGGGCGGGATTGCCGGCGGTGATCGTCTCGATATCAGCGCCCATGTCGCCGAAGGTGCGTGGGCGCAACTGACCAGCCCCGGCGCGGCCAAGTGGTACCGCGCCGGCGGGCCGGCGTATCAGAAACTGGAGCTGACGGTTGAGGCGGGCGCGACGCTGGAATGGCTGCCGCAGGAGACCATCGTGTTCAGCGCCGCCCAGGCCGAACTCACCACCCGCATCGACCTGCAAGGCGATGCCCGGCTGTTTTACTGGGACGTGGTCGCCCTCGGGCGCCCCGCCAGCGGCGAGCGTTTCGACCTCGGGCACTTCCAGTCGCACCTGGATATCCGCCGCGACGGCCAGTTGATTTGGCATGAGCGCCAGCGCATTGTGGGCGCCGACGGTTTGCTCGACTCACCCATCGGGCTGGACGGGCAACCGGTGTTTGCGACCTTGCTGGTGACCGGCGAAATCGACCCTGAACTGCTCGAACAATGCCGCTCCCTGCCCCACCCGGTACGCGGCGACCTGACCCAATTACCCGGCCTGCTGGTGGCCCGCTGCCTGGCCAGTGAAGCGCTGCTGGCGCGAGGCTGGCTGATCGCTCTGTGGCGCCTGCTGCGCCCGGCCGTGCTGGGCCGCGAGGCTGTATCACCGAGAATCTGGAGCACATGAAGATCAAAAGTCGACCCTGTTCCCTGTGGGAGCCGGGCTTGCCCGCGATGGCATCACCTCGGTACATCAGACATACCGAGTCGTCAGCATCGCAGGCAAGCCAGCTCCCACATAAAGCAGCTTTCACATCGGATCTTCAGTGTTTTTATGAATATTGTTTGAAGGACCTTGAACGATGGACCTGACCCCACGGGAAAAAGACAAACTGCTGATCTTCACCGCCGGCCTGGTAGCCGAGCGGCGGTTGGCGCGCGGTGTGAAGCTCAATTACCCGGAAACCATCGCCTACATCTCCGCCGCGTTGATGGAAGGCGCCCGCGATGGCCGCACCGTCGCCGAGCTGATGCACTTCGGTACCACCCTGCTCACCCGCGAACAGGTGATGGAAGGCATCCCGGAAATGATCCCGGACATCCAGGTGGAAGCCACCTTCCCCGACGGCACCAAGCTGGTCACCGTCCACCAACCCATCGCCTGAGGCCCGACCATGTCCTTTTTGATTCGTGATGCGGTGCACGCCGATTTGCCAGGGATTCGCGATATCTACAACGACGCGGTGCTCAACACCACGGCGATCTGGAACGAACAACCGGTAGACCTGGGCAACCGCCAGGCCTGGTTCAGCGCTCGTCAGTCACAGTTTTACCCGATCCTGGTGGCCATCGAAGACGAGCAGGTCATCGGCTACGCCTCGTTCGGCGACTGGCGACCCTTCGAAGGCTTTCGCCACACCGTCGAACACTCGGTGTACGTGCGCAACGACCAGCGCGGCAAGGGCCTCGGCCCCCAGCTGATGCAGGTGCTGATCGAGCGGGCGAAAACCTGCGACAAACACGTGATGGTCGCCGCCATCGAAAGCGGCAACCAGGCCTCGATCCGCCTGCATGAGCGCCTGGGTTTCATCACCACCGGGCAGATGCCCCAGGTCGGCACCAAGTTCGGGCGCTGGCTGGACCTGACCTTCATGCAACTGACGCTCAACCCTGGCGCTACGCCGCCCAAGGAGTGACACCGATGAACGCCCAACTGCGTCGAGTCAATGCCGAAAGTTTTGCCCATTACCGCCCGGGTTTGATTGAGCTGTTGCTGGACGCCGTGAAGCACGGCGCATCGGTGGGTTTCATGGCCGACTTCGATGAGGCCCAGGCCAACACCTATCTCAATGGCGTGCTGGCCAGCCTCACCGATGGCAGCCTGCTGCTGTGGGTGGTGGTGCGTGATGAGCACGTCGTCGCCAGCGTGCAGTTGGCGCTGTGCCTGAAAGCCAATGGCCTGAACCGCGCCGAAGTGCAGAAGCTGCTGGTGCACAGCGAGGCTCGGCGCCGTGGCCTTGGCCAGCAACTGATGAGCGCCCTGGAACTGAGCGCCCGCCAGTACAAACGCGGGCTGCTGTACCTGGACACCGAAGCCGGCTCCGGCGCCGAAGCCTTCTACCAGTCGCTGCGTTATACCAAGATCGGTGAATTGCCCAACTACTGCCAAAGCCCGGACGGGCGCTACACCCCGACCGCCATCTACTTCAAGACCCTGGGGCAACCTGCATGATTCCTGGCGAATTTCAGATCCAGCCTGGCGACATCGAACTCAACGTGGGCCGGCGCACCGCCACCCTGAGCGTAGCCAACAGCGGCGACCGGCCGATCCAGGTTGGTTCCCACTATCACTTTTTCGAGACCAACGACGCACTGACGTTCGACCGTGCTGCCAGTCGTGGCATGCGCCTGAACATCCCGGCCGGCACCGCCGTGCGCTTTGAGCCAGGGCAGAGTCGTGAAGTGGAACTGGTTGAGCTGAGTGGCAAACGCCGGGTGTTCGGGTTTGCCGGGCGCATCATGGGCGACCTGGATTAATGATCGTTCCCACGCTCTGCGTGGGCATGCATCCTGTGACGCTCCGCGTCACGACCTTCAAGAGCGGACGCAGAGCGTCCAGGGCGACATTCCCACGCAGAGCGTGGGAACGATCAGGAACTAAACACATGAAGATTTCCAGACAAGCCTACGCCGACATGTACGGCCCCACCGTTGGTGACAAGGTCCGCCTGGCCGACACCGAGCTGTTCGTCGAAGTCGAACAGGATTTCACCGTCTACGGCGAAGAAGTGAAATTCGGCGGCGGCAAGGTGATCCGTGATGGCCAGGGCCAGAGCCAACTGCTCGCCCATGAGGTGGTCGACACCCTGATCACCAACGCGCTGATCATCGACCACTGGGGCATCGTCAAGGCTGACGTCGGCCTGAAAAACGGCCGCATCGCCGCCATCGGCAAGGCCGGCAACCCGGACATCCAGCCCGGCGTGACCATCTGTGTCGGCGCCAGCACCGAAGTGATTGCCGGTGAGGGCATGATCCTCACCGCCGGCGGCATCGATACCCACATCCACTTCATTTGCCCGCAGCAAATCGAAGAAGCACTGACCAGCGGCGTCACCACCATGATCGGCGGCGGCACCGGGCCGGCCACCGGCACCAACGCCACCACCTGCACCTCCGGCCCATGGCACCTGGCGCGCATGCTCCAGGCCTCCGACTCGTTCCCGATGAACATCGGCTTCACCGGCAAGGGCAACGCCAGCCTGCCGGAGCCGTTGATCGAACAAGTGAAGGCCGGTGCCATTGGCTTGAAGCTGCACGAGGACTGGGGCACCACGCCGGCGAGCATCGACAACTGCCTGAGCGTCGCCGACGAATACGACGTACAGGTGGCGATCCACAGCGACACCCTCAACGAATCCGGCTTTGTCGAAACCACCCTCGCCGCCTTCAAGGGCCGCACCATCCACACCTACCACACCGAAGGTGCCGGTGGCGGTCACGCGCCAGACATCATCAAGGCCTGTGGCTTCCCCAACGTGCTGCCCAGCTCCACCAACCCAACCCGGCCGTTCACCCGCAACACCATCGATGAACACCTGGACATGTTGATGGTCTGCCATCACCTGGACCCGAGCATTGCCGAAGACGTGGCCTTTGCCGAAAGCCGCATCCGCCGCGAAACGATTGCCGCCGAAGACATCCTTCACGACCTCGGCGCGTTCTCGATGATCAGCTCCGACAGCCAGGCCATGGGGCGGGTTGGCGAGGTGATCACACGTACCTGGCAGACCGCCGACAAGATGAAAAAACAGCGCGGGCCATTGCCTGGCGACGGCGAAGGCAACGACAACTTCCGCGCCAAACGCTACATCGCCAAGTACACCATCAACCCGGCGATTACCCATGGCATCAGCCACGAAGTGGGCTCGATTGAAGTGGGCAAGTGGGCCGACCTGGTGCTGTGGCGCCCGGCGTTTTTCGGGATCAAGCCGACGCTGATTCTCAAGGGCGGCGCGATTGCCTCAAGCCTGATGGGCGACGCCAATGCCTCGATCCCGACGCCGCAACCGGTGCACTACCGCCCGATGTTCGCCAGCTTCGGCAGCTCGCTGCACGCCACCAGCCTGACCTTTATCAGCCAGGCGGCGTTGGCGGCAGGCTTGCCCGAGCAATTGGGCTTGAAGAAGCAGATCGCCGTGGTCAAGGGTTGCCGCGCGGTGCAGAAAACCGACTTGATCCACAACGATTACCTGCCGGATATCGAGGTTGACCCGCAGACCTACCAGGTCAAGGCCGATGGAGTGTTGCTGTGGTGTGAGCCTGCGGATGTGTTGCCGATGGCGCAGCGTTACTTCTTGTTCTAAGCCCCAAAAACGGCACTGATCGCCTGGTCGGTCAGTGTCGTGTTCAGCACCTTGAGTTCGTTGTCGATCCCGGCAAACGAGGCGTCGTACTCTGCCTGATTCATGGTGGTCCCCGGCAGACTGTTACTGCGCGGCCGACCGAGGATATCGGCAGTCCTGGCGATGGTGTCGCTCAGGCCCTGCTTGGCCTCGGCAGACAAGCCGCCATCCCTGGCCCATTGCGCTTGCGCGTCCTCGTAGTCGAGCAACGCTTCAAATTTTTTGGAAATGCTCGAGTATTCCACCTTGTGGGCCCGCTCCAAATATTCCTTCCACATCGGCTGCTCAATCAGGTTCTTGCGTAACTGTTCCCCCTGGTCCAACGCTGTCACCTGCGCGTACGCCGCCTCCACCATGGCCGGCGTCACATACTCCTCACGGTACAGCATGGTTCTGGCCTGCCACGGCAAGTCCAGGCGGGCGGAAAGCTGCGCGGTGTAGGCCAGGTAGATCTCGACCTCATCAATAGGCGGGATCTCATTACCTGCGGTGTCGTAATGAGTGACCAACATGCCCTCCTGGTCATACTCCGTATACCTGGCGCCTTGACTGATCAGTTCTGCCACGCGCGCATGGGCGATCCGCCCCAACTCATCCAGCCGCCACTTGCCCCTGGCCAGCTTGAGTACGCTGCTTCTCACCGCATTCGCGTCCTCATTGGCATAGGCCGAGCGCAACAACACTTCAACCCCCATGGCATTGAACAACTGCGCCCCCGCATCCACGCAAGCGGTGGGGAACTGTGCCATGCGGAACAGTTCCTCTCGCAACTCGGTGTCTTCGCCCATGGCCTCCAGCATGCGCCATACTTTCGCGGTCAGTTCCGGCAGGTAGCGTTGGCCTTCGACGACGGCATCCCCGGATTTGGCCAAGAAGCGAATTTCGTTGAAAAAGGCTTCAGAACCGAAGGCGTCCTCAAGCATTTCCCACAATCGTTGCTTGGATTCCCAATCCTCTTCGGTCAATCCCGTTTTCCAGCGTTTGCTATCGGCCCGGCCTTTGGGCGGAAGCTGACGATCCGGATCGTTACCGGCTGCCTCGATGTATAACCTGAACTGGCTCACGGTTTCAGTACCCAGTAGCTCACGGGAGAGCGTGGTGCGCGCAATGATCCGAGCGTTATCAGAACCCGGCGCAAATACCGGCACGCGGATAAGCGCGTTCTCGCGCAAATCCAGAATGAAACGCCGTGGGCGCGGCAGGCGAAACACACTGGCAGGCCACTCCTCCAGACCTGTTTCAGCAAGCCACAGCTGGCGCAAATGAGGCATACGGCTCACGTCCGGAGCCAGCCTCAACGGATTGCTTTCAAGCGACAACTCCTTGAGCTGTTTCAGGTTGCTCAAGACCATGACACTTTGCGAATTCAGGACAACTTCATTGCCCCCAAGGTTCAGCTCGGTCAGGTGAGGCATGCTGGCAATGGCCGGCGGTAACCGGGTCAACCGGCAGGCTTGCACGGACAAGCTGCGCAGCCCGCGAAAGTTGGACACAAACCCGTCGACGTCCTCACTGGTCAAGGCCATGCTGCGCAGGGACAGCTTGCTGACGTGATCAAAGTCGGCCGGCAACCGCGGCAGGGTGCGCAACTGCTGGCGTAATTCAACCTCCTCCCACTCGATGGCCTGGCCGAGGTATTGACCATTGCCGTCGATATCCCTCGGTCCGATTCTGCGCCAGGCTGCCTCAAGCGTCTCGACGATCCGCCCCCTGGCCCGATAGATCCGGTTTGCCCCGGGACTGCTCGTCGACGCGCCTTCGCGAGCACTGATCTGCCAGGTTCGCAACGTCTGGGTCAGGTTGCTGAATTCGCTTTCGAGCTCCCTCAACCAGTTGTCGTTGAGTGGATTGCCAAAGGGTCGCAACTGGGCAATTTCGTCGCTGGTGATGTCCGGGTATAAGTTGCGAATACGTTCCTGCAATTTACGCTCAAAAACCCACCCACCGCGCCCACTCAAAGGGTAGCCACGCCGGCCGCCCGACAACTGCGATAACGGTTTGAAAAACGGTTGAGCGGATTGCATTTTCAGCACTTTGCGCAAGGCACTGCGCGACAGTGCATGTTCCTGGATTTTGCCCCGCAACTGCGGACCCTGCCCAACGTCTGGCAAGCCTAGAGACTGGCGATGGGCATCCGTCAGGGCATGTTGCAAGGCGCCGTACAGGTTGTCGACGTCATGCAAACTTTGCCCACTGGCGTCAAACGCTTCGTAGCGTCCATCGCCCCTGTGCACCAATACCTTGCGGTGCGCGGACTCGGGTGAGCCATAACCGGCACGCAGGCTTCCGGCCAGGGAGCCTTCGCGAACCTCAATGCGCAAGCCGTTTCGCCAGCCAGGAAGGCGCTCCAGCGTGTTGAGCGCCAGCGCTTCGGTGTCGACATTGGCCAACTCGTCCAGATAAAGCCCTTCGTAGGCCCGGGCCAAGCGCAGATGTCCAAGTTGCCGGCGCGCTTGCTGCGCCAGCTCCAGGGGAATCTTGCGATTGTTGAGCAGGCTCGCCCGCTGCGAGGGGCTGGCACCTTCCAGCAGTTCCTCGACCATGATCGGGGGCAGGCTTTTGAAGTCGCGCGCGAACAGCTGCAGCTCAGCGCTGCCAGGCATAGGCCGCCCGAGGTATAGGCTGTCGAACACCCGCCGCAGGGACTGTTTTGCATAGATTCCCAGGCGAGCCTGCAACGCCTGGCTACGCAGCGCGGCCCCGTAAGGCATGTGTTGGCCGAGCAGGTTTTTAAGCTGCTCCTCGGGCAAACTCTCGACGATCAACGCCGGCAGCTTGCCGCCGAACAGGTCTATGCGGCTGATGCTGATCAGTTCCGTCCCGGGCGCATGAGGTTGGCCATACAACGCAGCTGTCCTGCTGGTGCCCTGGCCGTCAAATACTTCGATGGTCCTGCCGGGCGGCCAGCCGGTCATTTCCACCATCAACGACGCGGCGTAGCTACCCAGGTCCATCGACATCGACCCCGCAAGGATCTGCCCGCTCAAGCTTTCGGCACGCCCGTAAGCCCGCATGCGCACCGCCGTATCGAGTGTGATGGCCGGCGTGGGCTCGCTTTCCACATACAGCCGGCGCAGCACGCTTTCGTCGGTGTCACTGATCTTGCGCACCTGCTCCAACTGCGTATCGCTCAGGCCTTCCATCACATGGCTCAGTCGCCGCATCAACGGAGCACCTTGCCACGTCAGGGGCTCATCGGCCTCATGGGTCCAGGCGCCAGAACCGTTGTTGACGATCTGAGGCTCATACGCCTCGGGCCTGCTGGGGTGCTGGACCCGGTACACGCCCGGTTCGTCTTGCGCGGTCACGGCGTAGCGATTGCCGTCCACCGACACGACCTGGCGCCCATTGACGGTATGTAGTCCCGCCTGGTCGGGAACCGAGCCTGCCGGCAGTCGGATGTCCTGCGCATAGGGCGCAAGGTCCGGCTTCCACAAGCGAGCCTTGCCCGACGGCAGCCTGACGGCCTTGAGTCCTTCGATAAACGGCGACAGGCTGATATGCAACGCAGCGCCGCCCACCGCCAGTTGCGCGAGATTGTCCAGCACGTCAGCGATATGCGCCCAGCCGGCCTCGCGGTCACCCTGGCCGAGTTCAACCACGCCCTCCAGCACTTCGTACAGCAGTTGCCCGGCCGTGACCACCGCCATCAGTGCACCCAAGGGCGGAATGAACATCGACACCAGGTTCAAGGTGAACAGGCCGATGTTCATCAGATGCGCCATCCGCCGGTCGTGGCCAGCCGCGTCGGTTTGAGCGGTGGGTATCGCCATGCTCAACCCATCGTCGAGTGCGCGCTTGCGCATGTCGGCGTACAGCTCGTCCCAAGGGTCGACGTCAATCCACAGCCCCTTGATCGGGTGGGCGTTGAGGTTCAGGTTTGGCTGATCCTGCGGCGTGCGGCTGATATGTCGCGGGGACTTTATGACGGCGTTGATCGCCTGGAGTTCGGTGAGCGATTTTCTTGCGTAGTACTGTCGCCACGCTGGATCAGGACCCAGGGCCACGCGCCTTTGCGGTTCATCGACGCGTTTCTCGGTGAACCGCCCGTAGTAGTAAGCCAGGTATTTTTTCCCGATGAACCGTGAGAAAAACTGTTGGTGGGCCGTGACCTGAACCCCCCTGCTGTCCCAATAGTCCTCTGGCCTGTAAGCGGTCAGCTCACGGGTCGTTTCCTCTGCATAGTCGGCAAAGGTTTCGTAGCGCTTGACGGGGTGCTCGGGGTGGTCGGGGATGTAGACGATAAGCCAGGTGCCATAGCGGTGCTCCACGCTCGGGTCGATCATGAGGCAGCCGTGCATTTGCAGTTCCATGATACTGGGCCAGCGGTGCCAGACCTGCTTGCCGTCGTGCTTGATGCGTCGCTCGCCATTGGCGATGCGCAGCAGTAGCGCGTAGTCGTCGCTGCGAATATCACCTTTGAGCAACGCCACGTAGGCGGCGGCTCTGAAGGCGTCCTTTTGCCGGGTGATAAAGCGTTCACGCAGCAGGTTCCTGGACACGGTTTGCACGGGCAGCAGGTAGGTGGTGAGGTGTTCCTGGTACAGCCTGCCCAGGTCCAGGTCGCGGCATAACCGGGCGAAGGTCTCGATCGTCAGGGTCGTGGTATGGCGCTCGAAACGGCCATCCGCGCCGGGAGCGGTGATAAAGCCTGAAGCACTGTCGAAGAACCCGGCGCGGGTCTCGCGCGCTTCAAAATTGTTCAAGGCCGCTTGCAACAGGGACAAAGTCTTGGTCCGGTAGCCTGTCGCTAGTCCTTCGACCGGTACATAGAGGCGCAGATGCACCTGGTTGACGTCCAGCTCAAACCCGGCGGCCTTCAACGCGGCTTCAAGCAATGGCCGGGCGAAGGCGTTGACCTCTTGCACCTTGCCGGTCGCTTGCTCCAGTGCAGTGTGAGACTTGATGCTCGCCTCCAACAGGTTTTGCAGCGCAGCCTTCTGTGCCGGGGTGGTGGCCGCATACCAGCCGGGGATCTCTGGCTTGGCCTGCGTGATGGCTGCACGCAGGGCAGGAGATGCGCTGACCAGGCTTTCGGGGATGGCGGCTTTGATCTGTGCATAGTGACGCCCTTCGCCGCCCGGCAGGAGCGAGGTGGAGGCTTGAGGTGCTGGCATAAACGAGTACCGATAGGGAAATTAAGGCAATGACCTTAATCAGTCGCCCCCGGCACTCGGCGGTAGCTATTTGAACGGATTGCCCCCCATGGACGAACACTCAAAAAGCGCTGGCAGGCTTGATGCACACGGGGGGATTTCCATGGGGTAATTAAGTCGTCGATCCATAGGTAATCCGGGGCCGATGCGTTAACTATTGCGTGCTATCCAGCGGCTTTTCGACTTATTAATCCACAGCAGTTTTCAGTAGCCTTTTTCCTTTGCTTACCCAAAGGAATGCCCCCATGCAGGATGCCCCCTCCGTTACTCCCCTCTCATCTTCCGACGACAACAGTGCGTTCATTCGCCAGGCCATTCCGGACTGGCTGGTACAGGCGCCGGCCCACCGCATAGAAGCGTTGAAACAGGCCAGGCTCGAACAGGCGCAGTGGATGGACAGCTTGTCGCCGCTGCAGCGAAGAACGTTGAAGACGTTCAATGAAACCAGCTTCAAATCTCAACACGCGGTGGATCAACACCTGGCCAATGTCCAGGCGCTCAAGCCCTTCGCCATAGGCCTGCTCAACAGCGCGCTGAAAGAACAATTCAACCTCACCGTGGATGTCGAAGGTACCTGTCTTCGTTTGTATGAGCCGCTGAGGCTCGGCACCCTGGGGGTCAAGGCCGGTCAATACAAAGTACTGGAGGTCTCGCTGGTACAGGCCGCCCTGCATAACTTTGAAGCCAGTGAAGGTGAAGATGACGCATTCGATCCTGCCTCCGGGTTCACCCAATACCCGGACCGGGACGGCGCCTCTCCCAGAATCGGCCCGACGCTGACCGTACCCGCCTTTATCAGGCTGTGCCGTACGCTGGACGTGGGTGCCCGCTACCAGGCGCACCTCAAGGAAACATTACTGCCCACCGACGAGACGGCCGCCGCCCGGTTGCGCGACGCCGTGATCACCAGCCAGAAGGATGCCCTCAGGGCTGCGGCGTACCTGGCGCTGCTCAAGCAGGACATTCTCCCGGATGACTTCACCATGGTGCTCAAGGTGGTCGACGGCGAACGCAACCCGACGCTGGGCGGCAAGCCGGTGTGGTTCAGTTGCCTGAGCGTGATGGACCGCGCGCTCATGGGGAGCGTGGTGTTTACACCGGTGGAAAAATATCGCTATGCCACCGACTTCATCGTCTACCTGCCCCACGATCCGGAGCACCCGCTCAAGCGCTACAACAGCCTTGATGCGCTGAAAACCGAACTGAACCGCCAGTGGGTGGCGCGCGACAAAGCGCCAAGCGAATCCGGCAATAACAACCGCCCGACGCCCACGAGCTACCAGCATTTTTTCAGCCAGTTTCTCAATGAACACGACAAACCGGCATTCTTCAACCGGTTTACCGAACCCGCTGCGCACTCCACCGCCGCCGTCGACGCAGTGGCGCGTTCGTCGGTGACTCAAACGATGCTGCAGATAGCCTTCCCGGTATTGACGGCGGCGGTCATGCCCCAGACGCTTCCCCCCCCGAAAGCCGGCTGCAGGGTGGTGAAGACGGACGCTCCCGACCTGTACCTGATGGTTGTATCAAGAGGCGCTCTGTGGGCAGACAACGTCGACCTGTGGGCCAACCTGTTTGAGCATGGCCGCGACAAGGCCCTGGGCGATGCGCGCGAACAGGCAGTGCCCACCGCCGATGTCGACGCCCGGGTGCGCGGGCAAAAAATTGCCGGTTGGCTGGAGGCCGGCGCTACCGTGCTCGGCCTGGGGTTGGCGTTCGTCCCGGTGCTCGGCGAAATGATGCTGGCCGCCATGGCGGGCCAATTGCTCTACGAAACCTTCGAAGGCGTGATCGACTGGAGCGAAGGCGACCGGGACACGGCCAAGGCGCACTGGTTCGACGTCGCCCAAAACCTGGCCGCCATGGCACTGCTGGCCGGCGCGGGGAAAGGTCTGCAAAAGCTCGCTGCACCGCCAACACCCGCGTTGGTACAAGGGCTCAAGCCGGTTCGTTTGCCAAGTGGCGAGCAACGGCTGTGGAAGCCCGACCTGGCCCCTTATCGCAGCCCCGCCCTATTGCCCAAGGACGCCACGTTTGATGACCTGGGCTTGCACAGCCACGACCAACAGCCGCTGCTGCCCCTCGACGATCAACTGTATGCCGTCAAACCCGAGCCCGACGGCGACACCTATCGCATACAACACCCCACACGCTCCGACGCCTATGCCCCGCAGGTGACGCATAACGGCGCGGGCGCCTGGCTGCATGAAGGTGAAGAGCCCCTGACCTGGGACGGCCCGATGCTGATGCGTCGCCTGGGTTACCGCACCCGGGGCTTGAGTGACGCGCAATTGGAACAGGCACGCCTGGCCAGCGGCATTCGCGCCGATCAACTGCGCCAGTTGCATGTGGACCTGCAACCGCCGCCTGCCCTGTTGAGCGACAGCCTGGCGCGCTTTGGCATCCATCAGCGGATCGAGACGTTTATCGAGAAAATGGGCAGCGATGACCCGCTGGACTATGCGCTGGCCGACCCGGCGATCACCGAGCGCGTCGTTGCGCAACGGGGCCTGACCTATCCGGCAGTCCTCGACCCTACACCACAGGGACTGGACGAACAGACGCTGCTGTGGCGCCGGGAAGTTGCCCAGGCCGCCCGGGACAACCGGACCTTGCTGTTCGACGTGGATTACCGCGCCCATAACCTGACCCGCTCGCCCCCGGTACAGCAGCTGATGGACAGGTTTTCCGGCCTGCCGGCGGAGGTTGCCAGGCAGTTGCTGGAAACCGCCACGGACGCGGACCTGACCGCGCTGAGTGGCCATCAGCCTTTGTCACCAAGGCTCACCGCCCTGGCGCGCGAAAGCCAGCAGCAAGTGCGCATGGCACGGGCCTATGAAGGCTTGTTCCTCGACACCCTGCAGAGCCCGGACAGTCGGCGCCTGGCCCTGCATACGTTGCCCAACTTGCCGGGGTGGGACCCGAGCCTGCGGGTGGAAATCCGCCTGGGCAGCGAACTGGGCCCCCTGATCGACGCCGTCGGTCCTGAGGCCAGCGCAGCGCCGCTGGTGCTGGTGCTGGTGATGGGTGAAGACGGATCGTTCGGCGCCACCGACTTGTATGGCGCCGTTCTGGCGCGCCTCGAGCAAGGCCAGCGCCGAGCGCTGGGCGAAGCGGCATGGGACGCCGGCACCCTGAAGCAGCGAGTGCGACAAAACCCATTGGCCCGGGATGAGCTGCGCTCGGTGCTACTGGAACACCCGGTATTGCGCAAACCCTTGGCAGGAGACCTGCGCCTGCGGGGCGGCTCCCCGCTGCACAAACTCACTCAATTGCGCAGCCCCCACACGCGGGTGCGCAAGCTGTATCCGGGGTTCAGCGACGAGCAGGCCACAGCCTTCATCGAGACCCTCGGGAGCGATGCGCGCACTGAATTGACGCGCCGGGAAGACCAGTACGCCGCCCTCAAACGCGCACTCAAGGACTGGGTGAATCGCAGTGCCCGTGAAGATACGACCCGGCGTCCATTTGAGGTAAACCCGGGAGGCCGGGAGCAGCCGGTGGCCGATGCGTTGAGGGACTGTTGGCGCCGGCAGACCGTGGACCGCGCGGGGGCAAATACCGGGCGTCGACTTGAAATCAGTGCACAGGTGAACCTGCCCCAACTGAACGCCGACTTTGGCCATGTCGATGAGTTGGTTCTCAACTACGTGAATTTCACCGTGAGCCCCGGGCAGTTCCTGGGCAACTTCCCCAATCTGAAACGTTTGACCCTCAAGCACATCGGTGGCACGGAGCGCCCGACGCTGAGCGTACTGCCCGAAGCGATTACGAATATGAAGGAACTGACCCATCTGGATCTGTCCGGCAATGCCATCCGCCTGAGCGAAACCAGCGCCGGCCAACTGGCTGGCCTGAACCACCTGGAAGCACTGTGCCTGAACGATAACCCCTTGGGCACCCTGCCCGATTTCAGCCCGCTGCTCCGATTGCGCACTCTGGAGCTGCGCAACACTCGGATCAACCAATGGCCCAGGGGCCTGCTGGAACTGCCCGAACTGAGGGAGGTCGAGCTGTCCAGCAATCAGCTCAGCGCGGTGCCCGACAACCTGCTCAACCCCGCCCCCGAAAACGTGGAAGCCAGCATCCGTCTCAACCGCATGACCCGCCTGTACAACAACCCGTTCACCCCGCAAGCCAATCAGCAGATGCGTGCGTACATCACACGCCTGGCACAAACCCGCCCGGGCTGGCGCAACGGCGGCCTGCCTGGCGCATTCGAAGTGCCGTTGAGCCACACCAACGAAATGCTGCGGGCCAGAGCGCTGTTTCCCGGCTTCAGCGAGGAGGAAAACGAACAGCTCGTACTGCATGCGGGCGACAGGGCGCCGGACGAACTGACGCGCCTGGAGGGTCAATGGCAAGCCTTGAGCACCCAACTGGACGCCTGGGCCAGGCAACGGTTCCTGATCGCCGCCGACGACGCCAACCTTCGCGTCGGCGACGCCAGCCACCGCCAGCAATTCGCCCGAAGCCTCAAGGAGTGCTGGCAGCGCCTGACCTCCAAAGCCCTGGCCCGTGATGGTTCTTCCATCGGCTACACCTTCGAGGCACTCGGTTTGAGCATTGGCGACTTGCCGGCGCTGGACGCGGATTTCAGCCATGTAGGATCGATAGAGCTACGTGGTATGCGATCGCTGCACGGACTGGATGAGTTTCTCGGGCACTTCAACCACACCCGCTGGCTCAACTTGTCGAATAGCGAGCTGCGCACCATTCCGTCTTCCGTGGCCAGGATGAACCGGCTGACCCGCCTCGACCTTGGCGGCAACCGGCTGCCTCTGGGCGAGGCCGACGTGGAGCTGCTGCAGGGGCTCACCTCGCTCAAGATCATTAAATTGAACGGTAACCCCTTGGTACGCACTCCGGATTTCAGCACCCTGCCGAACCTGCGCGGGGTGTGGCTGGGACGCACCGGGATCACTGAATGGCCGCAGGGCCTGGGACCGCTCCACACCCTGGATTTCGTCGACTTGAGCAACAACCGCATCACGGAGCTGCCCGCCGCCCAGATCAACCCGGCGCCCGAGCAGGCGGCGGCGGCCATCCGCACCAACAACGTCACGTTTATCGGAGGAAACCCACTGACGGCAGAAGCCCGAGGTCAACTGGCTGAATACTGGCTCAATGTGGCCTCCCGCCACCCCGAGGCAGAGGAGGGCCGGCATCCGCGCGCGATGCGCTATCGGGCGCCACGGCCTGCGGAAGTCGAGGCAGGAGCGCCACCGGCGCAGGTCGCGGACGACACGCCGGAACTGGCCTTCCAACACTGGATGAGTGGGTTGTCACCCCGGCAGATAGATCAAAGACGCGCCCTGTGGGAGTCGATTGCCGACAAACCCGGCTCGCAAACCTTCTTCGACATCCTCAACAACCTCAAAGACTCGGCGGAGTACCGTAGCAGCTACCCCCAACTGCAAACGCGCCTGTGGGATCTGCTCGACTCGGCCCAGCACGATGGCTTGCGTGAAGAGCTGTTCAACATTGCGAGCGACCCACGCTGTGGCGATCGGGCTGCCCTGGTGTTCAGTGATATGGAAATCAAGCAGCTGACGTGGGATGCCACCTATGGGGCCAGCGACGATGAGGCGGGGCCGGCACTGCTGGACCTGGCCAAGGGGCTGTTTCGCCTGGACGAAGTGGAATTGTCAGCAAGCGGTGACATTCGGGTTCGGGAAGGCGCGATTCGCCTGTCGAGCATGACCCCACAACAAAAATTGAGCGCCCTGGAAGGCATTGAGGACGTTGAAATCCGGCTGGCCTATCGCATGGGTTTGACACAGCGCCTTAACCTGCCCGGACAACCCGGTGAAGCCCGCTACCTTGCAACCGGCCAGGTGGCCGTCTCGGACCTGAATAATACCGCCGTCAGAATCGAACGACTGGACAACTCCCCAGCGTTCGTCCAGTCATTGTTGGGCCGAGAATTCTGGCAGGCTTTCATTCGCAAGCATTATGACGAAGCGTTCAGCAACCTCAGGGAGCCCCATGATATGCGTTTGCACCGGTTGTCCGAGGCATACGATGCGGGTGCCCTGAATGATGAGGAGTACGCAACCCAGGCTGAAAATGTGCAACTGCAACTGGCTGTGGACGAGGCGCAACTGATTCGCTCGCTGACCCTGCGCGACTGGGTGCCGTGCAAGGAGCGCTGCAGCATCACCTGATGGATTCAGGGCGTTTGCACCAACCGCCCCAACCGTTGCTTGAGCATCTGGTTCTCGGCCCGCAGTTGCTGGACTTCCTCCAGCAGGTCGAGCGCCAGGGCGACGCCTTCCCATTCCAGCTCCAGGTCCTTTTGCAGCGCCGAGGCGCGCTTGGCCAGGGCCAGTTCGTAATCGGTGAAGCGCCAGGACTCGGGACTGGTCCCCACCGGTTCAACGATGCCGTGCTCGACGATTTCGATCACGTAGGCCACCGACAGGTCGGTGGCCTCACAGAATTCTGCCATGTTCACTTGAACCAAACGGGGACTGCTCATCGTTAGCTACTCCATGATTCTCTTGGATCGAAGGCGGCTTTTTGTGCCAGTTCCTGCCACAACGCCTTGACCTCGTCGTCAGTGTTTTTCGGCATCACCGCCTTGAGTTGCACAAACAGGTAACCGCGCTGCCCGGCCTTGTTCAACAAGCCATGGCCCTTGGCGCGCATGCGCTGGCCGTTCTGGCTGCCGGCCGGCACCTTGAGGTTGATCTTGCCGGTGAGGGTCGGCACCGCCACTTCCGTGCCCAACGCCAACTCCCACGGGGCCAGTGGCAGGGTGATGATCAGGTTCTCACCTTCCACATCGAATTTAGGGTGTGGCGCGAACTTGATGATCAAGTACAGATCACCATTGGCACCACCGCCAATCCCCGGCGCGCCCTGGCCCTTGAGGCGGATGCGCTCGCCGTCGGCCACACCGGCCGGGATCTTCACGTTCAGGCTCTTGGTGGTGTTGCTGACGTGCTGGCCGGCCGCGTTGTATTGCGGCACCTGGAAGTTGACCTGCTTGGACTCGTTGGACAGGGTCTCTTCGAGGAAGACCGGCAGTTCCATTTCCACATCTTGCCCTCGACGCCCGGCACTGCGGCCCTGGGCACCACCAAAACCATTGCCGCGCGAACCGAAGATCGAGCTGAAGAAGTCCGAGAAGTCGCCGGTGTCCTGGCCACCGCCGCCATAGCCACCACGGCTCTGCCAACCTGGCGGGCCCTGGAACGGCTGGCCATGCTGGCCGTATTTGCGCAGATCGTCGTATTCGGCGCGCTTGTCGGCACTTTTCAGCGCTTCATAGGCTTCGGACGCGTCCTTGAACTTGGCTTCAGCGTCCTTTTCCTTGCTCACGTCCGGGTGATATTTGCGCGCCAGCTTGCGATAGGCGGCCTTGATCGCCTTGTCGTCAGCGGTGGGTTCTACACCGAGAATCTTGTAATAGTCTTTGAAGTCCATCGGGGGCATCACCATCCATTATCGATATCGCACTGCCAGCGTCACAGCATGCGCCTGTTTGCGGCGTCTGGATTGACCGATCTCAATCTTGTGACCGAAGGGTGCGTCAGAAGTTTATCGGCGCTGCGGGCAGAATCCTGCAGCCACCAACCGTATGGGGAGGATTTGGGGGCAAAGGCCGGGCTTTCAAGGTAACAAGTGCGTTGTATTTAGCGGATAGTCGGCCTACGCATCTGCACGCGGGTGGCATACACTGCGCGGCCGTTTTTCAACCGGAACCCGATTGACATGAAAAACCCATCCCCAGCCCGTGCCTGCGGTATCGACTTCGGCACGTCCAACTCCACCGTCGGCTGGATTCGTCCCGGCATGGAAACGCTTATCGCGCTGGAGGACGACAAGATCACGCTGCCGTCGGTGGTGTTCTTCAACTTCGAAGAGCGCCGCCCGGTGTACGGTCGCCTGGCCCTGCACGAGTACCTGGAAAACTACGAAGGCCGGCTGATGCGCTCGCTCAAGAGCCTGCTGGGTTCCAAGCTGATCAAGCACGACACCAGTGTATTGGGCACGGCCATGCCGTTCACCGACCTGCTGGCGCTGTTTATCGGCCAACTCAAGAGCCGCGCCGAGACCACCGCCGGGCGTGAGTTCGACGAAGTGGTGCTGGGCCGTCCGGTATTTTTCGTCGACGACGACCCGATGGCCGACCAGGAAGCCGAGAACACCCTGGTGGACGTGGCCCGCAAGATCGGCTTCAAGGACATCTCGTTCCAGTACGAACCGATTGCCGCGGCCTTCGACTACGAGTCCACCATCGAGAAAGAAGAGCTGGTGCTGATTGTCGACATCGGCGGGGGTACCTCCGACTTCTCCCTGGTGCGCCTGTCGCCCGAGCGCCGCCAGATCGACAACCGCCACGACGACATCCTCGCCACCGGCGGTGTGCACATCGGCGGTACCGACTTCGACAAGCAGCTCTCGCTGGCCGGCATGATGCCGCTGTTCGGCTACGGCAGCCGCATGAAAAGCGGCGCCTACATGCCCACCAGCCACCACATGAACCTGGCGACCTGGCACACCATCAACTCGGTGTATTCACAGAAATCCAAGCTGGCGCTGGGCAGCATGCGCTACGACATCGAGGACACGGGTGGCATCGACCGCCTGTTCAACCTGATCGAACAGCGCGCCGGGCACTGGTTGGCGATGGAAGTGGAAGAAACCAAGATCCAGCTGACCCGGCAGGACAGCCGCCATGTGCTGCTGGACCGGGTTGAGCCAGGGCTGAGCGTGGAATTGAGCCGGGCGTTGTTCGAGTCGGCCATCGATGGCTTGCTGGAGCGGGTGCGCAATGCGGTGACGCAACTGCTCAACGACGCCTCGGTGGACGTGGCCCAGGTGGACACGGTGTTCTTTACCGGGGGTTCCAGCGGGATTCCGGCGCTGCGCCACAGCATCTCGGCGATGCTGCCGAATGCGCAGCATGTGGAAGGGAATATCTTTGGCAGTATTGGCAGTGGTCTGGCGATTGAGGCCAGCAAGCGCTACGGCTACTGAGTTTTAGCTGAAACCGTGGCGCGCCCTTCGCGAGCAAGCCCGCTCCCACATTCGGCTGCATTCCAAAGTTGGAACTCGGTCAAATGTGGGAGCGGGCTTGCTCGCGAAGGGGCCAGTCCAGGCAACATCAATGCCTAGACCATCCCCGCCAGCTTCAACTCACTCTTCAAGTACGCATAATAAATCGGCCCCGCCACCACCCCCGGCAGGCCGAACGCGGCTTCGAACACCAGCATCGCCAGCAACAATTCCCACGACTTGGCACTGATCTGCCCGCCGACGATCCGCGCGTTGAGGAAGTACTCGACCTTGTGGATCACGATCAGGTAGCCCAACGCCGCCACCGCCACCCAGATCGACAGCGACAAGGCCACGATGGTGATCAGGGTGTTGGACATCAGGTTGCCGATCACCGGCAGCAGGCCCAGCAGGAACGTCAGCACGATCAACGTCTTGGTCAGCGGCAGGTGGATCCCGCACAGCGGCAGCACCACCGCGAGGAAGATCGCGGTGAACGCGGTGTTCAGCGCGGCGATCTTGATCTGCGCGAAAACGATGTTGCGAAAGGCCTGGACCAGCAGGTGCAGGCGATCAAACAGCGCGGCCGCCAGGGGTTTGCGCTTGGTCAGGTCCGGCACCCGTTGCAGGGCGATGATCGCCCCCAGCACCATGCCGATCAGCAAGGTCACGAACATGTGCGCGGCGTCTTTGCCCACCAGTTGCAGTTCGCTCAGGTGCTTGCTCAGCCATTCGCCGATGGCCACGCGGAACTCGGCGGCGCTGGCCGGCAGGTAGGCGTCGAGGAACGGCGGCAACTGGCCGCGGGCACGGTCGACCACGCCCATGAACTTATCGAGGGAGGCCCCCGGGTTTTCCGCTTCGTGCAGCAGGAAGCTGATGGCCCCGGCAAAGATCAGGGTCAGGATGCTGACGATCAAGGTTCCCAGCAAGGCTACCGCCAACCAGCGCGCACGCCGGCCTTCGATCAACCGCTGCAACTGCGGGGTGAGCATGTTGACCAGCTCGTACACCAGCAGCCCGGCCAGCAGGCTCGGCAGCAACTTCAACGGCAAAACCAGCAGCAGCCCGCCAAAAATCAGCACGCAACTGACCAACAACAACACGTGACGCTGAGAAAACGTTGGCATACAGCCTCAAAACGAACGGCGTTAAAGGATGGGCAGTCTGCCAGCCTTGGGTGAATCAAGCGAGAAGTCTAAACACGGTCCAATGTGGGAGCTGGCTTGCCTGCGACGGCGGTGGGTCAGCCAACAAAGGCATCGACTGTCAGGTCGCAATCTCAGGCAAGCCAGCGCCCACAAAGTTCTGCATCATTATTTCTTCAGGCAGGTGCTCATAAAGGTTTTACGCGCATCGCCGGTCAGCGCCTGGGTTTTCGCGGTGGCGTTGCAATCTTTCATCTTCTGTTGCTGTGGGGTCAGGGTCTTGGCGTCGTTGGCCGCCGGGGCCGCCTTGAGGCAGTTGCTCATGAACGCCTTGCGATCATCACCGGTCTTGCCACTGGTCTTGGCTTCGGCGTTGCAGGTAGTCATTTTTTGTTGCTGAGCCGTCTGTGCGGCAGTCGCGGCAAAGCCTTGGGAACACAGCAGCAGGCCCATCATCAACAGCGGAATACGCAGCATCTTCATGGAGTTTTCTCCCTGTTACCGTGCCGAGGGGCACGGCCTCCCCAGCAGTGTAGTCAAACCCTGTTACACCTTCCTGCCGCGTATATGGGTCCGGCGATACTGCTCCGGCGTGCAGCCGGCCTGGCGCTGGAACATCGCGATAAACGCCGAGGCCGTGCTGTAGCCCAGGTCAAACGCGACTTCCTGGACGCTGCGCGCGCTGTCCAGCGCTTCGATCGACGCCAGGAACCGCAGGCGTTGGCGCCATTCGCCGAAGCTCATCCCCAGCTCACGCACAAATTGCCGCGCCAGGGTGCGCTCACTGACATGCACCTGCTGCGCCCACTGGGCCAGCGCGCGGTTATCGCCAGGGTCGGCCTGCATGCCCTCCAGCACACTGAGCAACCCGGGATGGCTGGCATACGGCAGGAAACAATCGTGCACCGGCGCCTGCCTGAGCTGGTCTACCAGCACCTGGGCCAGGCGCACGTCGGCTTCGTTCTCGGGAATGTTGACATCACGCTCGGCGAAATCACTGAGGATCGCCTTGAGGATATCGCTGATGGTCAGGGTGCACGGCTGCGCCGGCAATTGCTCGCACAAGGCGGGCGCCAGATATACCGAGCGGTAGACGATCGCCTGGGCGTTGTAGGAACTGTGCTGGGTGTTGGGTGGGATCCATACCGCATATTGCGGCGGCGACATAAAGCGACTGCCAGCCACTTCAAAGCGCATCACGCCACGGGCCGAGTAGTCCAGGGAACCCCAGGCATGCTGGTGCGCACTGGCATGGGTGTCGGCCTCGAATTCCGAATACCGGAAATACACCGGGGCCGGCAACTGGTCAAAATCGGGAAGGTTGATGTACTTCTTGAGCATGTTGTCTGGATACAAAGGTCGGATGGCTGGATCGAAGTATAGGCTTCGATCCAGACAAAGGATAATCACCGCTCATAGACGCAATTGGTTCCTTTCGATGCAATACGCTTATCCGTTACTGGCCATTTTTATCTGGGCCGGCAATACCGTGGTCAACAAACTCGCGGTGGGGACGATTTTCCCTGCCGAGATCGGTTTTTACCGCTGGCTGCTGGCCGGCCTGCTGTTTACCCCGTTCATGCTCAAACCCGTCATCGCCAACTGGCCGCTGATTCGTCCCAACCTGGGCAAGGTCTTCATCCTCGGCGTGCTGGGCATGGCGGTGTACCAGAGCCTGGCGTATTACGCCGCGAACCTGACCTCGGCCACCAACATGGGCATTATCCTCTCGCTGATGCCACTGATGGCTCTCACCGCCGCAATCATCAGCCTTGGCCAGCGCCTGACCTTCGGCGCCCTGACCGGTGCCGTGCTGTCGTTTGCCGGCGTGGTAGTGGTGGTTTCCGCCGGTAGTCTCAGCGCCCTGCTGCAACACGGGCTGAATATGGGTGACGCGATGATGCTGGTGGCCACCCTCGCCTACGCGGTCTACAGCACCCTGCTGAAAAAATGGCAGCTGCGCTTGCCGCCACTGGTGTTGCTGTACCTGCAGGTGCTGGTGGCGGTGGTGGTGTTGTTTCCGCTGTTCCTGCTCTCCGACAAGGCAGGCCTTGGCTGGTCGAATATCCCGCTGGTGCTGTACGCCTGCCTGCTGGCCTCGATGCTCGCGCCGCTGGCCTGGATGCATTCGGTGAAGACCCTCGGCCCAAGCCGCACCACGCTGTTTTTCAATCTGCTGCCGCTGATCACCGCGTTGATTGCCGCAGTGGTGTTGAAGGAGCAACTGGCGATGTATCACCTGGTGGGCGGCTTGCTGACCCTGGGCGGGGTGATTTTGTCGGAGCGCTGGACGACGCCGGTTCGCAGCAATGTCAGCGCGCAGGAAGCTACTTGAGCCCCACCACTCCGGCGACGATCAAGCCCACCGACACCAGCTTGATCAGCGTCAGACTCTCCCCCAGCAGCGCAAACCCGAGAAACACCGTGCCCAGTGAGCCAATGGCGGTCCAGATCGGGTAGGCCATGCTCACCGGCAACTCACGCATGGCCAGGGTCAGGAAGTAGATCCCGCCCACGGCCGCGACGACGGTGACCAGCGACGGCCACAGCCGGGTGAAGCCGTCGGCGTACTTCATGCCCATGGCGAAGGTCACCTCAAAGCCGGCGGCGATCAGGAGGAAAAGCCACGACACTTCAGAAGCTCCCGGCCAGGTCGCGCAGTTGCCCCTCGACTGCATCGCAGGAACGGCGGAAAACGCTCGGGTCGGACTCTTCGCCTTCTGCGGCGATCACCGTGACGTCTTCAATGCCGATGAACCCCAACGCGGTCCGCAGGTGCGGATCGGCGTGGTTCATCGCCTCGTTTTCCCCGCCCGGGCCAAAGCCGCTGCCGCCGCGACTGGTGATGATCAAAGCCTTTTTGCCCAACAATAACGGTTGGTACTGGGCGATGCCCTGGCTGTCCTGGGTGATGTCCACGGTATGGCCCATGCGCACGATCTGGTCGATCCAGGCCTTGAGGCCGCTGGGAATCCCGAAGTTGTACATCGGTACGGAAATCACCAGCAGTTCGTGCTCGACGAGCTCGGCTACCAGCTCATTGCTCAGTTGCAAATCGGCGTGCATGGACAACGGCATCGCCTGCGGCTCCGGGTGGAAGCTGGCGGCAATGAACGCTTCGCTGACGTGGGGGATAGACGCCCGGCCCACTTCGCGGCGGGTCAACTGCGCGTCGGGATTGGCGGTGTGCCAGGCGGCCAGGAACACCTCGGCAAGGCGCCGGGAGTGGGAACGTTCGCCGCGGGGGCTGGAATGGATCGCAAGCATTTTTTTCATCTGTAGGCCTTCACACGCTAGACTCAGGCAACCTGAATGGCTGCCTCTGTTGCGCATAAATCTAGAGCCGAGCGGCCACCCTCACAAATGAGCAATAGTTGTTTTGGATGAACTGAATTCATCCATGGAGTCACACATGTTTGCCTCGCTGCCCCTGACCGCCCTGCGCGCCTTTGAATCGGCCTCGCGCCTGTTGAGCTTCAAGGCCGCCGCCCAGGAGTTGTCGGTCACGCCGACGGCGGTGTCCCATCAGATTCGCTCCCTGGAAACCTGGCTCGGCGTGCCGCTGTTCGAGCGCCTGCCGCGCCAGGTGCGCCTGACGGAACGCGGCGAGCGCCTGTTCCACAGCCTGCACGGCGCCTTGCTGGACGTCGCGCAAAGCGTCGACACCCTGCGCCCGCAGCGCAGCGCCGGCAATCTCACGCTCTCCACTACGCCGGCATTTGCCGCTCTGTGGCTGGTGCCGCGACTCGGGCGCTTCTATGCCGCCCATCCGGATATCAGCCTGCGCCTGGACACAAACTGCGCCGTCGTCGATTTGCAGCAGGACGCCAGCGTCGACCTGGTGATCCGCTACAGCATCGACAACTACACGAACCTCTACGGTTTGTGCCTGTTCGACGAATGTTTCGCCGTGTATGGCTCCCCCGAACAAGTCGCCCTGGCGCCCGAGCGCACCCCGACCCTGATCAGTGTGCGCTGGCACAACTCCAGGCTGTACGCCCTGGGCTGGCAGGCCTGGTGCGAAAAGGCCGGGGAAAACTGGTTGCAATCCGCTTCGCCGCTGCGCGAATACGACGAAGAACACTACGCCCTGCAAGCGGCCATCGCCGGCCAGGGCCTGGTGCTGGCGAGCAATATCCTGGTATCGGAAAGCGTCGCCAGCGGGTTGCTGGTGCCTTACCGGCCACAGGTCCGCGTCAACGGCGCCGGCTACAGCGCCCTGTGCGTACCGGGACGGGAACGGCACCCGCCGGTCCGGGCGTTTTTTGAGTGGTTGCAGGAGGAAGCGCGGCTGTCGGGGCACGCTCTGTAAAATCCGATAAAACTTTTTGCGTTGCCTGGGACTCACAACTTGGAGCGATCACGCCGGCAGAGCGTGGCGCAAAACCGGATTAGTACCAGGAGAATGAGATGACTGACTCACATTTGTCTGACGTAGCCACTTTACGTGACCGCGCCCGCAAGAACGTCGAAAACGGTGCCGTGACCGAAGGTTATGACGCCGACCGCCAGGAAATCCTGCGTCTGCTCAACGAATCGCTGGCCACCGAGCTGGTGTGCGTGCTGCGCTACAAGCGCCACTACTTCATGGCCAATGGCGTCAAGGCGCATGTCGCCGCCGAGGAGTTCCTCGAGCACGCCACCCAGGAAGCCGAACACGCCGACAAGTTGGCCGAGCGTATCGTGCAGTTGGGTGGCGAGCCGGAGTTCAACCCCGACCTGCTGTCGAAGAATTCCCACGCGCAGTACGTGGCCGGCAATACGCTGAAGGAGATGGTCTACGAAGACCTGGTGGCCGAGCGCATCGCGGTAGACAGCTATCGCGAAATCATCCAGTACATCGGTGACAAAGACCCGACCACTCGCCGGATCTTCGAAGACATCCTGGCCCAGGAAGAAGAACACGCCGACGACATGGCGGATATTCTGAAGGACCTGTAACTAACACAGCTAACACCGCAAAACCCATGTGGGAGCGGGCTTGCTCGCGAAGGCGGTGGGTCAGTCGGAACATTCTTGACTGATCCACCGCCTTCGCGAGCAAGCCCGCTCCCACATTTGGTTCACGGTTTTGTCAGCTAGCCTTTCACCGTCTTCGGTGCCTTGCCTTCCTTCATCTGTTGCAGCAGCGGCGCACACTGGTTCGGCTCATCGCCGCTCGGTGCCACCAGCGCCAGCAAACCCGCCGCCGGCCCGGCAATCACACCCAAGGCAACCATGCCCGCACCACGCAGCATCAGCGGCACCGCCTTCACGCCAGCATTCGGTTTGATAAACGGCCCGTTGACGTACAACGGCGAGCGCAGGGAAAACAGGCGGAAGCCTTTGGACTCCGGAGTAATGGTCAGGTCAAGCTGCTCGCTGGCCATGTTCGCGGTGCCATCGATGTAGATGATCGCGTTCTCGGTATCGAACACAAACAGGCGAGTCGTCGCCAGGCCCGACTTGATGCCGAAGTCTGCGGCCGCACAGTTGATCTTCACTTCCTTGTCGCCAAACAGGCGGCCGACCACGTAGTTGCCGACGTTGAGCCCGGCGATTTCCATCAGTCCGCGGCTGATGGCGCCGTCGTTGATCAACATCTTCAGATCGCCATTCGACGTGCCAAGCAATGCCGCGACGGAGTTGCCGCGCCCGGAAATGTCCGCGTCGCCGTTGAGCTCGCCGAAGCTGGTTTTCATCGGCTCGAAGGTCGGGAACAACTGCTTGAGCTTGAAGTTGCGCGCGGTGAGTCTGGCCTGGCCTTCCATCGGCGTGGTGCGCCCGTTGAGACGAATCTGCGCGTCGAGCTTGCCGCCGGCCACGCCGAAACGCAGGGGCTCCAGGCTCAACTGCCCGTCGTTCAGCACCAGGTGAGTGTAGAGATCGGTGAACGGCAATTCGGCACTGTGGACGATGCGTTTGCCGGTGAATTCGACGTCGGCATCCATGTCGCGCCAGCGCTCGGTGCGGAACTCTTCCACTGGCAGCACCTTGGTCGCCGGCTGCTTGCTTTCGCCGCCACGGGCTTTTTGCTTGGCGTTGGAGTCGGCGCCGATCAGCGGCGCCAGGTCGGTCATCAACAGCTGGTTGGAGACCAGCGCCCCGGTGAGCTTGGGCCGCGGCTGGCTGGCGACGTAGCCGAGGTTGCCGTGGATGTCGCTGTTGCCGATCTTGCCGTTGAAGTTTTCATACTGGAACGACGCGCCACTGGCCTCATGCAACTTGGCGATCAGGTGGCCGTCGGTGGAATAGGCCGGCGAATCCGGCAGGGTCACGCCGGTCAGGGGGTACAGGTTGCCCAGGCTGCTGCCGGAGAGTTTGAGGCGCAGGTCGAGGGCGCCGAGGTTCATCGGGTCGGTCAGGGTGCCGGCCAGCGCGATGCTGGTGTCGCCGATCCTGGCCTGGGCTTGCAGCGGGAACGGCTTGGCCGCGTCCTGCAAGGCCAGCAGGCCACCGATCTTGCCGGTGCCATCGAGTTTCTGGCCGTGGTATTGGCCCTTGACCTTGAGGCCGAACGCGTAATCCTGCGGCGCCGAGCCTTTTTCCAGGGCTTTCCTGGCGTCGGCATCGCCGACGATCTCGCCGAAGGGGATCGGCTTGCCGAGCAGGTCGATCACGACGTCGAGCTGGGTCTTGAGAGTCTGGTCGTCGAGGGTCACATGGCCTTTGTCGAAGCCGATGGCGCCGATGTCCACCACCCAGTTGGACGGTTCGGCATTCGGGTCCTTGGGGTCGAACTTGAAGGTCCAGTTGGCGCGGCCATCGGCCAGGCGCTGCAACTGCGCACTCGGTTCGGTGAGGTCGATACGCGGGATCACCACGCGCTGGGCCAGCAACGCCAGGGGCGAGATGCGCAATTCCACGCGCTTGAGGGTGACCATCTGCGGGGCTTTCGACCAGTCGGGGTTGCCCAGGGTCAGGTCTTCGGCAATCACATGGGGCCACGGAACCCAGGCGCGCCAGCCGCCTTCATCGGGCTCGCGCTGCCACACCACGGCCAGGTTGCCATTGATGGCAAACGGTCGATGCAGCTCTTCGGAGACCTTGGCGTTGAGGGGCGGCTTGATCCGGTTCCAGTCAAAGAACACCAGGACCAACACCACAATGGCGATTAACAAAACGAAGCTGGCGCAGCTCCAGGCGAGAATTTTACGAGTGCGCGTCATTGCACAGGACTCCAGGTTACGACTGAGCGGGCGCTTTGCGGCGCGCGTTTTGACTACAGCTTATATGGCTACGACTGACAAACGGCGCGGGGGTTTAACCCCATTGATGAATTCCTCATAAAAACCGCCTTTCCTGACCAACCAGACAGTTTCAATCATCAACGACGCACCGTTGTTACCCACGTTCGTGTCGAAAATACCCACCTCGGTGCAAAAGCGCGGGCTTGAGACCTGCGAGATAGAGCCTTCGCAGGGAACAATCAATTCTGTTGATTATTACCATTGTGTTTATGAACTTTTATATCGACTTATCAAGAGTAGCATTAGCCCTGTACCCAATTTATCGCCCTCCCAAGGAGCAACCCATCATGAAACGCCAAATACTCGCAAGCTTTGCACTTTCCCTCCTGGCCACCAGCGCATTTGCCCTGCCAGCTGCTGAACAGGCCACCCCACAAGTGAAAGCCGACGCTTCCCACTTCAGCCAAACCCTGGCTCGCAGCGGCGCTTCGGACAAGAACAACACCGACTACAACGGCAGCATCACTGAAAACGGTTCGGAACAAGCCAACAAACGTGCTTACACCGAAGGCGTTGCTGAAGGTGGCCGTGATCGTCTGGAACAGAAAGGTCTGGTTGAAGGTGGCGCTGATCGCCTGATGGAACGCAACGCTGTTGCCGAAGGTGGCCGTGATCGCCTGGAACAGAAAGGCCTGGTTGAAGATGGTTCGAGCCGCGCCAACAAACGCGCTTATGCTGACGGCGTAGTGGAAGGCGGTGCTGACCGTCTGGCAGAACTGCATCAAGCACAGAGCTAAGCCCGTGCTGGCCCTGGAAAAAAGCCCGATCAGCCGATCGGGCTTTGACTTTGTGTGAACCGCAACGCCCTTCTCCCTTTTGAAGTTCGACGCTGGCAAAGCTGATTTGCTAGAGTGCGTCGCTGTCCTTGTCCACAAAGCCCGCCTGCCAATGCTGCCCCGCGCCGAACAGAAGCAACAGACCCGACTCGCCCTGATGGACGCAGCCCGCCATCTGATGGAGTGTGGCCGTGGGTTCGGCAGCCTCAGCCTGCGTGAAGTGGCCAAGACCGCCGGCATCGTGCCCACCGGTTTCTACCGTCACTTTGCCGATATGGATCAGTTGGGCCTGGTATTGGTCAGTGAAGTCGGCCAGACCTTTCGCGCGACGATTCGCCTGGTGCGCCACAACGAATTCGTGATGGGCGGCATCATTGATGCCTCGGTACGGATTTTCCTGGATGTGGTCGCCGCCAACCGTTCGCAATTCCTGTTCCTGGCCCGCGAGCAATACGGCGGCAGCCTCGCCGTTCGCCAAGCCATTGGTGCCCTGCGTGAAGACATCGCCAGCGACCTCGCCGCCGACCTGACCCTGATGCCCAAGCTCCAGCACCTGGATGCCGACGGCCTGCACGTGATGGCCGACCTGATCGTCAAGAGCGTGTTCGCCACCCTGCCCGACATTATCGACCCGCCCGCCGAAGCGCTGCCTGCGCACCTCACGCCGCAAGCCAAGATCACCCAGCAGCTGCGTTTCATCTTTATCGGCCTCAAGCATTGGCAAGGCCTGGGCAGCACCGAATAACTCAGCGCACAGTGTGAAAACGCTTGGCGGTGGTGTAGTTCCGGTTCCAATAGCTGTTGGCCAGTGAGTCGATGCGTACGCTTTTGCCCGTGCGCGGCGAGTGGATGAACTTGCCCTCTCCTATATAGAGACCGACGTGGCTGACCTGGCCGCGCCCATTGCCCCTGAAAAACACCGCATCACCCGGTTGCAACGCATTGCGCTTGACCGTGGCCGCGGTTGAGCGGTGCATCGCCGAGGTGGTGCGAGGCAGATGAATGTTGGCTTCGGTCTTGAACAGGTACACCAGGAAGCTGCTGCAATCGAAGCCCTGCTTCACCGAAGAGCCGCCCAATTTATAGGGCGTGCCCAACAGCTCGTGGGCGCGGTCGATCACGTTGTCGATAGTAGGTGGCGGCGCGAATGCCGGGGCACGCTGAAGATTGGCCGAAGCAGATGAAATGGCGAGCGACAAACTGACAATGAGTAAACAGAAAAATGACTTGTACATGGTGGAAACCGCTGAAGATTAAATACGGAGCGGAATCCTAATGAAACAGCGCGTAACGCAACGCACGGCAAATCCTGCAAGTGCGTAGGAAAAGTCCCAAGCAATCAAAACAAAAAAAAAGATGAAAGAAATTTCATGCAACAAGCAATGGAATTCAACGCCGAGCGCCCGGATCCGGTGCTATAAATCCAACCACGCACCAAAATGAAACATTTTGGAATAATTTCCTGCGCCATCAGGTGGCACAAGTCGCCTGCCTACAGGGAATTCCTACTCCCCGCGTGGTTGGCAAGACCCTTGCTCTAGCTTGCTTATCGCTCATAGCTGGAAGCTTTCTGATGCTGGTGATCCACCGCCGAATCGCCCCCCAACCCGTCTGGGCCGCAGAGTTGCTGCTGAATTTCGAAGCCCGCAGTAAAAGCCGCCTGCGCTGTTTCAGTGCCGACGGAGAAGACGTCGGCCTGTTTCTGGAGCGCGGCCAACCGCCGCTGCACGATGGCGAATTCCTACAGGCTGAAGACGGACGTGTCGTACGCGTGTGCGCCCGGCCTGAACAACTGCTGCACGTCACCTGCGGCAATGCCTTTGAACTGACCCGCGCCGCCTATCACCTGGGCAACCGCCACGTGGCGCTGCAAGTGGGTGACGGTTGGCTGCGTCTGCTCGATGACTACGTGCTCAAGGCCATGCTCGATCAGTTGGGCGCGACGACCGAGACCATCGAGGCCCCCTTCCAGCCGGAACACGGCGCCTATGGCGGCGGCCACCACCACTCCCGCCATGGCGACGAAGACTTCAACTACCCGCCCAAGCTGCACCAGTTCGGCGTACGCCTATGAACCCAGCCTGGGCGCTGTTGCGTCTGGCCAGTCCGCAGCTGCCGATTGGTGGCTACAGCTATTCCCAGGGCCTGGAAATGGCCGTGGAGCAAGCCCGCGTGACCGACCCGGCAAGTGCCGGGCGCTGGATCAGCGATCAACTGTTGCTCAACCTGGCGCGCTTCGAAGCGCCGCTGCTGCTCGCCCACTGCCAGGCCGCCGCCGAACAGGACTGGCCACGCCTCGCGCAGTTGTGCGAGGAACACCGCGCCAGCCGTGAAACCCGCGAGCTGTATCAGGAAAGCCGGCAGATGGGCTATTCCCTGCACCAGCTATTGAACGGTTTACCGGAGCTGGATGACGCCGCCCGAGAGTTCCTGGCACAGCGTTCCGAACCGCACCTGGCCCTGGGCTGGGCCCTGGCCGCCCGCGCCTGGCAGATCAGCCCGGATGACGCCCTGGCCGCCTGGCTGTGGAGTTGGCTGGAAAACCAATTGGCGGTGCTGATGAAGACGCTGCCTCTGGGCCAACAAGCCGCCCAGCGCCTGACCAGCGAACTGCTGCCGCTGCTGCAACAAGCCCAGCAGGACGCCAGCCAGCTTGACCCCAATCACTACGGCAGCGCCGCGTTTGGCCTGTCCCTGGCGTGCATGGCCCATGAGCGCCAGTACAGCCGCCTGTTCCGTTCCTAGGGCACTTTATCTTGGAGAATCACATGAACACCCAACCCCTGCGCGTCGGCATCGGCGGCCCGGTCGGCTCCGGCAAGACCGCCCTGACCCTGGCCCTGTGCCTGGCTCTGCGTGATCGCTACAACCTGGCGGTGGTCACCAACGATATCTACACCCGCGAAGACGCCGACTTCCTGGTGCGCAACCAGGCCCTGGCGCCCGAGCGCATCATCGGTGTGGAAACCGGCGGCTGCCCCCACACCGCGATTCGCGAAGACGCCTCCATCAACCTCGAAGCAGTAGACCAACTCAACCGTCGCTTTCCCGGCCTGGACCTGATCCTGGTGGAATCCGGCGGCGACAACCTGTCGGCCACCTTCAGCCCGGAACTGTCGGACCTGACCATCTACGTGATCGATGTGTCGGCCGGCGACAAGCTGCCGCGCAAAGGCGGGCCGGGAATCTGCAAATCCGACCTGCTGGTGATCAACAAGATCGACCTGGCGCCGCTGGTAGGCGCATCCCTGGAACTGATGAACAGCGATACCCAGCGCATGCGCGGCGGTAAACCTTTCGTCTTCAGCAATCAGAAAACCGGCGTCGGCCTGGAAGAAATCGTCGCCTTCATCGAACGCCAGGGCTTGCTGACCGCAGCCTGATCAACCCCCACAAGGAGCCTGTCCATGCGCCTCAATACACTTCTCGCTGCCGCAGCCTTGCTGCTCACTCCCGCCCTCGCCTTCGCCCACCCCGGCCATGGCGACAACGGCCTGGTGGCCGGTATCAGCCACCCGCTGGGCGGCATCGACCACTTGCTGGCAATGGTCGCCGTGGGCCTGTGGGCCGCTCAACAAAAAGGCTCGGCGCGCTGGGCGCTGCCGTGCACGTTTGTCGGCACCATGCTGATCGGCGGGATGCTGGGCTTTGAAGGGCTGGAACTGCCGGCGCTGGAAAGCGGGATTGCCGCGTCGGTGCTGGCGCTGGGCCTGGCGGTAGCGCTGGCGGTGCGGCCGCCGTTGTTCGTGGCGGTGGCGGCGACGGCGCTGTTTGCACTGTTCCATGGCGTGGCCCATGGTTTGGAGCTGCCGGACATGTCCAGCCCTTGGGCGTATGCCATAGGGTTTGTGGGTGCGACGGCGGTTTTGCATGCTGCCGGTTATGCCGTGGTGCGTTTCCTGCCGGCGGCGGCTGCGCCGTTGGTGCGGGTGGCGGGTGCGGCTTCGGCGGCGACTGGGGTTTGGTTGCTCGCTGCCTGAGATTTTCAGCGCTTGCGATGGCGGACTCACAGCCACCACTTCCCCCAAGCCTGATACCATGTCGCGCAAACACCCCTGCCGTGACGACGCCAGCCGATGCCCATCGCTCCAAGCTCCGCCCTCAAGCCTCAATTGACCGCCGTGTTGACGCACTTCCACGACCTGATCGTGCCGCTCTGGCAAGGCCCGGGCTGGAATGCCGACCTGGCGCTGCCCTATGAGGCCCTGGACGCCGATCATCGGCCTTTGCCCCCGCAACGCTATCGCGCCATGGCCTGCGCACGGCAGTTGTACCTGTTTGCCAGCCTGATCGGCGAACCCGGCGCAGCCTTTGCCGAGGAGCGCGCCGCCGCGCTGTTCCGGTCCCTGCAACGGTACTTCCACGACGCCGAGCACGGCGGCTGGTTCTACAGCATCGACGCCCACGGCAAGCCGCTGGATAAGCGCAAGGACCTCTACACCCACGCCTTCATCATCTTCGCCTGCGCCCACTATTGGGCCAAGGTACGTGAATCGCTGGTGGAATCGGTGCTCGACGCCGCCCTGGAAGTGGTCGCCGAACGCTTCGCCACCGGCGACGGCCTGTACGAAGCGGTGCTGGAACGTAACTGGTCATCCCTCAAGTCTGGCCCTCTGCAAAACCCGCTGATGCACCTTGCCGAAGGTTTCCTCGCCACGTTGGCCGTGCGGGAGGACGCCGTCACCCAAGACGCGTTGCTGGACCTGGCCAACGCCATGCAGAAGCGCTTCATCGACCGCCAACACGGCGTGATGATGGAAAAACCGCTGGGCGCTGTGGATAACTGGTTTGAACCGGGGCATCAGTTCGAATGGTTCTTCCTGCTGGAATCTTCGGATTTGCTGCGGGGCACACCGTTGCACACATCACTGAGCAAAGCGTTCACCTATGCCGAGCAAAAGGGTGTGGATAACCTGACCGGTGCGGTCAGCGGCATGCTCGCCCTGGACGGCAGCGTGCGCGACGGCACCCAGCGCATCTGGGCCCAGGCCGAATACCTGCGGGCGCTGACCTTGCGGCCCGACAGTGAAGCCGTGCTGCAACGCCAATTGCTGGCGCTGCAACAACGCTTCCTGCATGACAAAGGCTGGAATGAGTGCCTGGATGCCAAGGGGCAAGTGAGCCGGCGGGACATGCCGTCGACCACGCCTTACCACTTGGCGACGTGCTACCTGGGCCTTACGCAATCCATTTGCGGTCCCCGGTAAAACTGATCGTCAGCCAGCGGGCCGCGTCGGGCTTGCCCAACCCTGTGGATATTTCTTCGCGCAGCCCGTCCAGGGTGGCGACGTTATCCACCGGGTAATCCGCCGGCAGCACCACATGAATCTCGATAAACCGCGCCCGCCCGTGCTTCTGCACGTAGGACACGTAATCATCGAAACCATGCCTGGCCTGGGCCGCCTCCATCACTTCGCGCACTTTGCCGTCCAGTTGGTCCGGCACAATCCCCAACACGTCGCGTAGCGCCGGGCGCAGGATCTTGAAGGCCGGCGCCAGCATGCTCAACGCCAGCAGGATCAGGATCAACGGGTCGACATACACCGCCCACTGCCCATAGCCCTGGGACTTGAGCAACAGCGCCGCCAGGAAGCTCACCAGCAGCCCCACCGACAGCATCGCGTCCACCAGCCAGCTGATGTTGTCGAACTGGATCAGCGACGACTTGAGCGTGCGATTGCGGTAACGCACGTAGAAGAAATAGGCGAACTCGACGACGGTAAACACCGCCGCATAGATGATCACCAGGCCCAACTCGATATCGCGCCCGCCATTGATAATGCCGAACACGCCGTTGAGAAACGCGTAGATGGCGATCAATAGCAAAAAGCTGCCCTCGATCAGCAGCACCATGGGCTCCAGGTGCCAGTAGCCGAACTGGAAACGTTCGTTGCTTTTCTTGGCGATCAGCTTGGCCGTGATCAGCATCAGCACCTTGATGGCGGTGGCGATCAGCGAGAAAAAGCCGTCGAATAAAATCGATTGGGCGCCCGACACCACCCCTGTGACAATCCCGGCGATCGCCACGGCGAACATCAGGATGGTCGATTGTTTGAGCAGCGACTGCTCACCTCGGTTACTCACATATCCTCCTGTCAAAACCTTTGAACCGCACAGCGCGGCGGGGTTTTCAGGGGTGGAGTGTACCTTATGTCCTGTTTTGGCCGATTTGCCGCATTTTCCAGGCTGACAAAAAACCTGTGGCGAGGGAGCTTGCTCCCGCTGGGGCGCGGAGCGGCCCTGGCTTTTTTGGGGCCGCTTCGCAGCCCAGCGGGAGCAAGCTCCCTCGCCACAACAGCTCGACGAACTTAGGCCTTGGCGCCGCGCTCAATCGCAAACCCGGCCCAGGTCTGGCTCACTGGCATCAGCTCCAGGCGGTTGATGTTCACGTGTGCCGGGGTGTTAAGCACCCAGAAGATCGTATCCGCAATGTCCTGCGGCTGGATCGGCTCGGCACCGGCATAAGTCGCGTCATAACGCGCCTGGTCACCGGCAAAGCGCACCAGCGAGAACTCACTCTCACACAGGCCCGGCTCGATGTTGGTCACGCGCACGCCGGTGCCCTGCAGGTCGCAACGCAGGTTCAGCGAGAACTGTTTGACGAAGGCCTTGGTGCCGCCATACACGTGGCTGCCCGGGTACGGGTAGCTGCCGGCAATGGAACCGAGGTTGATGATGCCAGCGCCACGGCCGTGGGCGATCAGGCGCGGCAACAGCAGGCTGGTGGTGGTCAGCAGGCCCTTGATGTTGGTGTCGACCATGGTTTCCCAATCGTCGAGGCTGCACTTCGGCGCAGGGTCGGTGCCCACCGCCAGGCCGGCGTTGTTGATCAGCCCGCGCAGCGTGGCAAAGGACGGCGGCAGGTTGGCGATCGCCTCTTCCATGGCCTTGCGGTCACGCACGTCCACCACCAGGCCGAGCACTTCGGTCTGCTTGGAAAGCTCGGCGCACAGGGCGTTCAAGCGCTCTGCGCGGCGGCCGGTGAGCACCAGTTTCCAGCCGGCTTCGGCAAAACGGCGGGCACAGGCTTCGCCAAAACCGGAGGTCGCGCCAGTAATAAACAGCGTATTGGACATGGTGTTCTCCTTGCGGGGCTACGAGGTAAAAAATCAGCCAGCAGAATGCCCGGCTGCCGGGCTGGCGGCAACTGATACACGCTGTGAACACAGGTGAATGCCGCTCATGCTGTACGAAATTCAACCAATCGGCCGAAAGCCATACAGGCCGTGGCGTGCAGCCATGTGCGCGCACCTTATCCACAGCCCCGTCCACAGTCTTTGGGGGCAAGTACAAAAGCTGAAAGCCGCGCTACACAAGGCTTTCAGCGCGATTCAAAAAGTTTTTTGCTTGACCTTGCGCAGCCCGTATGTAGCCCGGTTCAAAACGGTGCATTCAGGACGATGGCTCCAGGCCAGTCATTCCGGCCTCTGCGGCACTCTTTCCAGAGTTTAGTCACAGACTTATCCACAGGCCGGAGTGACATATTCCGGTCATATACCTGTGTCTTTAAACAGGTTGACAAACCCCTCGAGTGGTCACGAAAAACTCACTGGTCAATAAACAACCACCACGCTGCAAGCCGCGAAAACAAAGGCCTCCAGCCAGCTACTCCCACGTTACCCACAGCCGGTTCCACAGTGCTTGGGGACAAGTCAAAACTGTGACAAAACAGGGATTTGCGGCGGCTATATGTCGCGCTTTGGCAGGTGCCTGGATTTGTTGTCCACAATTTCAGGAAAGCACTGTGGATGATCGTTCCCACGCTCTGCGTGGGAATGCAGGCCGGGACGCTCCGCGTCCCAAAGCGTGACGCAGAGCGTCACAAGAGGCGTTCCCACGCGGAGCGTGGGAACGATCAGAGTTACATCAGTGCCCGCCGAGGTAGGCGTTACGCACCTCCTCATTCACCAGCAGCTCCTTGCCGGTGCCGGTAAGGCGAATCTCGCCGTTGACCATCACGTACGCCCGGTCCGACAGCCGCAACGCATGGTTGGCGTTCTGCTCCACCAGGAAGATGGTCATGCCGGTAGACGCCAGCTCCCGCAGCGTGGAAAAGATCTGCTTCACCACGATCGGCGCCAGCCCCAGGCTCGGCTCGTCCAGCAGCAACAGCTTGGGCCGGCTCATCAGTGCGCGGGCGATGGCAAGCATCTGCTGTTCACCACCGGACATGGTCATCGCCCGCTGGTTGCGCCGCTCCTTGAGCCGCGGGAACAGCTCGAACATGCGCTGCATGTCTTCGGTGGCGAACTTGTCGCCAATCGGGATGGTGCCCATCAGCAGGTTTTCCTCGACGGTCATGTCGGGGAACACCCGCCGCCCTTCCGGCGACTGCGCAATGCCGTTGGAGGCGATGTAGTGGGACGACTTGTGGGTAATGTCGACGCCGCGGTAGATGATCTGCCCGGACTCGGCCCGTGGCTGGCCAAAGATCGACATCAACAGCGTGGATTTACCCGCGCCGTTGGACCCGATCAGGCTCACGGTTTCGCCTTCGTTGATGTGCAGCGAAACTTTCTTCAGGGCCTGGATCGGGCCGTAGAACACGTCCAGGTCTTTCAGTTCGAGGATTGGCTCACTCATACCAGCTCCTCTTCGTCAGCGCCCAGATAAGCCGCGATCACCTTCGGATCATTGCGGATCGCTTCCGGCCCGCCCTCGGCAATCACGTTGCCGTGGTCCAGCACCACGATGTGGTCGGAAATACTCATCACCATGCCCATGTCGTGTTCGATCAGCACCACCGTCAGGTCGTGCTCGTCCCGCAGCAGGCGAATCATCGCGCTGAGGGCTTCGGTTTCCTGGGGGTTGAGGCCGGCGGCCGGTTCGTCGAGGCAAATAATCTGCGGCCGGGTGCACATGGCACGGGCGATTTCCAGGCGGCGCTGCTGGCCGTAGGACAGCTCGCCGGCCAGGCGGTTGGCGCAGTCCACCAGGTCCACCACTTCCAGCCAGTAGAACGCATGGTCGAGGGCGTCGCTTTCAGCCTTGCGGTAGCCCTTGGTATTGAGGATGCCCGCGAGCATGTTGCGGTTAACCCACATGTGCTGGGCCACCAGCAGGTTCTCCACCACCGACATTTCCTTGAACAGGCGAATGTTCTGGAAGGTGCGCGCCAAACCCGCCCGGTTCACCAGGTGAGTGCCGCCGAACATCTTGTAGAACACCCGGCTGACGAAGCTTTTCGGCGAGACAAAGTCGGTGGCCTTGAAGCGCTCGCCCAGCAGTTGGATCACGTTGGTCTGCTTGCCGCGCACATTGAGTTCGATCTTGCCGCCGGAGGCTTTGTAGAAACCGGTCAGGCAGTTGAACACGGTGGTCTTGCCGGCACCGTTGGGACCGATCAGGGCGAAGATCGAGTTGCGCTTGACCTTGAGACTCACGTCGCTCAAGGCCTTGATGCCACCAAAGTGCATCATCAGGTGTTCCACGGAAAGAACGACTTCCTTGCTCATGGCGCCACTCCTTTACGTGGGACAACACCGGTACGGCTGATACGAATCAGGCCTCGTGGTCGCCAGATCATCATTACCACCATCAACACGCCGAAGAGCAGCACGCGGTACTCGGAGAAGCTGCGCAGCAGCTCCGGCGCCACCGTCAGCACGAACGCGGCAATCACCACGCCGACGGTCGAGCCCATGCCGCCCAATACCACGATGGCGAGGATCAGCGCCGACTCGAAGAAGGTGAACGACGACGGGTTGACGAAGCCCTGGTAGCTGGCGAAAAACACCCCGGCCAGACCGGCAGTGGACGCGCCGATGGTGAACGCCGAGAGCTTCACCAGCACGTGGTTGAGGCCCATGGAACGGCAGGCGATTTCGTCTTCGCGCAAGGCTTCCCACGCGCGGCCCACCGGCATGCGGGTCAGGCGGTGCTTGATGTACAGCACCAGCAGCACCACCAGGAACAGCACGATGTAGATGAACAGGAATTTGATGTTGGGGTTGTAGTCGATGCCGAAGAACTCGTGGAACGGCACCCCGCCATCCTTCGCCTTGCGCACGAACTCCAGGCCGAAAAACGTTGGCGACGGCACCGGCATGCCGTTCGGGCCACCGGTAAACGACAGCCAGTTATTCAGCACCAGGCGGATGATTTCACCGAAGCCCAGGGTCACGATCGCCAGGTAATCGCCGTGCATTCGCAGCACCGGAAACCCGAGTATGCACCCCGCCAGCGCCGCACAAATCGCCGCCAGCGGCAGCACCGACCAGAAGCCCAGGCCGAGGTACTGGTAACCCAGCGCCAGGCCATAGGCGCCGATGGCATAGAACGCCACGTAACCCAGGTCGAGCAGCCCGGCCAGGCCGACCACGATGTTCAGGCCAAGGCCCAGCAACACGTAGATCAACCCGAGGATCACCACGGTCAGCAGGTATTTGTTGGCAAAGAACGGGAATACGATGGCAATCACGATCAACGCCGGGATGATCCAGCGCAGGCGCGACTTGTAGTCCGGCTTGAGCACATGCACACCGGAGCCGGTGCTTTCAAACCCTTGCAGAATCCGCAGGCCCCTTGGGGTTTGCAGGAACAGGCTCATGGCGAACCGGCCGACCATCACGATGGCCACCAGGATGCCGACACGCGCCGGTTGCAGGTTGAAGCTGTAGCCGTCGAGGACCACGCCGACGATCGGACCGAACACGATCAGCGAAATCAGCCCGGCGAGTACCGCATCGACGACACTTTTCTTGATATCGATAGAGTAGGCAGCAGACATAGTTATACCTTCGCCACGAGTGGGCGACCGAGCAGGCCCTGGGGACGGAAAATCAGGATCACCACCAGCAGGGAGAAACTGAACACGTCTTTGTAGTCAGAGTTGATCAACCCCGAGAACAGCGACTCGGAAATACCCAGGATGATCCCGCCCAGCATGGCCCCAGGCAGGGAGCCGATGCCGCCGAGTACCGCTGCGGTAAATGCCTTGATGCCGATGATGAAGCCGGCATAGAAGTCGAACGTGCCGTAGTTCAGGGTGATCAGCACACCGGCCAGCGCGGCCATGGCGGCACCAATCACGAATACGTAGGAGATGACCCGGTCGGTGTTGATACCGAGGATCGACGCCATCTTGCGGTCTTGCTGGGTAGCGCGGCACATGCGGCCGAGCTTGGTGTACTTGATGATGTAGGTCAGCAGGCCCATGCCGACGAACGCGGCCACCAGGATGAACACCTTGGTGTAGGTCAATTGCACGAAGCCGGTGCCGATATCGACTCTCCAGGCGCCGGCCAGCAGCGTCGGGATGCCTTGTTGCTTGGCGCCCTGGGCGATCTGCGCGTAGTTCTGCAGGATCAGCGAAATACCGATGGCGCTGATCAGCGGTGCCAGTCGGGTGGAGTTGCGCAGCGGTTTGTAGGCGACACGCTCGATGACCCAGCCGTAGACGCCGGTGACGACGACGGTGAAGATCAGGGTGCCAAGGATGAGCAGCGGGAAGGATTCGATGCCGAAGTAAGCCAGCAGTGCCAGACTGATCGCCGCGAGGTAAGCGGAAATCATATAAACCTCGCCATGGGCGAAGTTGATCATGCCAATGATGCCATAGACCATTGTGTAGCCGATGGCGATCAAGCCATAGACCGACCCGAGGGTCAGCCCATTGACCAGTTGCTGCAGGAAAATACCATCCATAACGCAATCTCACGCAGTGAGAGCCTGCACACCTGTGGGTGTGCGGATCTTCTAGGAGGAAAAGACAGACACAAAAGGGGCTGGCAACCAAGTCCCCGTGTAGGAGCTGGCGTGTATGGGCGCCGGGCTTGCCCGCGATAGCGCCACCTCGGAATGTCAGTCAACCCGAGGTGACGCTATCGCAGGCAAGCCAGCTCCCACAAAAGCCCGGTTCCCACAGGGTCAAGTGGCGTCTAACCCATCGCGCTAACTATTACTTCTGCTTTTCCAGCTGGTGATACTTGCCGTCCTTGTCCCACTGGTAAACCACATAGTCGGAGATTTTCAGGTCGCCCTTGGCGTCCCAGTTCTTCTCGCCCATGACGGTTTTGACCGGGTGGGATTTCAGCCATTTGGCTGCGTCTTCGCCCTTGTCGGACTTGGCGCCATTGAAACCGGCGGCCAGGGCCTGGATCGAGGCGTAGGCGTACAGGGTGTAGCCTTCAGGCTCGGTGCCATTTTTGCGGAACTCTTCCACCACGGTCTTGCTGTCTGGCAGCAGGCGTGGGTCGGCGCCGAAGGTCATGTACACACCATCCACATACTGTGCACCACCGGCGGTGGCTACCAGTTCGTCGGTCACCACGCCGTCATCGGACATGAACTTGACGTCTTTCAGGCCGGCTTCACGAATCTGCCGAACCAGTGGGCCGGCTTCAGGGTGCAGGCCGCCGAAGTACACGACGTCAGCACCGGTGGAGCGGATCTTGGTGACCAGGGCGCTGAAATCTTTCTCGCCACGGGTCAGGCCTTCTTCCAGCACCGGCTTCACACCGCGCTTGGTCAACTGCGCCGCAGTGGCGTCGGCCAGGCCTTTGCCGTAGGTGTCCTTGTCGTTGATAACGGCAACTTTCTTGCCCTTGAGCACGTCGACGATGTAGTCGCCGGCCACGATGCCTTGCTGATCGTCACGACCACACATGCGGAACACGGCCGACAGGCCACGCTCGGTAACCTGCGGGTTGGTGGAGCCCGGGGTGATCATGATCACGCCCGCATCGGCATACACCTCGGAGGCTGGGATAGTGTTCGACGAGCAGAAGTGCCCGACCACGCCAATTACTTTGTCCTGGTCAACCAGGCGGTTGGCCACGGCCACAGCCTGCTTGGGTTCGCAGGCGTCATCGCCGGCCACCAGCTTGATCTGCTCGCCGTTGATGCCGCCGGCCTTGTTGATGACATCGGCTGCCGCCTGGGCACCTTTCATGTACTGCTCACCAAATGCCGCGTTGGCGCCGGTCATCGGCCCCGCTACGCCAATCTTCACATCAGCTTGAGCAAACGCAGAAACACCCAGCGCCGCAGCAACGGCGAGGGCTAGAAAACCTTTCTTGTAAAACGTCTGGGACATGAGTGGTGCTCCGAGGTTTTTGTTGAATTGGCACTGCAGCTTCACTTCAAAAACTTTCGGAGAAAGCCCAGAGCAAGCGTCGTGCCATTACGTTTTTATTATTCAAAAAGACACGGTGTCATTGTTATTGCAGGTTTTTGGGCGCCTTTTGATTGGACGTGCAACCGTCTATCTCAACCAGGTGCAACCATTGGACCTATAAAGTGCAACCCGGTCGATCAAGCGCTGCAACCCGGCCATTAAACGGCCACCCTTGAACATGTAACAGCGTGCGTAACGGAAGTGCACATTTACAGTGCGTTACTGCTACGACTCGCACCAATACAGATTAGTAGCCGGCTAAGAAAATGCAGGCTTCTGAGGGGTATTTCGTTGATCAGATCACGATCCGCAGGCATTGGCCCGCGTGATACAGCGAGAATCCCGCCTCGTACAAACAGCTGCGCAGGCCCACACCGGCCAACGGCTGCATCGGCGCAAAGGGGATCGGCAGTGCCTGTGGATCCTGGTGACACAGATAATCCGCGAAGGCTTTGCCCACGACACTGCCGGTCGTCACCCCGCGCCCGTTATAACCGGTGACCGCCACCAGCCCGGGCGCCGGCTCGAACAGGCGCATCAAGTGGTCCGGGGTGAACGCGATGCAGCCGGTCCAGGTGCACTCCCACTGCACCGGTTTGAGGTACGGGAAGTAGTGCTGTTGCACCCGATCGGCCCAGGCCTTGAGGAACCACGCGGGTTTCTGGTTGCCGTTGCCCAGGCTGCCGAGCAGCAGGCGGCCTTCGGCGTCGCGGCGGATGCTGCTGAGTACCTGGCGAGTGTCCCAGGAGCCTTGGCCGCCGGGCAGGATTTGTTGGGCGGCGTCGTCGGTCAGAGGGGCCGACGCCACCTGATAGTAATAACCGGGGAAAAAGTTGCGGCGCAGCTCGGTCCACTCGCCTTCGGTGTAGGCGTTCGAAGCGATCACCACCTGTTCGGCCTGCACCGAGCCTTGGGCAGTCTGCACAGACCAGTGCTGGCCCTGGCGTTCCAGTTGGGTGACTGGGGAGTGATCGAACAACTGTCCGCCGAGCCCGACTGCGGCATTGGCCAAACCACTGGTGTAGGCCATCGGGTTCAAGGTGCCGGCCCGCCGGTCGAGCAAGGCGGCGGCGATCTTTTTGGTACCGGTGGCTTGTTCGCATGCAGCGCCGGTCAACAGCTCCACCGGTGCGCCACGACGCTTCCATTGTTCTTCACGACTGCGCAAATCCGCCTCGCCACGGGCGTTGTGCGCCATGTGCAAGGTGCCCTCGCGACGCAGTTGGCAGTCGATGTTGTATTTGTCGATCAGGCTGAACACCAGGGACGGTGCCGCGCCGAGCATGCGGTTGAGCTGGCTGCCCACCGCGGTACCAAAACCGGCTTCGATCTCGTCCGGGGGTATCCACATCCCGGCGTTGACCAGCCCTACGTTGCGCCCCGAACCACCGTGGCCGGTGCGATGGGCCTCGAGTACGGCGACACTTTTTCCTTGTTCCAGCAAGTGAATGGCTGCCGACAAACCGGTGATGCCGGCGCCGATCACGCACACATCCACTTTTACCTCGCCCTTGAGCGCGGCACGATCCGGCCGGCCAGGAGTGAGTTGTTCCCACAAGCATGCTTCGCGTAATGCCATTGCCAGACTCCGATGAGACCTAACAAACCACTTTTCCGAATTGTAGATACGGTCAAATGTGGGAGCGGGCTTGCTCGCGAAAGCGGTGGATCAGATAAGTATTCGTTGACTGACACACCGCTTTCGCGAGCAAGCCCGCTCCCACATTGACCTCACTCCGACTTGAGGTATCAGTCGAAGGTAATGCCCTGGGCCAGCGGCAGTTCCAGCGAGTAGTTCACGGTGTTGGTCTGGCGACGCATGTACCCGCGCCATGCATCCGAGCCCGACTCACGCCCGCCACCGGTCTCTTTCTCACCGCCAAACGCGCCACCAATCTCCGCGCCACTCGGGCCGATGTTGACGTTGGCGATCCCGCAGTCACTGCCTACCGCCGACATGAACTGCTCGGCCTCGCGCACGTCAGTGGTAAAGATGCACGAAGACAGGCCTTGTGGCACCGCATTGTTCAGGCGCAGCGCTTCAGCGAAATCGGTATAGCCGACCACATACAGAATCGGCGCGAACGTCTCGGTGCACACCACATCACTCTGCTCCGGCATTTCCACGATGGCCGGCGACACGTAGTAAGCGTTGGGGAACGTGTCTTCCAACTGGCGCTTGCCGCCAAACACCCGGCCGCCTTCGCTCAGGGCCTGCTCCAGGGCGTCCTGCATGTTTTCGAAGCTGTGCTTGTCGATCAGCGGGCCGATCAGGTTGCCTTCCAGCGGATGGCCGATGCGCACTTTGGAATACGCAGCCTTGAGGCGGGTGACGATTTCCTCCTTCACCGACTCATGGGCGATCAAGCGGCGCAGGCTGGTGCAACGCTGCCCGGCAGTACCGACGGCGCTGAACAGAATCGCGCGCACGGCCATGTCCAGGTCGGCGCTTGGGCCGAGGATCATCGCGTTGTTGCCGCCCAGTTCGAGAATGCTGCGGGCAAAACGTGCAGCGACTTTCGGCGCTACTTCGCGGCCCATGCGGGTGCTGCCGGTGGCGCTGATCAGTGCAACACGCGGGTCATCCACCAGTGCGGCGCCGGCATCGCGGCCACCGATGATCACCTGGCTGAGGTACGGCGGCGCATCGCTGAAGTTCTTCAGTACGCGCTCGAACAGTGCCTGGCAGGCCAGGGCGGTAAGCGGGGTTTTTTCCGACGGTTTCCAGATCACTGCGTTGCCGCACACCAGCGCCAGCGCGGTGTTCCACGCCCATACGGCGACCGGGAAGTTGAAGGCGCTGATCACGCCAACCACGCCCAGCGGGTGCCAGGTTTCACGCATGTGGTGGCCCGGACGCTCGGAGGCGATGGTCAAGCCGTACAGCTGGCGCGACAGGCCGACGGCGAAGTCGCAGATGTCGATCATTTCCTGCACTTCACCCAAACCTTCCTGGGTGATCTTGCCGGCTTCCCACGACACCAGCTCGCCGAGGTCGGCCTTGTACTCGCGCAACACGTCGCCGAACTGGCGCACCAGCTCACCACGACGGGGGGCCGGCACCTTGCGCCAGGCCTCGAATGCATGCTCGGCGCGACTGACCTGCTGCTCCACCTCGGCGGCGCCTTCCCAGTGCACACTGGCAATCCGGCTGCCATCAATGGGCGAATGCACGGGTTGTTTACCCGACTGGTACAGCGCCGGGTTTACCCCGAGACGATCAAGCAATGCGGCAACCATGGGTCACTCCTTCAATCCACAAACAGAAATATGCGCCGCCAGCGGTCGCGGCGATCCAGACCTTATTTGTAGCTGGCCCAAGACTTGCCAACAAACGACGATTAGGCGAGATATCATTCCGTTTATTCATGCTAAGAACAAAAAGAGGCGTGCCGTGCTGAATAAAAGACATTTGCCCTCGATCACCGCCCTGCAGTGCTTCGAAGCGGTCACCCGCCACCTGAGTTTTACCCGCGCCGCCGAAGAGCTGAACCTCACCCAGAGCGCTGTCAGCAAACAGGTCGCGCAGCTGGAAGAACTGTTGCAGCACCTGCTGTTTCGCCGGGTGCGCCGCCGCTTGCAGATGACCCCGGCGGGCGATCTGTACCTGGTGGAAGTGCGCAAGATCCTCACCCAGGTGGAGATGTCCACCCATTACCTGCGCTCCTACGGCGGCGAGACTGAAGTGCTGCGGGTGTCCACGCCCTACACCTTCGGCGCCCGCTGGCTGGTGCCGCGCCTCAAGGGCTGGCGACTGCGCCATCCGCAGATTCACCTGGACCTGTGCAACGAACAGGAGCCCGACGAGCTGCTGCAAGGCAAGGCCGACCTGGCCTTCTACTTTGGCCAGGGCTCACGGCCCGGCACCGAGAGCCTCAAGCTGTTCAGCGAAGAACTGGTGCCCGTGTGCTCACCCGACAGCCTGCCCGCCCAAGCATTTACCGACCCCACGCAACTGAGCGAACTGGTGTTGCTGCAAAACGCCTCGCGCCCGCAAGGCTGGCACGACTGGTTCGCCGCCCAGGGTCATCACACCGAGCACAGCTACCATGGGCCGCGCTTCGAGACCTTTTATATGTGCATTCGCGCCGCACAGGTTGGCTGCGGTGTGGCGCTATTGCCCAGGTTTCTGGTGGAAGAAGAGCTAGCAGAAGGCAAACTGGTGATCCCCTGGCAGCACGCGATGCCGAGCCAGGATGCGTATTACCTGGCCTACCCCGAGCACTCGGCGGAAGTGCCCAAGGTGCGGGATTTTGTGAAGTGGATGATGGAGCAGGTTGAGTCTGATTGAGGCGCGTTGCCTGCAATACCGCCTTCGCGAGCAAGCCCGCTCCCACATTTGGAACGCATTTCAAATGTGGGAGCGGGCTTGCTCGCGAAGGCGTCAGGGGCCACACAACAATGCCCAGCTGAAAAAACACTGGCAAAACAGCACAGGTCTATGCGCCACTAGCGCCATTCCTTAATTGTGCGTAAAGGTCGGCGCCCATCGCCGACCCGTCTGGAGATTCCCGTTATGAGCGAGAGTGTGTTTGCCGATCGCATCGTGCAGAACCTGCTCGACACCGACTTCTACAAGCTGACCATGATGCAGGCGGTGCTGCACAACTACCCAAACGTGGAAGTTGAATGGGAGTTTCGTTGCCGCAACAGTGAAGACCTGCGCCCGTACCTGGCGGAGATCCGCTACCAGATCGAGCGCCTCGCCGAGCTGAGCCTGAGCCCCGACCAACTGGGCTTCCTGGAACGCATCAGCTTCATGAAGCCGGATTTCCTGCGTTTCCTCGGGCTGTTTCGCTTCAACCTGCGCTACGTGCACACCGGTATCGAAAACGGTGAGCTGTTTATCCGCCTGCGCGGGCCATGGCTGCACGTGATCCTGTTTGAAGTGCCGATGCTGGCCATCGTCAGCGAAGTGCGTAACCGCTATCGCTACCAGAGCGTGATCCTCGAACAGGCCCGCGAGCAGCTGTATCGCAAGTTCGACTGGCTGACGGCCAACGCCAGCGTCGAAGAACTGTCCGAACTGCAGGTCGCGGATTTCGGCACGCGTCGACGCTTCTCCTACCGCGTGCAGGAAGAAGTGGTGAACGTGCTCAAGCACGACTTCCCCGGGCGTTTTGTCGGCACCAGCAACGTGCACCTGGCCCGCGAGCTGAACATGAAGCCGCTGGGCACCATGGCCCACGAATGGATCATGGCCCACCAGCAACTCGGCCCACGCCTGATCGACAGCCAGATCGCCGCCCTCGACTGCTGGGTGCGCGAGTACCGTGGCCTGCTGGGCATCGCCCTGACCGATTGCATCACCACCGATGCGTTTCTCAGCGATTTCGACCTGTACTTCGCCAAGCTCTTCGACGGCCTGCGCCACGACTCCGGTGACCCGGTGCAATGGGCCGAAAAGGCGATCGCCCACTACCACAAGCTGGGGATCGAGCCGATGAGCAAGACCCTGGTGTTCTCCGACAGCCTGTCGCTGCCCAAGGCGCTGGAGATTTTCCGCGCGCTGCGTGGTCGGATCAATGTGAGCTTCGGCATCGGCACCAACCTGACCTGTGATATTCCAGGTGTGGAACCGATGAGCATCGTGCTTAAAATGACTGCCTGTAATGGCCAGCCCGTCGCGAAGATTTCCGATGAAGCGGGCAAGACCCACTGCACCGATCCGAACTTTGTCGCCTATTTGCGCCACGTTTTCAAAGTACCTGCCCTACCCAGCAAGGAGTGAATCATGCAAGCCGTACAGCGCGAGATTGCTGAACAGCTCAAGGTCCAACCACCGTTCAAGGACCAGGCCGCCCTTGAGGCGGAGGTCGCCCGGCGCGTTACCTTTATCCAGGATTGCCTGCTCAATTCAGGCCTCAAGACGTTGGTGCTGGGCATCAGCGGCGGCGTCGACTCCCTGACCGCCGGCCTGCTGGCCCAGCGTGCAATGCAAGAGTTGCGGGCTGCCAAGGGTGACGATGCGTACCGCTTTATCGCGGTGCGCCTGCCCTACGAAACCCAGTTCGACGAACACGACGCCCAGGCGTCCGTGGACTTTATCGAGCCCGACGAGCGCCACACAGTGAACATCGGCCCGGCGGTGAAATCCCTGGCCAACGAAGTGGCGGCGTTTGAAGGCAAGGCCGCAGTCTCCCGGGACTTCGTGCTGGGCAACACCAAGGCGCGCATGCGCATGGTGGCGCAGTACACCATCGCCGGCGCGGCCGGTGGCTTGGTGATCGGTACCGACCATGCGGCGGAAGCCGTGATGGGCTTTTTCACCAAGTTCGGTGACGGCGCCTGCGACCTGGCACCGCTGAGCGGGCTGGTGAAGAACCAGGTGCGCGCGATTGCCCGGCACTTTGGTGCTCCGGAATCGCTGGTAGAGAAGATCCCGACGGCCGACCTGGAAGACCTGTCGCCGGGCAAGCCGGACGAAGCGTCCCATGGCGTGACCTATGCCGAGATCGACGCGTTCCTGCACGGCGAGCCGGTGCGCGAGGAAGCCTTCAAGATCATCTGCGACACCTATCGCAAGACCGAGCACAAGCGAGTAATGCCGTTTGCACCCTGATCTGACGTAGCGGCTCATTCTGGCAAAAGGGCTTGTTGTGGTGAAGGAGCTTGCTGTGGTGAAAGAGCTTGCTGTGGCGAGGGAGCTTGCTCCCGCTGGGGCGCGAAGCGGCCCCTGAAACCTTTCTGATGCTACGCAGTGACCTTATTGGGGCCGCTCCGCAGCCCAGCGGGAGCAAGCTCCCTCGCCACAAGAGCAGCCTGCCTACAGGCAAAAAAAGCGCCCCGAAGGGCGCTTTTTTTTGCCTGAAGATTGCTTACTTCAGGGTCACAGTGCCTTTCATCATCGAGATGTGGCCTGGGAACGAGCAGAAGAACGCGTAGTCAGTGCCTGCCGCCAGCTTCGACACATCGAAGGTCACGGAGTCTTTCTCGCCGGCACCGATGATCTTGGTGTGGGCGATGATGCGGGTGTCACCGTCTTTCAGGTAGTTCTTGTCGATACCGGCGGCCATGCCGTCGCTGGCGATGCCAGGCATGTCGGCAGCGGAACTCAGCACCCAGTTATGGCCCATGACGTTTTTCGGCAAGCTGCCGGAGTGGGTCAACTCAACGGTGAACGTCTTGCAGCTCTTGTCGATTTCGATGGCCTTGGTGTTGAAGGACATCTGGTCAGTGGAGTCGACAGTGACCTTGCACTCTGCAGCAAGCAACTGGCCGCTAGCCAGAGTCAGCAGGGAAACAGCAACGAGTTTGGCAAACATGTGAATCTCCAGGGCAGGGTTTAAAAAACGCATATTGCGACAAGGGTGCCTGAGTCAGGCAGGACTTCATATGATCTGTATCAACAGATTGTATACAACTTTAGGCTATCAGACTCATCGACACAATCTACCGGCCAAAGTGCGGGTGCCGGCCTATGATCGGTCCATCACCCTTCCGGAGTCCCAGCCATGCACCTCAATAGCCTGTTCCGCAGCCTGCTTGCCGCCTATGCCTGTGGTGCCAGCGGCACCTGCGAAACACCTCAACGCGAGGTTTAATCCTTTGAGAGACGCAAGCCAGCCTTTACTCTTTAGCCACAACTGAGTGGAGTCAGGTATGTCCTTGAAGTCTGTCTGTGTGTTTTGCGGTGCCAGCAGCGGCACCAACCCGGCCTACCGTGAAGCTGCCGTGGCCCTCGGGCGCGCGCTGGCGGAGCGCAAGCTGACCCTGGTGTACGGCGGCGGCGCCGTGGGCCTGATGGGTATCGTCGCCGATGCGGCGCTGGAAGCCGGCGGCGAGGTGATCGGAATTATTCCCGAAAGCCTGAAAAACCTCGAAATCGGCCACAAAGGCCTGACCCGCCTGGAGGTGGTCGACGGCATGCACGCCCGCAAGGCACGCATGGCCGAGCTGAGCGACGCCTTTATTGCGCTGCCGGGCGGCCTGGGCACCCTGGAAGAACTGTTCGAAGTCTGGACCTGGGGCCAGCTCGGCTACCACGGCAAACCGCTGGGTTTGCTCGAAGTGAACGGTTTTTACCGCAAGTTGACCGATTTTCTTGATCATATCGTCGGCGAAGGCTTCGTCCGGGCACCGCATCGTGCCATGCTGCAAATGAGCGAATCGCCGGCTGAGCTGCTTGACGTACTGGATGCCTGGCAACCGCTGGTCCTGCCCAAATGGGTGGACCAAAAACCCGATTAACCCTTGGGACGCGATTAAAGGCAGAATACGCGCCGCTCAACCTCACCTTCGACCCCAGAGGATCGCCCATGGCAAAACCTAATTACTCCTTCGCCAAACGTCAGAGAGACTTGGCCAAAGAGCAGAAGAAAGAGGAAAAGCTGCAGCGCAAGAAAATTGCAGCCGACGAAGAAGCCGGTGCACTGAACCCGGATGCTGAAGGTACAGTGGCTACAGACGAAACCGAAGCACCGAAAGACGCTGAATAGGTGATCGTTCCCACGCTCCGCGTGGGAATGCATCCTGGGGCGCTCCGCGTCCCGATTTGAGATATGTGCATTACTCCAGCGGCATCACCGTCACCCGCACTTCCGGGTCATGGCTCCCTCCCCCCAGAATCACCCCCCGCAACGGCGAAACATCGGAAAAGTCCCGGCCCCAGGCCAGGGTGATGTGTTCCAGTGCCGGCTGCACATTGTTGGTCGGGTCAAAATCCACCCAACCCGACACCGGGCAAAACACCGACACCCACGCGTGGGACGCATCCGCGCCGATCAACCGTGGTTGGCCGGGCGGTGGCTGGGTCAGCAGGTAACCGCTGATATACCGCGCCGCCAGGCCCCGGGAACGCAGGCACGCGAGCATCAGGTGGGCGAAGTCCTGGCACACGCCGCGCCGGCGCTCCAGCACTTCCACCAACGGCGTGGCGACCTGGGTGGCTTCGGCATCGAAAGTAAATTCGCTGAAGATCTTCTGCATCAGCGCCTGCACACCCAACAGCAACGGACGACCAGCCGGGAAACAGTCTTCGGAGAACTCGACGAAGCTTTTCTTCAAATGCACATAGGGCGATTCGAACCGATAGCGGCAGGCCTCGATCACTTCAGCCGACAGCGGCTGGCTGCTGTAGGTCAGGCCGTTGCGGGTCTGGTCCCAGGCCGGCGACAGGCTGAAATCCAGCAGCGGCCGCGCCAGCACTTCCACCGTCAGCCCGGCGTTGACCAACAGCTCATCGTGGGGCCGCTCGAACGCCAGCCGGGTGATCGGGTTACCAAACACGTCCAGCTCATCCCGGCGCGCGGTCGGCTCGGGGCTGATCTCCAGTTGCTGCGAGCTGCAGCGCTGCCAGGCGCAAGGCCGCGGCCACAGGTGCGCGAGCTGCTGGGCCAGGGACACCGGGCTGTCGTAGTGATAATGGGTATCGTGGAAAATCTGGTAGCGGGCACTCATCACACAGACACCGTTTGCTGGCTGACATCGTCCACATGGGCAAAATGGCGCAAGGCCAGGCGGTCGGAGACTTGCCCACTTTCATCGGCCACCGCTTGCAGCAGGTCGGCCAGGCCATCCAGCGCGGCACGCACACTGGACTCGCCGAACAGCGGGTTCTCCAGGCAGCCCAGGTCAAAGCGCGCCAGGCGCTCCACCAACGGCGCCAGCCCGGTTTCCCGGGGCACGCTGAAATCGTCATTCAAGCGACGCAAGGTGCGGCTCACCAGTTTCAGCTGGAACAGCACTGCGTGGGGGTTTTGCTCATCCAGCAGCAACAGGTCCAGCACCGGAATCAGCTGCGGTACCGCGAGGTAGCGCGAACGATAGGTGATGCTGCTGTTGCCCAGTTCCAGCAACCACTCCAGCCCGGCCTGATCGAACACCGCCACGCCGCGCAGGAACGCCGCCAGGCTGCTGCTGAGAAACTGCAGGCGCTCGATGCGCCGGCCCATCATCAGGAAGCGCCAGCCTTCGTCGCGGGTCATGTCGTCAAGGGCAAAGCCCGACAGCGCGGCCAGGGACATCACCAGGCGGTTGAGGAAATCCAGCAGTTCGCCGAAGTCCGGCTCTTCGCTTTCCAGGTCCAGGGCTTCGCGCTGCAACTCCACCAGCGCCTGCCAGTTTTCCCGGGACAGCTTGCCGCGCACCTGGGACGCCGCCCACTGCAAGCGCTGCAAGTTGGCCCGCAGGCTCGACGGCCAGTCGTCACCGAGCAACGCCGCCTGAAGCCGCTCAGGCAACTCGCCCTCCTCCGGCAACAGTCGCAGGTTCTCACCCAGTTCAACCGCCGCCTGCAGCGCCAGCGGGTCGTCTCCGTCGACATAGCGGGCGAGGACGATCCGCAACCAGCGCGCACTGTCATCACAGCGCTCGCAATAACGGCCAAACCAGAACAGGTTTTCCACCACCCGCGACGGCAGGTACGGATCACGCCGCACCAGGTCATGGGCGCCGATGGCCCGTTGGGCGCGCCATTGCTCGGTGCCATGGGCACGTTCGCCGAGCACCCAGGTGTCCTTGCTCGCACCGCCGCGCTGCATCGACACCACTTCGGCATCGGCATCGGCGGCCACACGGGTCAGGCCACCGGGCAGTACCCGATAACCGTCGGCGCTGGCTACGGCGTACACACGCATGCCGATGGCGCGGTGCTGAAGGTGATCGTCAACGGTGTGCCAGACCGGCGCCTGGGACAACTGCGCAAGTTCCTGGGCGACATAGGCGTAAGGCCGCGCGCGCATGCGCTCAGCCAGGGCCTCGCGTTGTTCGTCGTTCAAGTCGCGGCCAAATACCGGGGTAAAGCTTTGCGACGGAAACGCCGGCTTGATCAGCAGCTCCGGCAGTTTCTCCAGGGCTTCGGCCAGCACCGGCGGCTCACCGCACCACCAGGTGGCGATGGACGGCAGGATCAACTCTTCGCCAAACAGGAATTGATTGATCTTCGGCAGAAATCCCAACAGGCCAGGGGATTCCAGCACGCCACTGCCCAGGGCGTTGGCCACCAGCACATTGCCCTGGCGCACGGCATCCAGCAGGCCGGGCACGCCGAGGGCCGAGTCGGTGCGCAGTTCCAGCGGGTCGCAGAAGTCGTCGTCCAGGCGGCGCATGATCGCGTGCACCCGGCGCAGGCCGCTGAGGGTCTTGAGGTACACCGTGGCGTCGCGCACGGTCAGGTCGCCGCCTTCCACCAGCGGGTAGCCAAGCTGGCGGGCGAGGTACAGATGCTCGAAATAGCTTTCGTTGAAACGGCCCGGGGTCAGCAGCACGATCAGCGGTGGCTGGTCGTCGCTCGGCGCCTGGCGGGCCAGGGTTTCCTGCAGGGTGCGGAAGAACCCGGTGAGGTGCTGCACCTGCAAGTCGCGGTAAAGGTCCGGGAAGGCGCGGGACACAATGGTGCGGTTTTCCAGGGCGTAGCCGGCGCCCGACGGGGCCTGGGTCCGGTCGGCGGTGACCCACCAGCGGCCATCCGGCGTACGCGCCAGGTCCACGGCGTACAGGTGCAGGAACGCGCCGTCGGGCGGCTGGATGCCCTGGCACGGCCACAGGAAATTGTTATGGCCGAACACCAGTTCTGCCGGCAGCAAGCCTTCGGCGATCAGGCGTTGCGGGCCGTAGAGGTCGGCCAGTACCGCATTCAACAGGCGCGCACGCTGGGCGATGCCGGCGGAGAGTTGCTTCCATTCATCGGCAGCCAGCACGTGGGGCAGCAGGTCCAGCTCCCAGGGACGATCGGCGCCCTTGGGGTCGGCGTAGACATTGTAGGTCACGCCGTTTTCCTGGATCTGCCGGGTCAGCAAGGCCTGGCGCTGGGCCAGTTGCGCCGGGGTGCTGCGTTGCAAGTGATCGAGCAGCCGCTGCCAATGGGCGCGAACCGCGCCGCTGTCGTCCAGCAGTTCGTGATAAGTGCCCGCGGTCAGCGGGTAACGGTCGAGCAAGTCGGGCATGGAACGCTCGGCAGAGGCAAGGGAAGTCAGATTAATTTACAAACACTGCAAATCCAGTGTGCAAGCAGGCTTGTGTGGGAGCTGGCTTGCCTGCGATGCAAGCGCCTCGGAGTCTCTGTTAAACCGAGGTGATGCTATCGCAGGCAAGCCTGCTCCCACACAAACCCTGCTCCCACATTTTGAATCGCATTTAGTCATTCTTATTGGGGAAGCGCCGCAAATCCAGGGTCATCGGCAATTCATCATTGATCACCACACTCGGCACCGGCAATTTCCCGGGGCTGTGTCCCAAGCGGAAAAACCGCGCCATCCGCCGGCTTTCAGCTTCATTGGCATTCACCGGCAGGCTGTCGTAATTGCGCCCGCCCGGGTGGGCGACATGGTACTGGCAACCGCCCAGCGAGCGCTGCATCCATGTGTCCAAAAGATCGAACACCAGTGGCGCATGCACCGGGATGGTCGGCTGCAAACAGTTGGCCGGTTGCCAGGCGCGATAACGCACGCCAGCCACAAACTCGCCGACGCGCCCGGTGGGTTGCAGCGGCACCGGGATGCCGTTGCAGGTCAGCAGGTAACGCTGGGGCGGCAGGCCACTCAACTTGACCTGCAGGCGCTCCAGGGACGAATCCACGTAACGCACCGTACCGCCCACCGCACCCTCTTCGCCCAGCACATGCCAGGGCTCAAGGGCCTGGCGCAATTCCAGTTCGATGCCGCTGACGGCGTAGTCACCGACCTTGGGAAAACGGAACTCCAGGTGCGCGGCAAACCATTCGGCCCGCAGCGGATAACCGGCAGCGTTCAGCTCGACGATCACGTCGGCAAAATCCTGCTCGATAAAGTGCGGCAGCAGGAAGCGGTCATGCAGCTCTGTGCCCCAGCGCGCCAGCTTCGGCGGCGCATAGGGTTCACGCCAGAACCGCGCGACCAGTGCCCGCAGCAGCAACTGCTGGGTCAGGCTCATGCGGGCGTGGGGCGGCATTTCAAAGGCACGCAATTCCAGCAGGCCCAGGCGGCCGGTGGCACCGTCCGGCGAGTAGAGCTTGTCGATGCAGAACTCGGCGCGGTGGATGTTGCCAGTGACGTCGATCAGCAGGTTGCGCAGCAGGCGGTCCACCAACCATGGCGGGCATTCTTCGCCCGCTTCGGGCATCTGCGCGAAGGCGATTTCCAGCTCATACAACGCATCGTTGCGCGCTTCGTCGACCCGTGGTGCCTGGGAAGTCGGGCCGATGAACAGGCCGGAAAACAGGTAGGACAGCGACGGGTGGTTATGCCAATAGCTGATCAGGCTGCGCAGCAGATCGGGACGCCGCAGGAACGGCGAATCCTTGGGCGTAGCGCCACCGAGCACAAAGTGGTTACCGCCGCCGGTGCCGGTGTGGCGCCCGTCGATCATGAATTTTTCTGTGGTGAGGCGGGTTTGCCGGGCTTCTTCGTAGAGAAACTCGGTGCGTTCCACCAACTCGTCCCAGGTGGCGGACGGCTGCACGTTGACCTCGATCACACCCGGATCCGGCGTCACCCGAAAGTTGCTCAGGCGTGGGTCGCTCGGCGGCTCATAACCCTCCAGCAACACCGGGCAATGCAGTTCTTCGGCGGTGGCTTCGATGGCGGCCACCAGTTCCAGGTAATCCTCGACCCGTTCCAGCGGCGGGATGAACAGGTACAGGCGGCCGTCCCGTGCCTCGGCGCACAGGGCGGTGCGGGTCAGCCAGTCGGCAGACTCGTCGATCTTCGGGATACGGTCTTGGCTGGCAGCTGCCTCGCCATGGCTTTGCAGTTGCGAGGTGGTCGGCAGCTCTGCCAGGTCCTGATTGGGATCGGTGGGGTGCACGAACGGATAGTCCGCCGCCGTTACCCACGGTTGCGAGGCCAGTGGCAGGCGATAACCCAACGGTGAATCGCCCGGCACCAGGCGGCAATGGTTGTCCCGCAGGTACCAGCGCCCGCTCTGCCAGCGGTCATTGGCCGCCGTGCGTGCCAGCGGCAGCACCTGGCCGATCACTTTATCCAGGCCCTGGCTGAAGACCTTGCGCAGGCGTTCGCGCTCAAGCTTGTCCTCCAGGCGCGGATCTTCGGCGCTGACGTTTTGCGGCAAGGCGCCTTCGCGCCACAGGTAATAGAAATTGTCTTCGTAGGCCGGGAATACAAACTGCGCGGGCAGCTTCAAGCGCTCGGCGACACTGGCCAGGAACCGCCCGGCCATCACGCCATCGGCACCGTAGCTTTGCTGCTCATCGGCGATCAGCGCGCTGTTGTGCCAGATCGGCACGCCGTCGCGGCGCCAGTAGCAGTTGAGGGACCAGCGCGGCAGTTGCTCGCCGGGGTACCACTTGCCCTGGCCGAAATGCACCAGGCCCTTGGGTGCGTAGTGCTTGCGCATGCGCTGGAACAGCTCGGCGGACAGCCGGCGTTTGTCCGGGCCCAGGGCGGCGGTGTTCCATTCGGCGCCGTCGGGGTCGTCGATGGAAACGAAGGTGGGTTCGCCGCCCATGGTCAGGCGTACGTCGTCCTTGTGCAGGTCACCGTCGATCTGCCGGCCCAGGGCCTGGATCGCCAGCCACTGCTCTTCGGTGTAGGGCTTGGTAACCCTGGGGGCTTCCCAAATCCGCTCCACGGACATCTCGTGGGTAAATTCGCACTCGCAGGGTTCCACCAGGCCACTGATGGGCGCCGCGGAAGAAGGATCAGGACTACAGGCCAACGGGATATGACCTTCACCGGCGAACAAACCGGAGGTGGCATCGAGGCCGATCCAGCCGGCGCCGGGCAAATACACTTCGCACCAGGCGTGCAGGTCGGTGAAATCCACCTCGGTGCCGGACGGGCCATCGAGGGCTTTGACGTCGGCGGTCAGCTGGATCAGATAGCCCGACACAAATCGTGCCGCCAACCCAAGGTTGCGCAGCAGTTGCACCAGCAACCACGCCGAATCCCGGCAGGAACCGGAGGCGTTTTCCAGGGTGAATTCCGGTGTTTGTACCCCCGGCTCCATGCGGATCAGGTAGCCGATGTCGGCGGCCAGACGCTGATTCAGGCCCACCAGGAAATCCACCGCCGGCAACGGCGTGCGGTCGATACCCGCCAGATACGCGGCGAATCGCGGGGTCAGCGGCAATGTTTCGAGGTACGGCGCCAGCTCGCGCTGCTCATCGGCGGCGTAGCTGAAAGGGATTTTTTCGGCGTAGGGTTCCAGGAAGAAATCGAACGGATTGAATACCGCCATCTCCGCGACCAAGTCGACTTCGATGCGCAGCTCGTCAGTTTTTTCCGGGAACACCAGACGGGCCAGGTAATTGCCCTGGGGATCTTGCTGCCAATTGATGAAGTGCTGTTCCGGCAGCACCTTCAGCGCGTAGGAAAGAATCCGCGTGCGGCTATGGGCCGCCGGACGCAGACGAACAATCTGTGGGCCGAGTTCGACCGCGCGGTCGTAGCGGTAATGCGTAACGTGGTGCAACGCGACATGAATCGACACGGCGGCCTCCTGCGAGCCAGGGCATGGAAACAAAGCGCGCAAGACTTATGCCAGAGCAGTGGTCATTGCGCTTTATCGTGGGACCCGGTGCAGTACAGCACCAAAACGGCGCGATGGCTGCCGTCGTGGTGCGAGGGTTGCACATATTTGTGGCGGGAGTGTGAGGGTGGGTGGTGAATCTACCCAGTCAACGGGCTTTGTGCCTGGCGATCACGGCTTCACGCAGGTGGCGCACTTCGACCAGCTTCCGGCGCATTTCGCGGTGGCGCTTGCTGTTAAGCACCAGCAGCGCCAGCAACGGCAACAGCACGCTCATGCCATAAATAAATGGATGCGGTCGGTACTCGATCGTGGGCAGCACACACACAAGACAAAGCCCCAGCAACACCACCAGCGGCCACACCCATTGCGGGCGTCCGCGGGCGATCATGAAGTTGCAGTGCACGATGACCAACGTCAAAGCGATTCCGCCGAGAAAGGAGTACTTGGCGTTATCCGCCAGGGGAAGGTCCCGGAAATAGCTGTCAAAAAACAAAGGCACCGCGAAGACCAGGGAAAATACCGCTGCAAATATCGCCCCCATGAAAACCGGAAAGTACCGGGATAGAAAGGCACGAATGCTCGGTGCTTGGTTCATTGCTCAATCTCCTCGTATAGACCTACGGCAATGGTTCGGACATTCCCGGAGAGCGCACTGCCCGTGAAGCCAATCGAGGCGCCCAACGCATCCTGTATTTGCGTGACCGTTGCGTGCTTGACCTGTGTGGGCGTGAAGCGCTTGGGCAGCTCACCTGACAACTGTCGCAACTTGAGCATCTTCGAGCTCAAGCGAGGGTCGTTAATGCTCAGCAACTCCTTGGTCAGTTTGGCGCGCTCTTGTCGATTCAAGCCTTTCAGTACCTCCCGAACACTTTTGCCGGTGGTCGCCTTATTCAGCCGGACCAGCTTGAGGGTGGTGAGTGACGATGCACCGACTCCGACCAACGATGCGGCGTCCAACGCGATCATCGTGTATTGATACCATTCCTCGCCGTCGAGCTCGTCGTTGCGCGACGGATTTCTTATTTCGTTGACGGTCCGGTAGCCACCGGCAAAACACTGAACGGTACTGGCTGCCGCAGCGGTGTAGCCGAGAGCTGCGACCACCGTACTGGCACCCGCCGAAAACGGTATCGCGACAGAGCCGCTGAGCACCACTACCCAGCCGATGACTGCACCGGCACACGACAGCGTGGTGTTGATCGCTTCACCCACCAGCCGCGATTCACGGGGATTGTCTTGCACCTGCTGGGCGAACTGCGCCGGCGCTATGTACCGCTGCGCTTCCCGCAGGATCACGCGCTTGGGCGCAATGCTGCAGATGGGTTGGAATTCGCGCAGGGTGACGACGTTGAAGTCGGCATCGATATACACCACACCCGCCCCCACAATGCCGGGGTCGGCGTCGATGGCAGCAAACAGGCGTGGCAGGTTGATCTGGCTTTCGATGCGCTGGCGGGCCATGAACTGGGAGCGGTTGGAGTCCATGCCGATGCCAAGCAGGGGGCTGCTCATGGGGGTGTTCTTCCTTGAAATGGGTGGTGTCTGAACTGGCGCTTTCGCGAGCAAGCCCGCTCCCACATTCGACCGCATTCTCATGCTGAAACCCGGTCACATGTGGGAGCTGGCTTGCCTGCGATGGCGCTCGAATGGGCGCCACCTTAACAAACAGGCTACCCACCCGCTAGAAAGCAAAACGCCAGCACGAGGCTGGCGTTTTGCGTTTCAGGCTGCGATCAACGCGGCACCACCGGCTTGCGGGCTGGCTTCTTGCCTTTGCCCTTGGCGGCGTCGGTGCGTTCCTTGGCGGCCTGCTTGTTGCGCGCCATGGCCGCGGCCTTGGCTTGCTCGCGCTTGTCCCAAGGGTTGCTGCCATCACTGCCACGCGGCGGCAGGCCGGTGTGCTGGGTGAGGATCCTGGTGGTGGTTTCCTTCGCAACCTTGTGGCTGCCAGCCGGCGTCGAGTTTTTGCGACGGGCGCTCTGGTAGCTGTCGGTGGACGGTTGGTGCAACGGGATCAGTTGCTCCTTGCCCGGCCCGATCAGGTCTGCACGGCCCATGCGAGTCAATGCTTCACGCAGCATCGGCCAGCCCTTCGGGTCGTGGTAGCGCAGGAAGGCCTTGTGCAGGCGGCGCTGTTCTTCGCTCTTGACGATGGTCACCGCGTCGCTCTTGTAGGTAACCTTGCGCAGCGGGTTCTTGCCCGAGTGGTACATCGCCGTGGCGGTGGCCATTGGCGACGGGTAGAACGCCTGCACCTGGTCGGCGCGGAAGCCATTGCCCTTGAGCCACAGGGCCAGGTTCATCATGTCTTCATCGGTGGTGCCCGGGTGGGCGGCGATGAAGTAAGGAATCAGGTACTGCTCCTTGCCCGCTTCCTTGGTGTACTTCTCGAACATGCGCTTGAACTTGTCATAGCTGCCGATGCCCGGTTTCATCATCTGGTTGAGCGGACCTTCCTCGGTGTGTTCCGGGGCGATCTTCAGGTAACCACCGACGTGGTGGGTCACCAGCTCCTTCACATACTCCGGCGACTCGACCGCGAGGTCGTAGCGCAGGCCGGAAGCGATCAGGATCTTCTTCACACCCGGCAACGCACGGGCGCTGCGGTACAGCTGGATCAACGACGAGTGGTCGGTGTTCAGGTTCGGGCAGATGCCCGGGAACACGCAGGATGGCTTGCGGCACGCGGATTCGATTTCCGGGCTCTTGCAGGCAATGCGGTACATGTTCGCGGTCGGGCCGCCGAGGTCGGAAATGACGCCGGTGAAGCCTGGCACCTTGTCGCGGATCTCTTCGATTTCGCGAATGATCGACTCTTCGGAACGGTTCTGGATGATCCGGCCTTCGTGCTCGGTGATCGAGCAGAAGGTGCAGCCGCCGAAGCAGCCACGCATGATGTTCACCGAGAAGCGGATCATGTCGTAGGCCGGGATCTTTTCCTTGCCGTACGCCGGGTGTGGAACACGGGCGTAAGGCATGCCGAACACGTAGTCCATTTCTTCGGTAGTCATGGGAATGGGCGGCGGGTTGAACCACACATCCACTTCGCCGTGCTTCTGTACCAGGGCGCGGGCGTTGCCCGGGTTGGTTTCCAGGTGGAGCACGCGGTTGGCGTGGGCATACAGCACCGAGTCGCCACGGACTTTTTCCACGGACGGCAGACGGATCACGGTCTTGTCACGGGTCATGCGTGGGCTGGCCAGGATCTGTACGACCTTGGCCTCTTCCGGGTCTTCCACCGGGCCCTTTTCCTGCTCGATGGCGCAGGCCTGGGTGTCCTGGGTGTTCACGTACGGGTTGATGATCTTGTCGATCTTGCCCGGACGGTCGATACGGGTGGAGTCCACCTCGTACCAGCCTTCAGGCGTGTCACGGCGAATGAACGCAGTGCCGCGCACGTCGGTGATGTCTTCGATCTTGTGGCCCCACGACAGGCGCTGGGCGACTTCGACGATGGCCCGCTCGGCGTTGCCGTACAGCAGGATATCGGCGCAGGCGTCGATCAGGATCGAGTTGCGTACACGGTCCTGCCAGTAGTCGTAGTGGGCGATACGGCGCAGGGAGGCTTCGATGCCGCCGAGCACGATCGGCACGTGCTTGTAGGCTTCCTTGCAGCGCTGGCTGTAGACCAGGCTCGCGCGGTCCGGACGTTTGCCGGCCATGCCGCCTGGGGTGTAGGCGTCATCGGAGCGGATTTTCTTGTCGGCGGTGTAGCGGTTGATCATCGAGTCCATGTTGCCGGCCGCGACGCCGAAGAACAGGTTCGGCTCGCCGAGCTTCATGAAGTCGTCTTTGGACTGCCAGTTGGGCTGGGCAATGATCCCGACGCGAAAGCCCTGGGACTCCAGCAGCCGGCCGATGATTGCCATGCCGAACGACGGATGGTCCACGTACGCGTCACCGGTGACGATGATGATGTCGCATGAATCCCAGCCAAGCTGATCCATCTCCTCCCTGCTCATCGGCAGGAATGGCGCAGGACCGAAACATTCGGCCCAGTACTTGGGATAGTCAAATAACGGCTTGGCTGTTTGCATGACGGTGACCGGTGTTGAGATGAAAAATCGCGGGCGCGGAATATAGCACAAAATTTGACCAATTCCGACCTTTGCAGTCGGAATTGGCGGGCAGCGCTTTTACTCGTCTTCGAAGTTATAGCTGCCCGGCGCCAGGTTCTCGAAGCGGGTGTATTTACCGATGAAGGCCAGGCGCGTGGTGCCGATTGGCCCGTTACGCTGTTTACCGATAATGATTTCAGCGATGCCTTTATGCTCGGTCTCCGGGTGATACACCTCGTCCCGGTATACGAACATGATCACGTCAGCATCCTGCTCGATCGCTCCGGATTCCCGCAAGTCGGAGTTGATCGGGCGTTTGTTCGGACGCTGCTCAAGAGATCGGTTGAGCTGCGACAGGGCAACCACCGGGCAGTTGAATTCCTTGGCCAGGGCTTTCAACGAGCGGGAAATCTCGGAAATCTCGTTGGTCCGGCTGTCGCCGCTGGAACCCGGGATCTGCATCAACTGCAGGTAGTCGATCATGATCAGGGCAATGTCGCCGTGCTCACGCACCAGGCGTCGGGTACGCGCGCGCATTTCCGACGGGCTGATGCCCGCGGTGTCATCGATAAACAGCTTGCGATCGTTGAGCAGGTTGACCGCCGAGGTCAGCCGCGGCCAGTCGTCGTCTTCCAGGCGCCCGGCACGCACCTTGGTCTGGTCGATGCGGCCCAGGGACGACAGCATACGCATGATCAGCGATTCGCCTGGCATCTCCAGGGAATAAACCAGTACGGCCTTGTCGCTGCGCAACACGGCGTTTTCCACCAGGTTCATGGCGAAGGTGGTTTTACCCATGGACGGACGGCCGGCGACGATGATCAAGTCGGCTGGCTGCAGGCCGCTGGTCATGCCGTCGAGGTCGGTGTAGCCGGTGGACAGGCCGGTGATGGCGTTGTCGGTGTTGAACAAGGTGTCGATACGGTCGATGGCCTTGGTCAGCAAGTCGTTGACGCTGACCGGGCCGCCGGTTTTCGGCCGGGCCTCGGCGATCTGGAAGATCTGCCGTTCGGCTTCGTCGAGAATCTCTTCGGCGGTGCGGCCTTCCGGGTTGAACGCGCTGTCGGCGATCTCGGTGGCGATGCCGATCAACTGGCGCAACGTGGCCCGCGCACGGACGATCTGCGCATAGGCCTTGATGTTGGCAACCGATGGCGTGTTTTTCGCCAGCTCGCCCAGGTAACCCAGGCCGCCCACCTGGGACGTCTGGCCTTCCTTGTCCAATTGCTCGGCCAGGGTCACCACGTCGATCGGTGAGTTCTGGTCGGCCAGCTTGGCAATGGCGCGGAAGATCAGGCGGTGGTCATGACGGTAGAAATCGCCGTCCGAGACTTGATCCAGCACGCGTTCCCAGGCGTTGTTGTCCAGCATCAAGCCACCGAGCACGGCCTGTTCGGCCTCGATGGAATGTGGCGGCACCTTCAGGGCAGCGGTTTGCAGGTCATATTGCTCAGGAGCGGAGATATCGTTCATGGCCACTTGGAATAGTTGGAGAATCTGGGGCTACAGAAAAACAAAAGGCACGACCTGTGAACAGGATCGTGCCCGATGTTAACTGCCTGGCACGCGAGGTGCCAGTCAGTTAGGTGTTGCTTAAGCTGCTACCACAACAACGCGTACGGTTGCTTCGACTTCAGCGTGCAGGTGCACGGCTACATCGAATTCGCCAACGTTGCGGATGGTGCCGTTCGGCAGACGAACTTCGCTCTTCTGCACTTCAACGCCGGAGGCGGTCAGTGCATCAGCGATGTCGTGGGTGCCGATCGAACCGAACAGCTTGCCTTCGTCACCGGCGGTGGCAGTGATAGTCACTTCCAGCTCAGCCAGTTGGGCAGCGCGAGTTTCGGCCGAAGCTTTTTTGTCTGCTGCTGCTTTTTCCAGCTCGGCACGACGCTCTTCAAACGCAGCCAGGTTGGCAGCGGTTGCAGCGGTGGCTTTGCCGTATGGCAGCAGGTAGTTACGACCGTAGCCGGCCTTAACGTTCACTTTGTCGCCCAGGTTGCCCAGGTTGGCGACTTTTTCCAGAAGGATCAGTTGCATGTGAAAATCCTCTAACTTTTAACCTTCACCGTTCGCGTTATCGGCGTCTTTCGGCGCCAGACGACCGCGAAAATCAATCAGGCCGTCGACAATGGCCAAGACCACGAGTAACGGATAGATCAGCTGCATGAACAGCAACAGCGTCACGTACAACCCCACCAGCCAGAATCTGCCCAGTCGCTTTTGCGCCACCAGCCCATGAATCAGGGACAGGCCGGCGAATATCAGCGGTACGCTGCACAACGGCACCAACAGCGCCAGGCCAAAAGTCGGCCCGACCACCATGAACGCCAGCAGCAACATCGCCGGTCCAGCGGGGATTCTGATACTGCGAAACTCGCGACCAAAACCACCCGGGTTATACAACAACGCCTGCCAGTAACGCCCAAGAATCAGGCTCAGCAAGCTGACAATCTGCAACAGTGCCGCTATCAGGCCGGTAAGCATCGGTGCAACCACTGACGCAAAGCGCGCTCGCTCCTCTACCGATAACTGCTGGTAGAGATCCCCGAGGGCCAGCGGCAGGATCTTGATGATCTCCTGCGCCAGCGCCTCGATTTGCGGGCGGAAAGCCGCGCCAAGCGCCAGTGAATACACCAACCCCAATGCCACGCTGACCAGCAGCGTACGGACCCAGGACTCACTTGCGCGCAAAACCAACGCAAGGGTCGATGAACCGAGCAGTACCAGAAGTACCCGTGGATCATCGAATTTCAACCACCAGACCAAGGCCGGCAGTATTCCCAGGGCAAGAACGCCAAGGGCGTCCTTCAAACCGCGCCGCAGAAGCACAAGGCAACCCGCGGCAGCACCCAACCAATACAACAACGGCAATGCTGCACATCCAGCCACTACCAGAGTGGCCTGCACACGACCGCGCATGATGAACTCAGCTAAGGCGCGCATGCATTCAATCCCTTACTACTTGTCGACTGCCCGGTCTCAGCGGCCGTGGCTGTCGGTGTAGGCCAGCAGGGCCAGGAAGCGGGCGCGCTTGATAGCGGTGGCCAGCTGACGCTGATAACGAGCTTTGGTACCGGTGATGCGGCTTGGAACAATTTTGCCGGTCTCGGATACGTAGGCTTTCAGAGTGTTGAGATCTTTGTAATCGATCTCCTTCACGTCTTCAGCGGTGAAGCGGCAGAATTTACGACGACGGAAGAAACGTGCCATTTGATAGGCTCCTTAAAAGGTCCGTGGATTACTCGTCAGCGTTATCGCTGTTGTCGCTGTCATCACTATCAGCGCTTTCAGCGCCTTCGTGCTCAGGACGGTCGCGACGCTCACGGCGCTCACTGCGGTTTTCTTCAGCCTTGAGCATCTCGGATTGGCCGGTAACGGCTTCTTCGCGACGGATGACCAGGTTACGGATCACTGCATCGTTGTAGCGGAAGTTGTCTTCCAGCTCGGCCAGGGCCTTGCCAGTGCACTCAACGTTCAGCATCACGTAGTGAGCCTTGTGAACATTGTTGATTGCGTAGGCCAGTTGACGACGGCCCCAATCTTCCAGACGGTGGATTTTGCCGCCGTCTTCTTCGATCAGCTTGGTGTAACGCTCTACCATGCCGCCGACTTGCTCGCTTTGATCCGGGTGGACCAAAAAGATGATTTCGTAATGACGCATGAATGCTCCTTACGGGTTGTAGCCTGCCGCTCAAAAACGGTCAGACAAGGAGTGAATGACACTTATGGATCTTGCCGAAGGGAGGCACATGCGTGCCTGCCATGAAGGCAAGGGGCGCAATTGTAGAGAAGGGGGAGAAAGGGTGCAAGGTGATTGGTGATTATTTGAACAACGCAGAATCAAGACAAACACAAAACAATGTGGGAGCTGGCTTGCCTGCGATGACAATGGCACAGGCAACATCTCTGCTGACTGACACACCGCCATCGCGGGCAAGCCCGGCTCCCACAGGGTCTTGCGTCGCTCTTAAGCCTTATTTCTTGGCTTTAGCCTTGGCGCCGCGCTGGCGCTGGGCTTCGAACAGGCAGACGCCCGTTGCGACTGAAACGTTGAGGCTGCTGACGCTACCGGCCATCGGCAGGTGCACCAGGTAATCGCAATGCTCGCGGGTCAGGCGGCGCATGCCCTTGCCTTCGGCACCCATGATCAGGATGGTCGGGCCGGTGAGGTCCTGGTCATAAATGCTGACCTCAGCCTCCCCCGCCGTACCCACAACCCACAGGCCGCGCTGCTGGAGTTTCTCCAGGGTGCGCGCCAGGTTGGTCACGGCCACCAACGGAATCACTTCCGCCGCACCGCAGGCGACTTTACGCACGACAGGCGTCAAGGTTGCCGACTTGTCTTTAGGCACGATCACCGCCAACGCACCGGCGGCATCCGCCGAACGCAGGCAGGCGCCGAGGTTGTGCGGATCGGTCACGCCGTCGAGCACCAGCAACAGCGGTGCGCCTTCGGTGCGGTCGAGCAACTCGTCGAGCATCGCTTCGCCCCAGACCTGGCTTGGACTGACGTCGGCTACCACGCCCTGGTGAACGCCTTCGACCCAGACGTCCATCTCGCGCCGCTCGGCCTGGCCGATGGCAACTTTGTTCTGATTGGCCAGTTCGACCAGCGCTTGAACACGCGGCTCACTGCGGCCTTCTGCCAACCACACCTGCTTGACGCGTTTCGGGTGGTGACGCAGCAATGCTTCTACGGCGTGCACGCCGTAGATTTTTTCCAGACTCATGACTTGGCCTTAGGTTTGCGCGACCCGCCGCTTTTCGCGGGGGCCGAACCCGCTTTTGGCGGGCCTTTACGGTGTTTACTCGGCTTGCTCGACGGCTTTTCCGCCTCGCGGGACTTTCCCCCAGACGCCGCTTTACCACCGCTTTTGGCTTCGTTGAGCAACTGCTGCTTCAACTCGCGGCTCTTGCGCAGCTCGGCGTTTTTCGCCGCGGCATCGCTAGGGCGGTAGGCTTCGGGGGCCTTGTCCTTGGCAGACGAACGACGCGCAGGCTTGGCTGGCGCAGGCTCGGCGACCGCTGCTTTCGCAGGAGCGCCTTTGCCTTTGCTGGCCGGGGCTGCAGTTTCGCTGCCACGTTTTTTACGGCCAGTCGGTTCAGCCGGCTTGTCAGGCATACCGAAATCGATCTTGCGCTCGTCGAGGTCGACGCGCATGACCTGCACTTCAACGGTATCGCCCAGACGGAAGCTGCGACCGGTGCGCTCGCCCGCCAGGCGGTGATGCACAGGGTCGAAGTGGTAGTAGTCACCCGGCAAGGCGGTGACGTGCACCAGGCCCTCGACGTAGATGTCGGTCAGCTCGACGAACAAACCAAAACCGGTCACGGCAGTGATCACGCCCGGGAACGACTCGCCCACGCGGTCTTTCATGAACTCGCACTTGAGCCAGTTCACTACGTCGCGGGTGGCTTCGTCGGCACGGCGCTCGCTCATGGAGCACTGCTCGCCCAACTGTTCCAGGGCCGCTTCGTCGTACGGATAGATCCGTGCCTTCGGAATGGTCATGGCACCGGCGCGCTTGACGTGCGGGGTGTTCTGCTTGGAATGGATCACGCTGCGGATCGCCCGGTGCGTGAGCAAGTCCGGGTAACGACGAATCGGCGAGGTGAAGTGGGTGTACGCTTCGTAATTCAGGCCGAAGTGGCCCTGGTTATCGGCGCTGTACACCGCCTGGCTCAGGGAGCGCAGCATGACGGTCTGGATCACGTGGTAATCCGGACGGTCCTTGATGCTCGCGAGCAGAGCCTGGTAGTCCTTCGGCGTCGGGCCGTCCTTGCCTTTGTGCAGGGACAGGCCGAGCTCACCGAGGAACGCGCGCAGCTTCTCCAGACGCTCCGGCGGCGGGCCGTCGTGCACCCGGTACAACGCAGGAATCTCGTGCTTTTTGAGGAATTCTGCGGTGGCCACGTTGGCCGCCAGCATGCATTCCTCGATCAGCTTGTGAGCATCGTTACGGGTGGTCGGGGTGATTGCGGCGATCTTGCGCTCGGAACCGAAGACAATCCGGGTTTCCTGAGTTTCAAAGTCGATCGCGCCACGCACGTGACGAGCGCCCAACAGCACCTTGTACAGCGCGTAGAGCTGCTTGAGGTGCGGCACGACATGCCCGTACTCACCGCGCAGGGCCTTGGCTTCGCTGGTTTTCGGCTGTTCCAGGATGGTGCTGACCTTGTTGTAGGTCAGGCGCGCCTGGGAGTGAATCACCGCTTCGTAGAACTGGTAGTCGGTCATTTCGCCGGTTTTCGAGATGGTCATCTCGCACACCATGGCCAAACGGTCGACTTTCGGGTTCAGGGAGCACAGGCCGTTGGACAGCTGCTCAGGCAGCATCGGGATGACGCGCTCGGGGAAGTACACCGAGTTGCCGCGCACCTGGGCTTCGTTGTCCAGGGCCGAACCGATCTTCACGTAGCTGGACACGTCGGCAATCGCGACGAACAACTTCCAGCCGCCGGAGAACAGGCGCAGTTTGCCAGGCTTGGCTTCGCAGTAGACCGCATCGTCGAAGTCGCGAGCATCTTCGCCGTCAATGGTGACGAACGGTAGATGACGCAGGTCGATGCGCTTCTCTTTGTCTTTTTCTTCGACTTCCGGCTTGAGCTTGGCGGCTTCTTTGAGCACAGCCTCAGGCCAGACGTGAGGGATATCGTAGGTGCGCAGCGCAACATCGATCTCCATGCCCGGCGCCATGTAGTTGCCGACCACTTCAACGATATCGCCCTGTGGCTGGAAGCGCGCAGTGGGCCAGTGGGTGATTTTCACCTCGACGAACTGGCCCACTTTGGCGGCGCCATTGCGCCCCGGGGTGATCAGCACTTCCTGCTGGACCTTGGGGTTATCCGGCACCACGAAGCCGATGCCGCCTTCTTCGAAGTAACGGCCGACGATGGACTCGTGGGCACGGGACACCACTTCGACGATCACGCCTTCACGGCGACCGCGACGGTCGAGGCCGGAAACGCGGGCCAGGGCTCGGTCGCCATCAAACACCAGGCGCATTTGCGCCGGGCTCATGAACAGGTCGTCGCTGCCATCGTCCGGGATCAGGAAGCCGAAACCGTCACGGTGGCCGGCGATGCGGCCGAGGATCAGGTCGAGCTTGTCCACCGGCGCGTAGGTGCCGCGGCGGGTGTAGATCAACTGGGCATCGCGCTCCATGGCGCGCAGGCGGCGACGCAGGGCTTCGAGTTGGTCTTCGGTGGTCAGACCGAATTCTTCAACCAGCTGCTCGCGGCTAGCAGGCGAACCCCGATCGGCGAGGTGCGCCAGGATCAGTTCGCGGCTAGGAATAGGGTTTTCATATTTTTCCGCTTCACGAGCGGCCTCGGGATCGAGGGACTGCCAATCGGCCATTAGAGAGTTTTCACCTTGTCTATATGCGGGTTAGTTTGGCATACGCGTATTGAAACGGGAAATTTCAGGTGTCAACAAGCCCGTAAAAGCACTTTGTAGCCCTTGGAATGCACCTTGCGCGACCGTCGGCGAAATATTCCAGACTTTTTTCATGGCAGGGCTTTACAGCTCAAAACAGCCTCCGTATAGTGCGCGCCATCGACGACGGCAACGTTGTTGATGCTGCCCAGGTGGTGAAATTGGTAGACACGCCAGCTTCAGGTGCTGGTGATCGCAAGGTCGTGGAAGTTCGAGTCTTCTCCTGGGCACCAATTTCAAACTCAAGGTTATGCCTTGAGTCTCCAAAAACCCGCGAAAGCGGGTTTTTGCGTTTCAGGCCTTTGATTTTTAACAAGAATCTTGATTTATATTTTTGAATCAGGGGTTTACAGATCAAAAAGCCCTCCGTATAGTTCGCTCCATCAACAGCGCAAGCGTTGATAATGCCCAGGTGGTGAAATTGGTAGACACGCCAGCTTCAGGTGCTGGTGATCGCAAGGTCGTGGAAGTTCGAGTCTTCTCCTGGGCACCAAATTCAGATTAAACCCGCGAAAGCGGGTTTTTTCGTTTCCGGGGTTTGAAAACCTGACCGGTGATTTCCCCCCTCGTCCGCACTTGAGAAGTTTTATCGTTTATCCTTGTAAGGATTTGTTGCACTCAAGTGAGGAAAACCCCGGATGATGATCCGCGATACCCGTCTCAAGACATCCCTTCTGCGTGGCCTGACCATCACTCTGCTCGGCCTGACCCTGCTCTCGCCCGCTGCCTATTCTGCCGACAAGGTTGCACTGACCTTGTACAACGGCCAACACAAGGAGGTCGGCGATGAACTTGCCAAGGCCTTCGAAGCCAAGACCGGCATCCACGTCAATGTGCGCAAGGGCAGCAGCAACCAGCTGGCCAGCCAGGTCGTCGAAGAAGGTGACCGCTCCCCTGCCGACGTGATCTACACCGAAGAATCGCCGCCGCTGAATAAACTCGGCGAGCAAGGCCTGCTGGCAACCATCGACGCCAGCACCCTCGACGTCCTGCCGAAGGAATACGTGGCCGCCAACGGCGCCTGGATGGGCGTGACCGCACGCACCCGCGTCGTGGCCTTCAACCCGAAACTGATCGCCGAGAAAGACCTGCCCAAGTCGGTACTGGATTTCGCCGGGCCCGAGTGGCAAGGCAAGGTCGGTTTCGTACCCACCAGCGGCGCGTTCCAGGAACAAGCCGTAGCGATCATCAAGCTGCACGGTCGCGAAGCGGCTGAAGAGTGGCTGACCGGCCTGCGCGCTTTCGGCAAGGTCTACAGCAACAACATGGTTGCGCTCAAGGCCGTGGAAAATGGCGAAGTCGCCACTGTCTTGGTGAACAACTACTACTGGTTCGCCCTGAAGAAAGAAAAAACCAACCTGGATTCGCAACTGCACTACTTCACCAACGGCGATGCCGGTGGCCTGATCACCGTGTCTGCCGCGGCTGCACTGAAATCCAGCAAGCATCCAAAGGAAGCCCAGCAACTGCTGGCATTCATGGCCAGCGAAGAAGGCCAGTGGGTGATCACCAACACTTCCGCCGAATACCCGCTGCGCAAGGGCATGGAATCCAACCGCGGCCTCAAGCCTTTCAGCGAGCTGCAACCGCCGAAAGTCACCCCTGCCGACCTGGGCAACGCCGAAGAAGCCCTGGAACTGGAACGTGACGTTGGCTTGAACTGATGAACCCATCGCTCCCCGCCCCCGCCTTGCGCGGGGGTTTTACGCCGAGACGCAAACGCCCTTCGATCTGGTTGCTGCTACCAGTCCTGCTGCTGGTAGGCCTGAGCCTGTTGCCGCTGGCGTATGTCGGCCTCAAGGCCTGGCAGGCAGGATGGGCCGAAGCGGTGCATTTGCTGTGGCGGCCCTATGTATTCGGGTTGCTGCGCAACACCCTGGCGCTGATGGTCGGCGTCACCGTGGCCTGCGGCGTGATCGGCTTGTCCCTGGCCTGGCTGCTGGAACGCAGCAACCTGCCGGGGCGGCGGATCTGGGGAGTGATCCTGTGCCTGCCGTTCGCGGTGCCGGCGTTTGTCAGCAGCTTTACCTGGGTTTCGTTAAGCGCCAACTTTGAAGGGTTGGGCGGAGCGATCCTGGTGATGACCCTGTCCAAATACCCGCTGGTGTTTCTGCCGGTGGCGGCAACCCTGCGCAATCTTGATCCATCCCTGGAAGAATCGGCCCGCACCCTCGGACTGAATCGCTGGGGCGTATTCTTTCGCATCACCTTGCCGCTGCTGTGGCCGTCGCTGCTGGCCGGGGCACTGTTGATTGCCCTGCATATGCTGGTGGAGTTCGGCGCGCTGTCGATCATCGGCTTGCAGACGTTTACCACCGCGATCTACCAGCAATTCGAGCTGGAGTTCAGCAACGCCAATGCGGCGATGCTTTCGGCGGTGCTGCTGGTGATGTGCCTGACGCTGCTCTGGCTGGAGCTGCGGGTGCGCGGCAAGGGCCGACACGTGCGTACCGGCCAGGGCGCGGCGCGGCATGCCGAACAGGTTCGACTCGGCAAATGGGCGGCGCTGGGGCAGCTGTATTGCCTGCTCCTGGCGATCATCGGCAGCGGCATTCCACTGGGCATGCTCGGTTATTGGCTGGCAGTGGGCAGTTCGGCGGCATTTCCGGTAGCCGAGATCAGCGAGGCGCTGCTTTCTTCGTTGGCGCTGTCCCTCGGCGGCGCCGCGCTTTGCCTGTTGTTTGCCGTGCCCGTGGGCTTGCTGGTGGTGCGCTACAAGGGCCAACTCGCACTGTGGGCCGAACGCCTGCCGTACCTGCTGCACGCCCTGCCCGGCCTGGTGATTGCGCTGACACTGGTGTATTTCGCCCTGCATTACGTGCCGGCGCTGTATCAAACGTCGGCATTGCTGCTGATCGCTTATGCGCTGCTGTTTTTGCCCCTGGCCCAGGCGCCGATCCGCACGGCGCTGAACAAGGCAGCACCCCAGCTGGAAGAGGCGGCGAGAACGCTGGGCGCGTCGTCGTTCAGTGCGTTTTGCCGGGTGACGCTGCCGATTATTTTCCCGGCATTGGGGGCGGCGTTTGCGCTGGTATTCCTGGATGCGATGAAGGAATTGACGGCGACGTTGCTGCTTAGTCCGACCGGGCTGAATACCTTGGCAACTGCCGTGTGGGCGCACACCTCGAATGTGGAATTCGCGGCAGCGGCGCCGTATGCGGCGTTGTTGATTCTAGTGTCGGGGCTGCCGGTGTATCTGCTGACGACCCGGATGTATCTGAGCCGCTGAATCAGCCATCGCAGGCAAGCCAGCTCCCACATTTGAGCGCATTCCAGAGTTGGAACTCGGTCGAATGTGGGAGCTGGCTTGCCTGCGATGAGGCCGAAACAGGCGACATCAAGCCCGGAACTGCCCCAGGCTCGCCTTCAACTGCGCCGCCAGCCCATCCAGCACCTTGCCGCTGGCGGTGGTCTCTACCACCGCCTGAGCGGCCCGTTCTGCCTGGGCATGGATGATTTCCACCCGCCCACGCACCGCATGCGCACCCTGCGCCTGATGCTCAGCCGCCCGCGTCGCCAGGCCAATCGCTGCATGCACCTGCTCCACCGAGGCCTGCACCGACTGCTGCAGGCGCACGCTGTCGCGTAATACCAGCAAACCCTCGCTGGCCTGGCGCCCGGCCTTGCCGATGGTTTCCACGGCCTCACGGGCGCCTTGCTGCAAGGCCACGATGTGGGCCTGGATGTCGCCGGTAGAACTCTGGGTTTTACTGGCCAGGGCGCGAACCTCGTCCGCCACCACCGCAAAGCCGCGCCCGGTCTCACCGGCTCGCGCCGCCTCAATAGCCGCGTTGAGCGCCAGCAGGTTGGTTTGCTCGGCAATCCCGTGGATCACCGTCAACACCACCTCGATCTGCTCGCTCTGCTGCGCCAGCCGCTCGATCACCTTGGAACCGGCCTGCACCTGCCCCGCCAACGCCTCGATCAAGCTGCCGACTTCGGCTGAAGTGCGGGAATTTTCATCAGTCGCCTGGCGAATATCCACCACCTGCTGCAAGGCCGCCTGCATCGCATGGCTTTCCGCCTGGGCCTCATCCGCCATTTGCGACAGCGCCCGCAGGCTTTCGGCAACCTCATCACGCTGCAAGCCGGCGGCCGCATCGGCACCCGCATTGCGCAGGGTCATCGCGCCGATTTCCACACCGGTACGCTGGGCCACATCACCGGCTTCACGCACGATCGGCTGCAACTTATCCACAAAGCGATTGACCGCCGAGGCCATGTCGCCGATTTCGTCCCGGCTGTTGATCTGCACGCGCTTGGTCAGGTCGCCCTCGCCTGCCGCCAGGTCGTCCATGGCTGCAATCAGCAGCTTCAGGCGATTGACCACCCGACGGCCGAGCACTACAGCAATCAACAGCAATACACCAAAACCTACCACTGCCAGGCCCATGCCGATGCGCCAGCGCAAGGTGCCCGCCGCCTCTTGCACGGCGCTGGTGGTATTGGCGGTCATCTGGGTGGCGGTGGCTTGCGCCGACTGCAAACGCGCGCCCATGGCCGCCGCGCTGTCAGCCGCGGCACCCTTGAGGCTGTCGCCCACCAACTGGTCACCGCTGGCAATCAGTGCAGCAAAACGCTTGTCCAGCGCGGCCAGGTCAGCCTCGACCGAGGCAGTCGAAACCCCCATGCGGACCTTGCCGATCTCTACGCCATTGGGGCTGATGGACGCTTCGACGTAGAACACCGAGGGATCATTCTTCGCCGCATCCAGCACTTTATCCAGGGCACGTTCGCCCTTGCCCTTTTCCAGCAGCGCCTGGTTGATCGGGTTTTCACGATTGAGGTAACGGGTCAGGTGCTCACCAGCCGCGTCGTCATACACCACAAACAACACGTTGGGATTGCGCTGGGCTCTGCGGGCAAACTCAGACAGCGTCGGCACGTCGCTGTCCCACATGGCGCGCGGCGCCACCGAGGCGAGCAGTTGCGCCATGTCATTGGCAGAGTCCTGCAGGTCTTTTTCCAGGGTCGCACGCAGTTGCTTCTGCTCTTCCTGCAGGCGCGTGGAAAGCCCCGCCGTCAGACGCTGGCGCGTGCTGGAAGACAGACTGTCCAGGCTGGATGTCACTTCCTTGCCGGCTTGCGCCAACTCGCCGGACAGTTTCTGGCTGTCGACGCCCAGGCGATTGCCCAAATCAGCTTCCAATGCAGTGACGGTGCTTCGCGTCAGGGCGACGGCCACCAGTACTTGCACCAAAAGAGCGATACCTAGGGTAACGAACACCGGCCGCAACAGCCGGCTTTGTAACAATGAGAGAACGGCAGACACTGGGAATCCCTCCACCACGGGTGCCATTAATTTGATAGCACCGCGAAAGAAAGAACCATAGCAAGGGTCGTGCCGTTTACCGGGCGGAAACGACAAAGGGCTCCCGAAGGAGCCCTTTGCTTTTTACATCAACAGCTTATTAAGCGAACGGGTGACGCAGAACGATGGTCTCGTTGCGGTCCGGGCCCGTCGAAATAATGTCGATCGGCGCACCGATCAGCTCTTCGACGCGCTTGATGTAAGCGCGGGCGTTGGCTGGCAGTTCTTCCAGGGTCTTGGCGCCCACGGTCGATTCGGTCCAGCCTGGCACTTCTTCGTACACAGGCTGCAGGCCTACGTAGCTGTCCGCGTCAGTCGGGGCAACGTCCTTGCCTTCCGCATCCTTGTAGCCGATGCAGATGTTGATGGTTTCCAGGCCGTCGAGTACGTCCAGCTTGGTCAGGCAGATGCCCGAGATGCTGTTCACATCGATAGCGCGACGCAGGATAACGGCGTCGAACCAGCCACAACGGCGGGCACGGCCGGTCGTCGCGCCGAACTCGTGGCCTTGTTTGGCCAGGTGCGCGCCGACTTCGTCGAACAGTTCAGTCGGGAATGGACCCGAACCTACACGCGTGGTGTATGCCTTGGTGATGCCGAGGATGTAGTCCAGGAACATCGGGCCAACGCCCGAACCCGTCGCAACGCCGCCAGCGGTGGTGTTGGAACTGGTGACGTACGGGTAGGTGCCGTGGTCGATGTCCAGCAACGAGCCCTGGGCGCCTTCGAACATGATGTCTTTGCCGGCGCGACGCAGGTCGTGCAGCTCGGCAGTCACGTCCAGCATCAGCGGCTTGAGCAGCTCGGCGTATTCCTTGCACTCAGCCAGGGTCTTTTCAAACTCGATGGCCGGCTCTTTGTAGTAACCCACCAGCATGAAGTTGTGGTAATCCACCAGTTCACGCAGCTTGTCTTCAAAGCGCGGCATGTTGAGCAGGTCGCCCACACGCAGGCCACGACGTGCAACCTTGTCTTCGTAGGCCGGGCCGATGCCGCGACCGGTCGTGCCGATCTTCAGCTCGCCACGGGCCTTTTCACGGGCCTGGTCCAGCGCAACGTGGAAGGACAGGATCAGCGGGCAGGAAGGGCTGATACGCAGGCGCTCGCGCACTGGCACGCCTTTCTCTTCCAGCTTGGTGATCTCGCGCAGCAGGGCGTCAGGTGCAACCACCACGCCGTTGCCGATCAGGCACTGCACGCCTTCGCGCAGTACACCCGACGGGATCAGGTGCAAGACGGTTTTTTCGCCATCGATGACCAGGGTGTGGCCAGCGTTGTGGCCACCTTGGTAGCGCACTACGGCGGCAGCATGTTCGGTCAGCAGATCAACGATCTTGCCTTTGCCCTCATCACCCCATTGGGTGCCCAGGACTACGACATTCTTACCCATAACACTTGTCCTCATTCGCGCAAACTTGGTGCCGGCAGTGGCCGGCAGGAAAACTCAAGAAGCCAGTGGCGATACTTGCCAAAGCCCGTTCTGCTGAATCAATTGCCGGTCGCAGTCCGCTTCACGGGCGGCGGCCAATGGCTGCCCAGGCAAGGCCTGGACCACACGCTGACCCTCACTGCGCAACTGGCAAACCTGCTGCCAGAGTGCTGCGTCCGTACTGTCGGGCATCCAGATACCGCCAGACGGCAGTTCGACCTCAGCACGCCCCAGGGTCACCAGGGTCTTCAAATCGGTGGAAAAACCGGTCGCCGGACGAGCGCGACCGAAGTCGGCGCCGATATCGTCGTAACGACCGCCCTGGGCGATGGCCTGGCCAACACCCGGGACAAACACCGCGAACACCACACCGGTGTGGTAGTGGTAGCCGCGCAACTCACCCAAATCAAAGTACAGCGGCAACTGCGGGAAGCGCGCAGACAACTGCTCGGCAATCGCCAGCACATCGTCCAGGGCCGCCAATACATCAGCCGGCGCATTCGCCAGGCGATCACGGGCGGCGGTCAGTACTTCACGGCCGCCACACAGATCCACCAGCGCACGCAGCATGCCGGCCAGGTCGGCAGGCACGCCCGCCGTCAGGGCAATCACTTCATCGATGGCCTTGCGCTGCAGGGCATCGAACAACTGTTGTTCCACTTCACCCGACAAGCCGGCCGCACGGGCCAGGCCGCGGTAGATACCGACATGCCCAAGGTCCATGTGCACATCCGGCACATCGGCCAGCTGCAACATGGCCAGCATCAGGCTGATGACTTCCACGTCGCTGCTCGGGCTGGCATCACCGTACAACTCGGCGCCCAACTGGATCGGGCTGCGGGACGACGACAACGCACGCGGTTGCGCATGCAGCACGCTGCCGGCGTAGCACAGGCGGCTTGGCCCTTCGCGACGCAGGGTGTGCGCATCAATGCGCGCTACTTGCGGCGTGATGTCGGCACGAAAGCCCATTTGCCGACCCGATTGCGGGTCGATGACCTTGAAGGTGCGCAGATCCAGGTCCTGGCCCGCGCCGGTCAGCAGGGATTCCAGGTACTCGATATGCGGAGTCACGACAAACTCGTAACCCCAGCTCTGGAACAGATCCAACACCTGGCGGCGCGCGATTTCAATGCGCGCAGCTTCTGGTGGCAGTACTTCTTCGATGCCATCTGGCAGCAGCCAGCGGTCTACCGTTGCCATTACGCCATTCCCCTATGATCCGGGCGGCCAGCCCTCGGGCGAGCCTTGAGTGAAGCAGAAAATACCCGGCCCCTGCATAAACCACGCGCAAGAGCGACGTGACGAACGACCAACAATCGGCCTCGTCGGGCACTTTCCTCGAAAAACCTGTGGCGCCTGCGGAGCAAAACCACAATCAAACATGCAGACGCAAAAAAGCCGGGAATTTCCCGGCTGCCGCATCATACACCCGTTTTCTGAAAGGATCACCCCGCCCGGCATTTTAGCCGCCCGACGGAGCGATTCTCAGACTACATGCGGGTTACTTGGACTTTTCTAGGTAGCGGAAGAAATCGCTACTTGGGTCCAGCACCATGACGTCGGTTTTGTTCGCAAAGCTTTCACGGTAGGCGCGCAGGCTACGGTAGAACGCGTAGAACTCCTGGTCCTGGCCATAGGCCTTGGCGTAGATCGAAGCGGCTTGAGCATCACCATCACCACGGGCCTCTTCAGACTCGCGATAGGCTTCAGCCAACAGTACGCGACGCTGACGGTCGGCATCCGCACGGATCCCTTCTGCCAGTTCGTTACCCTTGGCGCGGTGCTCACGAGCCTCGCGCTCACGCTCGGTGCTCATACGCTCGAACACGCTGCGGTTCACTTCCTTCGGAAGGTCGATAGCCTTGACCCGAACATCGATCACTTCGATGCCCAGTTCCTTTTCCGCCATCGTGTTCAACGAACGCGTGATGTCAGCCATCAGCGCATCACGTTCACCGGATACCACCTCGTGCAGGGTGCGCTTACCAAACTGGTCACGCAGGCCCGATTCCAGACGGCGCGACAAACGCTCGTCGGCAATCTGCTTGAGGCCGGAGGTCGCGGTGTAGAAGCGCTCGGCATCCTTGACGCGCCACTTGGCGTAGGCGTCAACCATCACAGCTTTCTTTTCCAGGGTCAGGAAGCGTTGTGTCGGTGCATCCAGGGTCATCAGGCGGCCGTCGAACTTGCGCACCTGGTTGACGTAGGGGACTTTCACATGCAGGCCCGGCTGGACATCCGCCTGGACCACGCGACCGAATTGCAGCAACACCGCGCGCTCGGTCTGAGACACGATATAGAAGCAGTTCCAGGCAGCGATGACCACGACGACACCCACAATCAGGGCGGTCAGCGATTTATTGCTCATCAACGACTCTCCCTGGTACGTGTTTGCTGTTGCAGCAGGTCAGCGGCCGCACGGGCGCTCGCTTCGTTGGCAGCGGCAGTCGAACCGGAGGCCGGTGCGCTGGTGCTGCTACGACCACCTTCGATCATCTTGTCCAGCGGCAGGTACAGCAGATTGTTCTGCCCGCCCTTGCTGCCGGTCACGAGAACCTTGCTGGTGTTGCTGAAGACTTCCTGCATGGTGTCCAGGTACAGACGCTCACGGGTGACTTCCGGTGCCTTGCGGTACTCGGCCACCAGCTTGGTGAAACGATCTGCCTCACCCTTGGCGCGGGAGACCACTTCGTCGCGGTAACCGTTGGCATCCTCAAGGATGCGCTGGGCCTGGCCACGGGCTTCCGGCACCACGCCGTTGGCGTAGGTTTCAGCCTGGTTGCGCGAACGCTGCTCGTCTTCACGGGCACGGATCACGTCATCGAAGGCTTCCTGCACTTCACGCGGTGCCGCTGCGCTCTGTACGTTGACCTGGGTCACGGTGATACCGGTGCGGTACGTGTCGAGGAACCGTTGCAGGCGCTCCTTGATTTCGCTGGCCATCAATTCACGGCCTTCAGTCAGCACCTGGTCCATTGCGGTGGAACCCACCACGTGGCGCAGGGCGCTTTCGGTCGCATGTTGCAGGCTGATTTCCGGCTGGTCGACGTTCAGCACGAAGTCCTGCAGGTTGCTGATCTTGTACTGCACGGTCAGCGGCACTTCGACGATGTTCTCGTCTTCGGTCAGCATCTGGCCCTGCTTGGTGTAGGCACGCTCACGCGTGACGTTTTCCATGTACTTCTTGTCGATCGGCGGGAAGTAGATGTTCAGGCCAGGGCCGACAGTCTCGTAGTACTTGCCGAAGCGCAGCACCACGGCTTGCTCCTGCTCGTCCACCACATAGACGGCGCTGTACAGCCAGACGGCCGCCAGCACGACGAGGCCGATGCCGAGCAGGCCGTAACCACCACCCTTGCTCGTACGACCGCCTTCGTCACCACCACGTTTTTTTCCACCACCGAACAACCCATTCAGGCTTTCCTGCAGCTTTCGGAAGGCCTCGTCGAGATCTGGTGGCCCCTTGCGGTCGCCATTATTGCGGCGTTTACCACCCCAAGGATCCTGATTATTCGAGTTGCCACCCGGCTCATTCCAAGCCATAGCGCTCTCCATCTGATAAAGCAAAGACGCACCCACGGCGCGCCGACCAATGCTACAGAATGCCTGTCACAGCGGCACAACCGCTTTCTCAGGCTTTTATTGCAAAGTGTGTTGTTCGATGAACTCTGTCGGCACAACGCCTTCACGGCTGACCAGCCGATTCAGCTCCGAGCGCGGCAATCGAACGGCCAGCAAGCTGACACCTTCTTCGTCGTGTTCTTCTTTCTGTACCGCGCCCAGCTCGAAAAACTGTGCACGCAGTCGAGCAAAACGCTGCGGCAAGCGCAAGGTGCCGACGAACAAATCGCTGCCCAACAGCTCGGCAATGGCTTGTTCAAGCAATTCCAGGCCACTGCCATCACGCGCCGACAGCCAGACCCGCTGGGGCTTGCCGTTTTCGTCGCGCTGGATTTGTGGCTCAACGCCTTCAAGCAAATCGAGTTTGTTATAGACCTCGAGGATCGGCAAGTCCTGGGCACCAATCTCGCCCAGCACCACCATGACCTGTTCAATCTGCAACATGCGATCCGGTTCGGCCGCATCGATCACGTGCAACAGCAGGTCGGAATTGCTCGACTCTTCGAGCGTAGACCGAAATGCCTCGACCAGCTTGTGGGGCAAGTGACGAATGAAACCCACGGTATCGGCCAGGACAATCGGCCCCAGGTCGTCCAGTTCCAGACGGCGCAAGGTCGGGTCGAGGGTCGCGAACAGTTGGTCGGCCGCGTACACGTCCGATTTCGTCACGTTGTTGAAGAGTGTGGATTTGCCGGCGTTGGTATAGCCCACCAGGGAAACGGTCGGGATATCCGCACGCATACGGCCACGTCGCGATTGTTCGCGCTGGCTGCGCACCTTCTCCAGGCGGCCCTTGATCTGTCGCAGGCGCACCCGCAGCAGACGCCGGTCGGTTTCCAGCTGGGTTTCACCCGGGCCGCGCATGCCGATGCCGCCACCCTGGCGCTCAAGGTGAGTCCAGCCACGCACCAGCCGGGTGCTCATGTGGTCAAGCTGGGCCAGTTCTACCTGGAGCTTGCCTTCATGGGTACGGGCGCGTTGAGCGAAAATATCGAGAATCAGACCCGTGCGGTCGATCACGCGACACTCGAAAACTCGTTCGAGGTTACGTTCCTGACTGGGCGTGAGGATGTGATTGAAAATCACCAGATCGGCCTTTTCGGCGTGGACCAGGTCGCGCAGTTCCTCGACCTTGCCGCTGCCGATCAGGAATTTGGCGGTTGGCCGATGACGCGGCACGTTAAAAAACGCGACGGTCTCGGCGCCGGCCGAATTTGCCAACTCCTGAAACTCCTGCGGATCTTCGCGCGCCTCAGGGTCCTGTCCATCCAAGTGAACGAGGACTACTCGCTCACCACCACCGTGGCGCTCAAAGAACAAAGGAGACTCCTATCAGGCGTTACCTGGTGCAGGCTCGGCGTCACCCTGTTCTTCGGTTGCGCTAGGCAGACGAATTGGACGAACCGGCACTACGGTCGAGATAGCGTGCTTGTAAACCATTTGGCTTACGGTGTTTTTCAGCAGGATCACGAACTGGTCGAACGACTCGATCGTACCTTGCAGCTTGATACCGTTGACCAGATAGATGGAAACCCCAACTTTCTCTTTACGTAAAGTATTCAAGTAAGGGTCTTGTAGCGAATGCCCTTTTGACATGTGCCGCACTCCTTTAAGGATCAATAATAAAAATCGGAAAATAGATAGCTCATGGCCGTCACACCCCCAAGGATAGACGGCAATTGCAAGGACTCAGCTCAATATGGAGACCGTTCCCAAGTATTTCAAGGCGCGTGACAGATTGTCGCTGTCCAGGCTGTCCAGCCAGTGCAAATCGCTCCAACTGCGCAACCAGGTGAACTGACGCTTCGCCAATTGGCGCGTGGCAATGATGCCGCGTTCCTGCATTTCGGCTGACGTCAGCTTGCCATCCAGATGATCCCAGACTTGGCGGTAGCCTACAGCACGTATCGAAGGCAGCCCTGGATGCAGGTCACCTCTTGAACGCAGTGCTACGACCTCCTCCACAAACCCCTGTTCCAACATAATTGTGAATCTTTGTGCAATTCGTTCATGCAGCACCTGGCGATCCGTCGGAGCGATGGCCAGATTCGCCACAGTATAGGGCAATTGTGAGTGTCCCGAGGCGCCTGCTTCAGCACTTTGCGCAGTTTGTTTCAGCCTGTGTTCAGTCATGGTCTGGCCACTGACCCGCCAGACTTCCAACGCTCGCGTCAGACGCTGGGGGTCATTGGGATGAATTCGCGCGGCGGAAACCGGATCCACAATGGCCAACTGATCGTGCAAGGCCTGCCAGCCAAGGCGCGCAGCCTCTTCTTCAAGTTCGGCGCGCACCTGTGGATCAGCTGGCGGCATATCAGCCAGACCTTCCTGCAAGGCCTTGTAGTAGAGCATCGTGCCGCCGACCAGCAGCGGAATCTTGCCCCGCGCGGTGATATCGGCCATGGCGGCCAGCGCATCGATGCGAAAATCCGCCGCCGAATAGCTCTCGCCGGGATCAATAATGTCGATCAACCGGTGCGGATACTGGGCCAGCAGCTCTTTTGAAGGTTTGGCAGTGCCGATGTCCATGTCCCGGTAAACCAGTGCAGAGTCGACACTGATCAACTCGCACGGCAAGACCTTGGTCAGCTCGATGGCCAGGTCGGTCTTGCCGGCGGCCGTCGGGCCCATCAGGAAGATGGCGGGGGGCAAGGCACTCATCAACGGCCGCGCAAGAACAGTTTGTCGAGGTCGTCCAGGCCCATCTGGGTCCAGGTCGGGCGGCCATGGTTGCACTGGCCGCTGCGCTCGGTGTTTTCCATGTCCCGCAGCAGGCCGTTCATTTCCGGCAAGGCCAGCCGGCGGTTGGCGCGGATGGCGCCGTGACAGGCCATGGTGCCGAGCAGTTCATTGATGTGGGCCTGGATCCGGTCACTGGTGCCGTATTCCATCAGGTCTGCCAGTACGTCGGCCACCAGCCGGTTGGCCTCTGCCTGCTTGAGCAAAGCCGGAATCTGGCGGATAGCCAGGGTTTCCGGCCCCAGGCGTTGCAACTCAAAGCCCAGCTTCTGGAACACGCTGACGTGCTCTTCGGCGCAATCCGCTTCCCGCTGGCTGACCGCCAGGGATTCCGGCACCAGCAGCGGCTGGCCGCTCAGGCCTTCGCTGGCCATGGCGATCTTCAGGCGCTCGTACATGATCCGCTCGTGGGCGGCGTGCATGTCCACCAACACCAGGCCATGGGCGTTTTCCGCAAGAATATAGATACCCTTGAGCTGTGCCAGCGCGTAACCCAACGGCGGCACGTCGCCCTGGCCTTCCGGCAACGCGGCAGCACCTGGCTCGGCGCCGGGCAGCGGCGCGAAAAACTCGCGATAGGCCGCCTGGGCCTCGGCCACCGGCACCGCCGATTGCGGACGCGGGGTGTACTGGTATTGATAACCGGCGCCGGCGCCTGAGCCTGGTGCGGTATAGCTCGGCTGGGCTTGCGGCGATTGCAGCAGGTTGGCCGCCAGGCTCATTTCGCCCTGGGGCCCGAACTCGCCGGCTTCCGGCCCTGAAGGACGGACAACAGCCGTGACAATCGGCGCCGCCAGGTGATCATCCGGCCGCACATCGCCCAAGGCGCGGTGCAGGGTGCCGTAAAGAAAGTCGTGGACCATGCGACCGTCACGGAAGCGCACTTCGTGCTTGGTCGGGTGCACGTTGACGTCGACCACCGACGGGTCGACCTCGAAAAACAGCACAAACGTCGGATGCCGCCCGTTGAACAGCACGTCGCGATACGCCTGGCGCACCGCGTGGGCCACCAGCTTGTCGCGCACCGCCCGGCCATTCACGAAGAAATACTGCATGTCCGCCTGGCTACGGGAGAAAGTCGGCAAACCCACCCAACCCCACAGCCGCAGGCCATTGCGCTCGATCTCGATCGGCAGCGCCTGCTCCAGGAACCCCGCGCCGCAGATGGCCGAGACGCGCCGCGCACGGGCCGCATCATCATGGGCCTCGTGCAGGCTGAGGATGGTCTTGCCGTTGTGGCGCAGGTGGAAAGCCACATCAAACCGCGCCAGGGCCAGGCGCTTGATGACTTCCTGCAGGTGATCGAATTCGGTTTTTTCGGCCTTGAGGAATTTACGCCGGGCCGGGGTGTTGAAGAACAGGTCGCGCACTTCCACCGAGGTGCCCACCGGATGTGCCGCCGGCTGGACCCGGGGCGCCATGTCGCGGCCTTCGGTTTCAACCTGCCAGGCCTGGTCGGCGTCGCGGGTGCGGGAAGTCAGGGTCAGGCGAGCCACGGAGCTGATGGAGGCCAGGGCCTCACCACGAAACCCGAGGCTCATCACCCGCTCCAGGTCTTCCAGGTCACGAATCTTGCTGGTGGCGTGACGGGCCAGGGCCAGCGGCAGGTCATCGGAGGAAATCCCGCTGCCGTCGTCGCGCACCCGCAGCAGCTTGACGCCGCCCTGCTCAACATCGACATCAATGCGCCTGGCACCGGAGTCGATACTGTTTTCCAGCAACTCCTTGATCACCGACGCTGGCCGCTCGACCACCTCACCCGCCGCGATCTGGTTGGCGAGACGCGGGCTCAGCAGCTCGATGCGCGAGGTATTGCTCAAGACTGTTTCGCTCATTATTGCGCCGCCAATTCAGTGCCCGGGATGGTCAACACCTGGCCGACCTTCAATTCATCGGTCTTGAGGTTGTTGGCACTGCGCAAGGTTGCCGCTGACACCTGGAAGCGCACCGCCAGCATCGCCAGGGTGTCGCCCGGCTGCACGCGATGGTCACGCGGGCCCTGGGCGATTTTCCCGGAGTCACGCAGCCAGGCTATATAAGTGCCCGGCGGCGGGTTCTGCTGGAAGAACTGGCGAACACCGGCGCTGATGGAGCGCGCCAACGCCTGCTGGTGGCTGGCCGAGGCCAGTTTCGAGGCTTCGTTGGAGTTGGAGATAAACCCGGTTTCCACCAGGATCGACGGAATATCCGGCGACTTGAGCACCATGAACCCGGCCTGTTCCACGCGCTGTTTGTGCAGCGAGGTGACGCGACCAATGTTGCTCAGGACTTTCTGCCCCACGTTCAGGCTAGAGGTCAGCGAGGCAGTCATCGACAGATCGAGCAATACGCCAGCGAGCATCTTGTCCTTGTCGTCGAGGGATACGTTGCCAGCCCCGCCGATCAAGTCGGAACGGTTTTCACTGTCCGCCAGCCAGCGGGCGGTCTCGGACGTAGCGCCGCGATCAGACAGGGCAAACACCGAGGCACCAAACGCCGCGGCCGAAGGTGCGGCGTCGGCGTGGATCGAGACGAACAGGTCGGCGCCCTTCTTGCGGGCGATTTCGGTACGGCCACGCAGCGGAATAAAGTAGTCGCCGGTACGGGTCAGCTCGGCGCGGTAGCCTTTCATGCCATTGATCTGGCGCTGCAGTTCGCGGGCGATGGCCAGTACTACGTCTTTTTCATGCTGGCCGCGCGAGCCCGAGGCACCCGGGTCTTCGCCGCCGTGACCGGCATCGATGACCACGATAATGTCACGTTTGCCCGCCGGAGCCGGTGGCAGCGGCGGCAATTTGACCTGGGGTTGCGACTGGTTGACCGGCACCGCGGGTATCGTCGCGACGCTTGGAGTTGGCGCAGGCGGCGGCGCGGCATCGGCGGCGTTGTCGAACAGGTCGACCACCAGCCGGTTGCCATACTGCGCGTTGGGCGCCAGCACGAAGCTTTTCGGGGTCACGGCCTTTTTCAGGTCGATGACCACCCGCAGGTCGGTCGGCGTACGCTGGGCCGAGCGCATCGCGGTAATCGGGGTATTGGCCATGGCGACCTTCAACGGCGCGGCCAGGGTCGCACCGTTGATATCAATCACCAGGCGATCAGGCGCCGTGAGGGTGAAGACGCTGTGCTGAACCGGGCCAGACAGGTCGAATACCAGTCGCGTGTTATCCGGTGCCCGCCACAGGCGAACACTTTTCACCTGTGAGGCCGCCAGTGCATTGAAAGTCATTGCCGCAAGCAACACCCCTACGACAGTAACCAACGCGCGAAAGCGCATACCTAACCCCATCAATTATTTGAATTCCAATGCCAAGGCGGCGCACCACGACTCGCCGCGCGCGCTCTGGGACAACAACTTCAGCTGACGTCCTTGCTTATGCGGGGTAATGGTAATGGTCAGGTCCGGCTTTGGCAAAAAGCCTGTGCCTTTATCTGGCCACTCGATCAGGCACAAGGCGTCCTCATCGAAGTAATCACGAATGCCCATGTATTCCAGTTCTTCCGGGTCCACCAGGCGATACAGGTCGAAGTGGAACGCTCGTACGTCACCGATTTCGTAGGGTTCTACCAAGGTGAACGTAGGGCTTTTCACAGCACCCGCGTGCCCCAACCCGCGAATGATGCCCCGGGACAAGGTGGTTTTTCCGGCGCCGAGATCGCCTTCCAGAAAGATCAGCCCTGAGCCTTGAGTGACCCGGGCAATACGGTTGCCCAAGGCGACCATGGCGTCTTCATCAGGCAGGAAAAGAACTACTTCAGACACGGCGATTGCTCCTCCAGCAACTGACGAATGGCAGGAATCAGGTCACTGGCGGCCAGCCCGCGACCGTAGGTACCCTGGCGATCTCCGGCAGTGGCATGCAGCCAGACCGCCAGGCAGGCGGCATCAAATGCCGGCATGCCTTGCGCCAGCAAAGCACCGACCAGGCCGGCCAACACATCGCCCAGGCCAGCGGTTGCCATTGCAGGATGGCCCTGATCGCAGCGGGCAACCCGACCGTCCGGGCTGGCGATCAAGCTGCCGGCGCCCTTGAGGATCGCCACCGCATTGAATTTCTGACTCAAGGCGCGCGCCACGTTAAGGCGGTCGGCCTGAACCTCGGCTGTCGAAATACCCATCAAGCGGGCCGCTTCGCCAGGATGCGGAGTGATCACGCAATTGGCCGGCAAGCTGACGCTGCCCGCCGCCAGCAGGTTCAAGGCATCGGCGTCCCAGACTTGCGGCTGCCTGGCATTGGCCGCTACCGACAGCAGGCTTTTGCCCCAGGAGACCTCGCCCAGGCCCGGGCCGATGACGATCACGGAAATCTTTTCCAGCAGGCCCATCAATTGATTGGCCGAGTGCACGCCCACCGTCATCACTTCCGGCAACCGCGCCAGCGCCGCACCGACGTGTTCGCTACGGGTCGCCAGGAAAACCATGCCGGCACCACTGCGCAGGGCACTTTCAGCACTGAGCAAGGCGGCGCCGCCAAAACCTCGGTCGCCGCCGATCAGCAATACATGGCCGAACTGGCCTTTATGGGCGTCCGGGGAACGCGCAGCGAGTTGCGGCAATTGGCCGGGCAACAGGTGCTGAACGTCGGGTATTTCGTGTTTTGTCTGCGGCATGCGTCTTCAAGCTCCGATGTCTGGCAGAATTATACGCATCTAACCTGCGGTTTCTCTTGTTCATGCCTGCTATTACCTACGACCTGCCCGCCCTCGCCCAATCGATCAAAGACTGGGGCCGCGAGCTGGGCTTTCAACAAGTGGGCATCAGCGGCCTCGACCTCGCCGAGCATGAACAGCACCTGCAACGCTGGCTCGACGCCGGCTACCACGGCGAAATGGACTACATGGGCGCCCACGGCAGCAAGCGCTCACACCCGGAGGAGCTGGTACCCGGCACCTTGCGCGTGGTCTCACTGCGCATGGACTACTTGCCGGGCGACACCCAAATGGCCCAACTGCTGGCCAAACCCGAAAAAGCCTACATCTCCCGCTACGCCCTGGGCCGCGACTACCACAAGCTGATCCGCAAGCGCGTGCAGCAACTGGCCGACCGCATCCAGGCGCAAATCGGCCCGTTCGGCTTCCGCGCCTTTGTCGACAGCGCCCCCGTGCTGGAAAAAGCCATCGCCGAGCAGGCCGGGCTGGGCTGGATCGGCAAGAACACCCTGGTACTCAATCGCAAGGCGGGCAGTTACTTCTTCCTGAGCGAGCTGTTTGTCGACCTGCCGTTGCCGGTCGACCCGCCCCACGCCACCGAACATTGTGGCCGCTGCACCGCCTGCCTGGATATCTGTCCTACCAACGCCTTCGTCGGGCCCTACGTGCTGGACGCCCGGCGCTGCATTTCCTACCTGACCATCGAGCTGAAAAGCGCGATCCCCGAAGAACTGCGCCCACTGATCGGCAATCGGGTATTCGGCTGCGATGACTGTCAGATCGTTTGCCCGTGGAATCGTTTCGCGCGGCCTACCGACGAAGGCGATTTCAAGCCACGGCACAACCTGGATAACGCAGAGCTCGCCGAGTTGTTTATGTGGGACGAGGACAAATTCCTCAGCAGCACCGAAGGTTCTCCCCTGCGCCGCGCCGGCTATGAGCGCTGGCTGCGCAACCTGGCGGTGGGCCTGGGCAATGCGCCATCAAGCATTCCGGTGCTGGAAGCGCTGAAGGCGCGTCGGGAATACCCCTCGGAGCTGGTGCGCGAACATGTGGAATGGGCGCTGAACCAGCACGCCGAACGTCAGTGCACGTCGTCGTTGTAGACGAACTTGGGCATTTCCCAGTGAAAACGGATCGCCAGCAGGCGCAATAGAAAGCCGCTGAACAGCGTCAGCAGGATCGATTGCTCACTTGGCAGCTCAAGGTAGATGCACAGCATGTAGAACCAGGCGGCCAGGAACGACACGCTGGCGTACAGCTCGCGGCGGAAGATCAACGGAATGTCGTTGCAGAAGATATCCCGCAGGATGCCGCCGAATACCCCGGTGATCACACCGCTGACTGACGCCACCAGCATGCCGTGGCCCATTTCCAGGGCGGTCATGCTGCCGATCAGGGTGAAGGCCACCAGGCCCACGGCGTCCAGCGCGAGGAACAGCGAGCGCAGGTGGCGCATCAATGGAGCGATGAAGATGGTCACCAGGGCCGCGACGGAGGTCAGCACCAGGTACTCCGGGTGTTTGACCCAGGTCAGCGGGTAGTGGCCGAGCAACACGTCACGCACCGAACCGCCGCCCAGTGCCGTCACGCAGGCGATCAGCACCACACCGAACCAGTCCATGCCCCGCCGCCCGGCAGACAAGGCACCCGTCATGGCTTCGGCGGTGATGGCGATGAGGTAGAGCATCAGCAGCATGATGGCGATCCTTGCAAAGTTGTGGCGAGGGGGCTTGTCCCCCGTTGGGGTGCGAAGCAGCCCCTTTTAAAGGCAATAGAGTTTTTCAGGTAGATCGGGATGTCAGATTTTAGGGCCGCTTCGCAGCCCAACGGGGGACAAGCCCCCTCGCCACAGACAAGCCCCTCGCCACAAAAGCCCGCTGGGCTCAGGTATTACCGCTTTAGAACTTGATGAAATGCTTGCGGTAATGCTGCAGCTCGGCAATCGACTCGCGAATATCGTCCAGCGCCAGGTGGGTGCTGCCCTTGTGGAAGCTGTCTTTGACTTCCGGCGCCCAGCGCGCGGCCAGCTCCTTCAAGGTCGACACGTCCAGGTTGCGGTAGTGGAAGTAGCTTTCCAGCGCCTTCATGTGGGTATAGAGAAAGCGGCGGTCCTGGCAAATGCTGTTGCCGCAGATTGGCGACTTGCCCTTGGGTACCCACTTTTCCAGGAAGGCGATGGTTTCGGCTTCAGCCTCGGCCATGCTCACGCGGCTGTCGCGCACACGCTGGGTCAGGCCCGAGTTGCCGTGGGTGCGGGTGTTCCACTCGTCCATGGTGGCCAGCACCGCGTCGCTGTGGTGAATGGCGATCACCGGACCTTCGGCCAAGGTGTTGAGGTTGCTGTCGGTGACAATGGTCGCCATCTCGATGATGACGTCGGTGTCAGGGTTCAGACCGGTCATTTCCAGATCGATCCAAATCAGGTTCTGTGGGTTTTGCATGTCGTGGTTCCTTGGCACCTTGGCGTAGCTGCGCAGTTTAGCAGGCAGGGCGTGCTAGACTCGCGACCGTTTTACCTAACCTTTGCATTATCGACACGGAACACCAATGGCCAAACGCCAGCTCAACCGTCGCCAAAACTGGCGCATCGAAAAGATTCAGGGCGAACGCGCTGCCCGCGCCGCCAAACGTGAATCCTCCGCCGTGGAAGCGCTTGAGGGCGGCGACCTGGGCCCCGAGCAAACGGGCCTGGTGATCGCGCACTTCGGTGTGCAGGTCGAAGTCGAGGCCACCGAAGGCGATCACGCCGGCCAGGTGTTCCGTTGCCACCTGCGCGCCAACCTGCCTGCGCTGGTGACCGGCGACAAGGTGGTATGGCGTGCCGGCAACCAGGGCATCGGCGTCATCGTCGCCCAGTTGCCGCGCACCACCGAACTGCGTCGCCCCGACAGCCGTGGCCAGCTCAAGCCGGTAGCGGCCAACGTCGACATGATCGTCATTGTCTTCGCGCCACTGCCCGAACCCCATGCCAACCTGATCGACCGCTACCTGGTAGCCGCCGAACACGCCGGCATTCGCCCGCTGTTGCTGCTGAACAAATTCGACCTGATCGACGAACAGAACGCCCCGGCGCTCAACGCGTTGCTGGCGGTGTACCGCACCCTCGGCTACCCGGTGCTGGAAGTCTCGGCGCATCACGGCAATGGCATGGAACAGTTACAGACTGAACTGGACGGGCGCATCAGCGTGTTCGTCGGCCAGTCGGGCGTGGGCAAGTCGTCCCTGGTCAACAGCCTGTTGCCGGAAGTCGAAACACGTGTGGGTCCATTGTCGGAGCTGTCCGGCCAGGGCACCCACACCACCACCACCGCGCGATTGTTCCACTTTCCGGGCGGCGGCGAGCTGATCGACTCCCCCGGCATCCGTGAATTCGGCCTGGGCCATGTGAGCCGTGCCGATGTTGAAGCGGGCTTTATCGAGTTCAACGACTTGATCGGCACCTGCCGCTTCCGTGACTGCAAACATGACCGCGAGCCGGGTTGCGCCCTGCTCAAGGCACTGGAAGACGGCCGCGTGCAGCAGCAGCGGATGAACAGCTATCGCTCGATCATCGCCAGCTTGCCCGAGACCAGTTACTAAGCAGCAAACCGGTGCCGTGCCATGCCTTGATACACATAAGGCACGGCACGGAACCCCCGACCCCATTGATTAAATCGAGTCAGCCATCAAGAATCCGCTGCAACTGGGCGGCCCATGACGCAAGCCAGCTTGAATTCGATTTTCCCAATGCTCATACTCGCTCCGTCACCAGCGCAAGCTGACAGGAGTCTGGATCCTTTTCGGGGTTGATCCAGCGGCGCAGAAGGGGCGAAGCAAGCTCCACTGCGTGTCGAATGAAGCCGCCTTCGGGCGGCTTTGCTTTTTTCCGGGGAATCAACGATTGCCTCTCTACTACCATCCCAAACAAGGCGATGTTCTTCTGTGCGACTTCACTCGGGGCTTTGTAGCGCCCGAAATGCTGAAGATCCGCAAAGTCGTTGTGATCTCGCCGACTGTCACCCACAGCCGAAAACTGTGCACAGTGGTCCCGATTTCCTCCACAGCGCCTGACATCCAGCACGACTGGCACCATTTATTGCGAACCAATCCACTGCATACCGATGGCTATAAAGCGCTGTGGGTGAAATGCGACATGATCTACACGGTCAGTTTCGAACGACTGGACAAACTGCACAGAAAGACCAGGACCACTGGGCGAGAGTATTTCGTGCCGCGCTTGGGCGCGGAAGATATGCGAGGCGTGATTGACGGTGTGAAGGCCTACCTCCCGCTCTGATACAACCGACAGAAAAAAGCCCCGAGAACCCGGGGCTTTTTTAATCGTCGAAGCAATCGATTGAGTCTGACGGCCTCATGAACCCGTGGCGGGCAGAGTCGGGTCTTTCATCCCGCCGTCATCAAACAGGTTCAGCTTCTGTCGCAGCTCATGGGCCGGCAAAGGCTCCTGCTCCGGCGGCAGTGCGTTCGGGTCTGCCGGCACCTCGCCCGGCGCGCCTTCACCCTGGGTCGGTACCGGTGGCGTCGCAGGCGGGTCACCTTCAATTGCACGCTGGGCCTTTTTGGTCAGCACGACGATATCGATGCGTCGGTTGATCGGATTGAACGGATCCTTGGGATCAAACAGCTGCGAGGAAGCAAACCCCACCACCCGTGCCACTTGCGGGTCCGGATAGCTGCCGGCCACCAGTGCACGACGCGCGGCATTGGCCCGGTTGGCCGAGAGCTCCCAGTTGCCGAAGTCGCCCTGACCCGCATACGGCTTGGCGTCGGTGTGGCCGCTGATGCTGATCTTGTTCGGCACCGCCTTGATGGTGTCGGCCATGGCCAGCAGGATGTCTTCAAAGTACGGCTTCAAGCGTGCACTGCCGGAATCGAACATCGGCCGGTTGGCGGCGTCCGTGATCTGGATGCGCAAGCCATCCGGGGTGATCTCGAAGGAAATCTGGTCCTTGAACTTCAGCAGTTGCGGGTTTTCCTCAACCTTGGTCTGCAGCTCTTGCAGCAGCAATTCCAGGCGCTCCTGCTCGACCTGTTCGGCCATGCTCTCAACGGTATCGCGCTCGATCGGAATTTTTTCCTGGGGCGAATCGGTCTTGACCTCAGGATTGATGGTGCGCTCTGGCGCCAGTTGCGGCGAACCACCGAGGTCGATCACAAAAGGCGTGCCGCTCTCGGAGAAACCGATGGGGTCCTTGAAGTACCCGGCGATGGCGATCTTCTGTTCCGGCGTGGCGGTGGACATCAGCCACAGCACCAGGAAGAACGCCATCATCGCCGTCGCAAAGTCGGCGAAGGCGATTTTCCAGGCGCCGCCATGGTGCCCCGCAGCGAAGCGCTTGACGCGCTTGATGATGATCGGCTGGTTGTTTTCCATGGCTTAGCGACCGCGAACCGCTTGTTCCAGCTCAGCGAAGCTTGGACGGTGCTTCGGATACAGAACCTTGCGCCCGAACTCCACTGCCAACGATGGCGGCATGCCGGAAGCCGAAGCCACCAGGCAGGCCTTGATGGCTTCGTACAGATTCACTTCTTCCTTGGCATCGTGGGCCAGGGACGTGGCCAGCGGGCCGAAGAAACCGTAGGCCGCGAGAATACCGAAGAAGGTACCTACCAGTGCCGCACCTACGTGCATGCCGATGGCTTTCTGGTCGCCTTCACCCAGGGAGGCCATGGTCACCACGATCCCGAGCACCGCGGCAACAATACCGAAACCGGGCATGCCGTCGGCGATGCCGGTCACGGCGTGGGATGGGTGCTCCAGCTCTTCCTTGAGGCTGAACAGTTCCATGTCGAACAGGCCTTCCAGCTCATGGGGCGCCATGTTGCCGGACGACATGATGCGCAGGTAATCACAGATGTAGGCGGTCATGCGCTCGTCTTTGAGCACGGCCGGGTACTTGGCGAAAATCGGGCTCGCCGCGGCGTCCTCGATGTCGCCTTCGATGGCCATCATGCCTTCGCGGCGGCTCTTGTTGAGGATCTCGTAGATCAGCCCCAGCACTTCCAGGTAGAAGGTGTGGGAGAAGCGCGAGCTGAACATGCCCAGCGACTTCTTGATCACGTGCATCGTCATGTAGCCGGGGTTGGCCTGCAGGAATGCGCCGAACGCCGCACCGCCGATAATCAGCACTTCGAAAGGCTGGATCAGCGCCGCAATCTTGCCGTGGGAAAGGACGTATCCGCCGAGCACGCTCGCGATGACGACGATGATGCCGATAATTTTAGCCATAGGGGATGAGTACTTGCGCCGTCGGGTTCAGGGTCATATTCGCAAGAGTTGAAAACTCTTGTTCTACTTATCGGCAAATCTGCGCCAGACTATAGCCCGTTATGGCGAAAAACCAGTTCGGCCCGTCCCGGGCGTGTTGACCGCAAGTGATGATCGCGCCCCAATCATGGCAAATGAAACGACAGTCCCAACTCAAAAACCCGCCACCCTCGCCGCTTGGATAAAGCGCCTGGACGATGTGCTGTTGCCTGTTCCACAGGCGAGCCACGACCGGGTTTGCAAGGCCATCGGCGACAACCGCAGTTCGTTGCGGGATATTGCAGAGCTGATGCAGAACAGCCCGGCGCTGGTGCTGAGCGTGATGCGCGAGGCCAACAACCAGGCCCACGGCAGCCTCGCGGAGCCGGCAGAAAACCTCGAAGTGGCGATCAATCGCCTCGGCCTCAAGCGCACCGAGGAGCTGCTGCGGCGCCTGCCTTCCGTGCCGCTGAATGAAATCCCCGTGGCCCTGCGCCAGCTGCAGATGATCAGCCAGCACGCGTCGCAACAAGCCAGCGGCCTGTTCGCCAGCCGCCTGGCGCGGTTGTGGCAAGACATTCACTGGGGCAGCCTGCTGTTCCTTTCGCCGCTGTGGCCGATGGCGATTGCCTATCCCAAGCTGCTGGAAGAATGGGAGCTGCGGGTGATTCACAAGGGCGAATCGGCCCGCACAGTCGAACAGGAGCTGTTCGGCGTACGCCTGCTGGACCTGTGCCTGGGGTTGACCAACACCTGGCGCCTGCCGATCTGGGTATCCCAGGGTTATACGTTGCTGCTGACGGAACAACGCTTGCTGGTCAAGGCGCTGAGCATTGCCCGTGAAGACGAGCCGTTGCGCCAACAGCAGTTGCTGGATGCCGACCCGAACCTGCGCCGCTGGCTGAACCAGCCGGCCAACACTGTGCTGTTGGCCAACGGCCTGGCGCTGGCGGCGCAGGAGTCCTGGACCTGCCCGCACACCCAGCGCTGGCAATACCTCACTGCGCTTTACCTGCAGCAACCGTTGGCCGAAGTGCAGCAACAGTCCCACCAACACGCGGCGATCAGCGCCCGCAGCACCCTGATGCGCGACCTGTGGCACCCGGCGCTGTCGTTGATCTGGCCATGGGATGTGCAGCGCGTTCACCACGGTTTGCTGCCGGCCCCCCCGCCCACCGCCGAAGCCCTGGCGATCTGGCGCAAGCGCTGCACCGAATTGCTCGTAGAGCCGAGCCGCTTTGCCAACGCCATGCACCTGACCACCTGCGCCAAGGAAGCCCTCGTGGCCTGCGGCATGCAACGGGTGATGCTGCTGATGGCGGACAAAACCTTGAGCACGCTACGTGTGCATCAAGTCGACGGCCTGCCGAAGGACGCCGACCACATGAGCCTCGACGTGGCGCAAAGCACCCTGCTGCAACGCCTGCTGGCCAAGTCCGCCCAGGTGCGCCTCAACCCCGACAACCACGCCCAGTTCTCGGCACTGCTGCCGCCGGAACTGCGCCGCCTGTTCAAGGGCGAACACCTGCTGCTGCGCTCCCTGAGTTGTAATGGCCGGGTGGTGATGCTGATGGTGGCCGACCAGGGCGGCGGGCCGTTCTCGGAAACCACCGTGCAGGCCTTCGGCAAAACCGCCCAATGCATCGAAAAGGCCCTGCACAGCTTTACCAACCGCAGTGCCTGACGCTTGCGCTACAATCGCCCTCCCTTAGCGCCCAATTTTTATGCCCAGGAGACCTCACATGCCTGACTTCTCTGGCTTGCCGCTGGTCATCGAGGCCAGTGACCTGCTCGGTCGCCTCGATGCCGAACACCTGATCCTGGTGGACCTCACCAGCGCTGCGCGTTACGCCGAAGGGCATATCCCCGGCGCACGTTTCGTTGATCCAAAACGCACTCAACTGGGCCAGCCACCAGCGCCGGGCCTGCTGCCGGGCAAGGCCGATCTTGAAAAGCTGTTCGGCGAACTGGGCCACACCCCTGATGCCACCTACGTGGTGTATGACGACGAAGGCGGTGGCTGGGCCGGGCGATTCATCTGGATGCTCGACGTCATCGGCCACAAGAAATACCACTACCTCGACGGCGGCCTGCTGGCGTGGCTGGAAGAGAAACACCCAGTGTCCACCGAGGTACCGGCCAGCGCCGGCGGCCCGGTCAGCCTGACGTTGCATGAAGAACCCACCGCCACCCGCGAGTACCTGCAAAGCCGCCTCGGCGCTGCCGACCTGGGCATCTGGGACGCTCGCGGCCCGCTGGAATACTCCGGGGAGAAAGTCCTCGCGGCCAAGGGTGGACACATCCCGGGCGCGGTGAACTTCGAATGGACCGCCGGCATGGACAAGGCGCGCCAGCTGCGCATCCGCCGCGACATGCCGCAGATCCTCGAAGACCTCGGGCTGACCCGCGACAAAGAAATCATCACCCACTGCCAGACTCACCACCGTTCTGGCTTCACCTACCTGGTGGCCAAGGCGCTCGGTTATCCGCGAGTCAAAGGTTATGCCGGTTCCTGGGGCGAATGGGGCAACCACCCCGACACCCCCGTTGAGATTTAAGGTTTAAGGACAGTTAATGAAAAAGCAGTTGTTCATCCTCAGCCAGTACTTGCTGCCCCACCACCTGCTGTCGCGTCTGGCCGGTTGCATTGCCGAATGCCGCGTGCGCTGGTTCAAGAATGCGTTCACCAGCTGGTTTGCCAAGCGTTATCAAGTGGACATGTCCCAGGCCCTGGTTGAAGACGTGACCGCTTACGAGCACTTCAACGCCTTCTTCACCCGCGCGTTGAAAGACGGTGCACGGCCGCTGGATCAGACCCCAGGTGCGGTGTTGAGCCCGGCCGATGGCGCGGTCAGCCAGTTGGGCCCGATTGAACATGGCCGGGTGTTCCAGGCCAAGGGCCACAGCTTCAGCGTGCTGGAATTGCTGGGCGGCGATGCGGCGGTGGCTGCGCCGTTCATGGGCGGCGATTTCGCCACTGTTTACCTGTCGCCGAAGGACTACCACCGGGTGCATATGCCATTGGCCGGCACCCTGCGGGAAATGGTTTATATCCCTGGCCGAATCTTCTCGGTAAACCAGACCACCGCCGAAAATGTGCCGGAACTGTTTGCGCGTAACGAGCGTGTTGCCTGCATCTTCGACACCGAACGCGGCCCGATGGCCGTGGTTCTGGTTGGCGCGATGATCGTGGCATCGATTGAAACGGTTTGGGCAGGCTTGGTAACGCCGCCAAAACGCGAGCTGAAAACCTTCCGTTATGACGAAGCTGCCCGTGGGCCGATCCACCTGGAAAAAGGTGCGGAACTGGGGCGCTTCAAGCTGGGTTCGACGGCAATCGTGCTGTTTGGGCCGGACCAGGTTCAATGGTCGGAAGCACTGCAGGCGGGGACGCCGGTGCAGATGGGCCAGGGCATGGGTTTGCCGAAAGCCTGACTCAAGGCGATTGAAGATCAAAATGTGGGAGCTGGCTTGCCTGCGATAGCATCGGCGCGGTCCCTCTGAAAGAACGAGGCGCCTGCATCGCGGGCAAGCCCGACTCCCACATTGATCCGGTTCAGACCTTAAGCTTTGTGTCGTTTACAGTTGACCGTCGCGGTCGCGAAAGCCCAACAGGTACAACACGCCATCCAGCCCTAAAGTCGAAATCGCCTGCTTGGCCGATTGCTTGACCAGCGGCTTGGCCCGGAACGCCACACCCAACCCGGCAATCGCCAGCATCGGCAAGTCATTTGCCCCGTCGCCGACCGCAATGGTCTGCTCCAGACGCAACCCTTCCTTGTGTGCCAATTCCCGCAACAGGTCAGCCTTACGCTGTGCGTCGACAATCGGCTCCACGGCCACACCCGTCACCTTGCCGTCTACCACTTCCAGCTCGTTGGCGAACACATAGTCGATACCCAGCTTGGCCTGCAATTGCTTGGCGAAGTAAGTGAAACCGCCCGACAGGATCGCGGTCTTGTAGCCCAGGCGCTTGAGTTCGGCGAACAGGGTTTCGGCGCCTTCGGTCAGGCGCAGCGAGGCGCCGATGGAGTCCAGCACGCTGACGTCGAGGCCTTTGAGCAGCGCCAGGCGCTCCTTGAAGCTGGCTCGGAAATCCAGCTCACCAGCCATGGCACGCTCGGTAATTTCCGAAACCTGCTCGCCTACACCGGCAGCCTTGGCCAATTCGTCGATAACTTCGGCTTCGATCAGCGTCGAATCCATGTCGAACACCGCCAGGCGGCGATTGCGGCGGAACAGCGAGTCTTCCTGGAAGGCGATATCGACATTCAGCTCCTGGGCAACGCTCAGGAATTCGGCACGCAGGGCCTGGGGATCTGCCGGCTCACCGCGTACGGAGAACTCGATGCAGCCCTTGCCCTTGTCCGCCGGCGTGTCCAACGGCATACGACCCGACAGACGGTCAATGTGGTCGATATTCAAACCGTATTGAGCCGTGATCGAACTGACACGCTGCAATTGCTCGGCCGTCACCTTGCGGGTCAACAGGGTCACGATGTGGCGTTTTTTGCCCTGGCCGGCCACCCAACTCTGGTAATCCTCTTCGGACACCGGGGTGAAACGCACCTGCTGATCGAGCTTATACGCCGTAAACAGGATGTCCTTGAGCACGGACGAGGCCTGCTCGGTGCTGGGAATTTCCACCAGGATGCCGAACGACAGCGTGTCGTGAATCACTGCCTGGCCGATGTCGAGAATGTTCACACCACCCTGGGCCAGAACACCGGTAATGGCTGCGGTGAGACCCGGACGGTCCTCACCTGTGATGTTAATCAGGACAATTTCGCGCAAAGCGCACCCCCGAGCTGGAAAAAAACCGCATTCTACCCACTTTCAGTGACCATCGGGCACAGCCAGCGCTTTGCCGGTCTTGGGCCTGTCGCTATACTGCGCGTCAACTTCACGGACTAAAGAGCCGAGCTTAAGTGAACCGGCCCACGCCAGTAAAAACCGATAACTTCTTCCTGCTGATCTTCCGGGCACTGCGCCACCGCCGTGTACCGATCGCATTACGCATCGCCAGCCATAACGTGATCCTGGTCGCCCTGGCCCTGGTCATCTACGCCTGCGTGATGGGTTTGCAGTTCAAGCAGGCCATGCACGAGCAAGCCGACGCTTTGGGCGAGAGCCTGACCACCCAGACCGCCACCTCGGCGACTGAGTTGTTGGTGTCCAACGACATCCTCAGTCTCAACGTGTTGCTCAACAACCTGACCAAGAACCCGCTGGTGGCCCACGCCGCTATCTATAGCGTGGACAACCGGATCATGGCCGAAGCCGGGCAACGCCCGAAAAACGGCCTGCTGGGTGAAGCCGAAGGCCTGTACCAGAGCAATATCACGTTTCAGGACGTGAAGGCCGGCCAACTGCGCATCAGCCTGGACATGCAACAGTTCCAGCAGCCGATGACCATCAGCCTGCAAAGCATGGGTATCCTGAGTGCGATCCTGCTGGCACTGTCCCTGGCCTTGAGCCTGCGCCTGGGCCGGCATATCTCCACGCCACTGATGCAACTGCGCATCTGGCTGCGGGATATCGATGAACACACCCCGGCCACCGACCGCCAGGACGAAATCGGCGACCTCGCCCGCCAACTGCACACCAGCTTCGCGCCGGAGCCCGTAGTGCCCGAGGTTGAACCCGAGCCCGAGTTCGAAGACACCGACTACGAAGACGACGAGCCCGAGTTTGAAGTGCGCAACCTGCGGGACCCGAGCTTCGACGAGTCTGCGCCGGTAGCGGCCCAAAAGCCGGCGACCCGTCATGTGATCAAGGCAGAAGAAGACGAACTGGACGAAGAAGACCCGTTCGCCGATCTTCGCGATACTTCAGCTCCAACCGCTCCTGCTGTGCAGCCTGCTCCGGTGCGCAGCACCCAGCCCCAGCACAGCGCCGTATTGGCCGTGCAACTGGGCGCACAGGATCAACTGCGTCGCTTGCCGCGGGCACGCCTGACCGAGCTGCTGGAACGTTATCGTGACTGCCTCGACCAGGCGGCCTCGCTGTATCAGAGCGAACTGCACACCCTGAACGACGGCAGCACCTTGATGCTGTTCCACAGCGAAGACAGCGGCGAAGACTACCTGACCAACGCCATCTGCTGCGGTGAACTGCTGCGGGCCCTGGGCCATGCGCTGCAAATCGAAGTGGCCGACAGCGGCATCACCCTGCAACTGCAATTGGGCCTGACGGTGGGCGACGATCTGTATGGCATGAGCCAGATTGATCTGCTGCTGACCGAGATTGCCCAGGATGCGCTGGCCTTGTCGCAACACAGCCGCAACCTGCTGCTGGTGGAACGCAAGATCAGTGACGACGTGCTGATTCGCCAGCGTGCGCGGATCCGCCCGATTGCCAGCCCTGAAGGTGCGTGCTGTGTGGAGCGGTTGATGGAGCCTTACCCGTCGATGCTTGAGCGCCAGCTGGCGCGGATGCATGAGACGCGGGCGAAGAACTAAAGAACAACGCAAATCAATGTGGGAGCGGGCTTGCTCGCGAAAGCGGCCTGTCAGTCAGCCTATGTATCGACTGATCCGCCGCCTTCGCGAGCAAGCCCGCTCCCACATTAGATCTGCGTACCGCTCAGATCCCGCACAAACAAAAGGCCCGCTCATCAGCGGGCCTTTTTGTTGGTCTGTATTCAGGTCAGAACCTGAACACTTCCATATCGGTGCGAATCGGCACGGCCATCGGCATCTTCGGCTTCTCCGGTGCCGCAGCCTTGGGCTGCGCCGGGGCCTGTTTGCGTGGCGCTTCTGCCACCGCTGGCTGATTGGCCAATGGCTTGAGGGCCACCGACAGCTGGTCAGCCAAACGTTGCAGCAACACACCCTGGGCCTGGACCTGGGACGCGGTGCTGCCGCTGTGCTCTTCCTGCAAGTGCACGATGCGGTTATCCCGCACCTGGCCACGACGGTCGATCAAGCGCCATTGCGCGTCGAGGATAGCGGGCTGCGAAACGCCCGAGTCCAGTCGCGTAATGGTCAGCAGCACCTGTACGTCCGGGGCAAAACCCAACGGCGCCGGCGCCAATACCACACGCTGGCTGTCCAGGTGGCCAGCCACCTGGCGCAACATCAACTGATTGATGTCGGACGAAAGGCTACCGGCCCAGCGGCCATCGGTGGAACCTTGCAGGCTGCCGTCGTTCTGACGTTGCAGCAGGGTTTCACGTTGCAGATAGTCGGCCACTACAACAGGGCCAAGCAATACAGCCATGCCGGCACTTTGTGCAGGCTGAGCCGGACTTCCACTGTCCAGCTGATACAGCGACACCGGTTGGTGTGTGCTGCAACCCGCCAGGCCCAAAAGGCCAGCGAGCAACAAAAATAAAGGAAGGCGCGGAGCAGTCATCATCCCATCCAGGTGGCTGCCACAAGGCGAACCACAATGTAATACTCAAAAATAACCTGTACGCGCTCAGCCACGCCGGCGCTGGAAAGGCCATATCATCCGTGAATATGCGCCATGACTCCAGCGCGAAAGCGTCGATCTACGGGTTAAATCGTAGATCGGGCGCTCTATATCGCCTTAAACGGGCGTTTCCACCAGTAAAGCGTCCACTCGCTGGAAGCCGCGCGGCAGTTTATTGCCACGACGACCCCGCTCACCCTTGTAGTGCTCGAGGTCGTCAGGGCGCAGTGACAACGTGCGCTTGCCGGCCTGCAACACCAGGGTCGAGCCTTCCGGGATCACGGCGATGTCGGTCACGTACTCTTCGCGACTGGCCACCCGCTCCCCGGGAATACCAATGATCTTGTTGCCCTTGCCTTTGCCCAACTGCGGCAAATCGCTGATCTTGAACACCAGCAGGCGCCCTTCGGTCGTCACCGACGCCAGCCAGTTGCCTTCACGGTCTTCCACCGGACGCGGCAGGATCACCTTGGCGTTGTTCGGCAGGCTCAACAACGCCTTGCCCGCCTTGTTCTTGGCCTGCAGGTCTTCACCCTTGACCACGAACCCATAGCCCGCATCGGAAGCGATGACGTACAACGAGTCATCGTCCGGCAGCAGCACGCACTCAAAATTCGCACCCGGCGGCGGTGTCAGGCGTCCGGTCAATGGCTCGCCCTGCCCCCGCGCCGATGGCAAGGTGTGCGCCGGCACCGAGTAACTGCGACCGGTGGAGTCGATAAACACCGCAAACTGGTTGGAACGCCCCGCCGCCGCGGTTTTGAAACCGTCGCCAGCCTTGTAAGACAGGCCGGTGGCGTCAATATCATGCCCTTTGGCTGAGCGAACCCAACCCTTTTCCGACAGAACGACGGTAATTTTCTCGTTAGGCAGCAACTCGGTTTCGGTCAGGGCCTTGGCTTCGGCGCGCTCGACAATCGGCGAGCGGCGGTCGTCGCCATAGGTTTCGGCGTCCTTGATCAGCTCGGTGCGCACCAGCTTCTTCAGCTTGGCCTCGCTGCCCAGCAGGGCCTGGAGCTTGGCTTGTTCCTTGAGCAGCGCGTCCTGTTCGTCCCGCAGCTTCATCTCTTCCAGTCGCGCCAACTGACGCAGACGGGTGTCGAGGATGTAGTCGGCCTGGATTTCGCTGAGTTCGAAGCGCGCGATCAGCTCGGCCTTCGGGTGCTCGGCGGTACGGATGATATGGATCACTTCATCCAGGTTGAGGTAAGCGATCAGCAAGCCGTCCAACAGGTGCAGGCGGCGTTCGACCTTGTCCAGGCGGAATTGCAGGCGGCGACGCACGGTCTGCACCCGGAATTCCAGCCATTCCACCAGCAAAGCCCGCAGGTTCTTCAACTGCGGCTTGCCGTCCAGGCCAATGATGTTGATGTTGACCCGATAGCTGGACTCCAGCTCAGTGCTGGCGAACAGATGCTGCATCAGCACTTCATGGTCGACCCGGCTGTTGGTCGGGATGATCACGATGCGGCACGGGTTTTCGTGGTCGGACTCGTCACGCAGGTCGGCGACTTGCGGCAGCTTCGACGGCTTGGCCTGCATCAGCGCGGCAATCTGCTCCAGCACCTTGGCGCCGGACACCTGGTGCGGCAGCGCGGTGACGATGATGTCGCCGTCTTCGATGTGGTACACGGCGCGCATGCGCACCGAGCCTTTACCGGTCTGGTAGATTTTCAGCAGGTCGGCGCGAGGCGTGATGATTTCTGCTTCGGTCGGGTAATCCGGGCCCTGGATATGCTCGCAGAGCTGTTCGACCGTAGCCTTCGGCTCATCCAGCAGGCGCACGCAGGCGCTGGCCACTTCCCGCAGGTTGTGGGGCGGTACGTCAGTGGCCATGCCCACGGCGATACCCGTGGTGCCATTGAGCAGGATATTGGGCAAACGTGCCGGCAACACCAGCGGCTCGTCGAGGGTGCCGTCAAAGTTCGGGCCCCAGTTGGCCGTGCCCTGGCCCAGTTCGCTGAGCAGCACTTCCGAATACCGCGACAGACGCGCTTCGGTGTAACGCATGGCGGCGAAGGACTTCGGATCATCCGGCGCACCCCAGTTACCCTGGCCGTCCACCAGCGTGTAGCGGTAGCTGAACGGCTGGGCCATCAGCACCATGGCTTCGTAGCACGCCGAATCGCCGTGGGGGTGGAACTTACCGAGCACGTCACCGACGGTACGCGCCGACTTCTTGTGCTTGGAGTCAGCGTCCAGGCCCAACTCACTCATCGCATAGATAATGCGCCGCTGTACGGGCTTCAGGCCGTCGCCGATATGCGGCAAGGCACGGTCCATGATCACGTACATGGAGTAGTTGAGGTAGGCATTTTCGGTGAAGTCAGCCAGCGACCGGCGTTCAACGCCATCTAAGCTGTCTGCAAGGATGTCACTCATGCGGGCCTCATCATTGTTTGGTCTGGCGCAGCAGCAAAGTGCCGCTGCGCTGGGTAAATTCAAGTTGTTTCAATGCACTCATGCCCAGCAATACCTGCTCATCGCCCAAACCCGGTACCACGATGGCGCGCACGTCCCGAAGGACGATATCGCCCAGTTGCAGGCGGCCCAACTCGGTCCGAAAGCCCTGGGTTCGCCCGTTGGCCGTACTCACGCCAACCGGCATGCCGCGTTCAAGCCCGAGACGGTCGGCCAATTCAGCCGGAACCGCCACGTCGGTGGCCCCGGTGTCGAGCATGAACTGCACCGGCTTGCCGTTGATCTGGCCAGTGGCGACAAAATGCCCTTGGCCGTTGCCCAGCAGTTTTACTTCGATATAACCCTCGTGCTGCTCCGAGGTCACCACGGCATTGGGGTTTTCCTGTCGCGCTTCCCACTGCCCAAAAAATCGTGTCGCCAAAAACAGGCCGGCGCCCCACGCGACGAACATCAACACACGCCCGGCGCGCTTGCCGGGTGGTTGCGCACTCATGGCTTGGCGCTCCAGCCACCCGCAGGGGCGGCGAAACGATAGACCACCGGCCGCTTTTCGCCATCGGCGCGGGCACCGAAGTTATTGTCGATGCCGATCCAGGCACCGTCAGCGTCCACCACCAAGGCTTCGGCCAATCCATAGGCCTGGGCATAACGCCGATTCGGCGTCAGCGCTTCATCGGCAAACGACCAGCACAACTCCACCTGGGCCGTGACCGCATCCCGGCGACACACCTGAAACGCATTGCGCTCCAGGGTAAACAGCTTGCCATTGAACAGCGCCAGGTCGGCAAAGTCCTTGGACACCGCCTTGGCGCCCGGGAACTGCGCCGGCTGCATCTCCTGGCCGGCCTCGCTCAGCAATACACAAGGGCCGTCACAATCCCAGAGGGTTTGCGGGCGCTTGATGGAGATCAACCCGCGCCGCTCACGCTCTGCTGCGAGCCAGATTTGATTGCCTTCCGGGTTCACCACGATGCCTTCAAACAGCGCGTTGAAGTGCAGCAACATGCCACTGGCCCGAGCTTCGCGAACCATGCCCGGGGCGATCTTCAGCCACTCCGTTTCACCGTGTTCTGAAGAGAAAGGCACCCTGAGAACCGCCGCGTGGGCTTCGCTGACAATGTAACGGTTACCCGCCGCATCGCAGCTGATGCCTTCAAAATCCAGATCACCACCACGAATCAACGCAGCTGCCCTGGTGCGTGAGCGCAGGCCAAAGGGCAAACCCGACGCCGGCACCGGCGGCACATCAATCCCGTATGTCTCTGCTTTCCAGACGTCACCGGCGGTATCGAGCCGGTAGATCTGATCGTCATCGCGATCGGAGACTGTCCACAATTCGCTACCGCATAAGGCCAGGCCCGACAGGTTACCGCCGCGCATGCCTTCCACCGGGTGTTCCGCCAACAGCTTCAGCTCAGCCGCAGGCGCTGCGACCACCGAGGTGGCCGCCAACCCGCTCAACAACAGTATCGCCAGGGCGAAACCGCTGCGCATCAGCCCAGAACCTCGGCCAGGTTGCCCTTGGACTCCAGCCAGTTCTTGCGATCCGGCGCGCGCTTCTTCGCCAGCAACATGTCCATCATTTCCGAGGTGGCGGCGAAATCTTCCAGGGTCAATTGCACCAGGCGCCGGGTGTTCGGGTCCATGGTGGTTTCCCGCAATTGCGGCGGGTTCATCTCACCCAGGCCCTTGAATCGGGTGACCTGCGGCTTGCCGCGTTTCTTCTCGGCCACCAGGCGATCGAGGATGCCATCGCGCTCGGCTTCGTCCAGGGCGTAGAAAATCTCTTTGCCCAGGTCGATGCGGTACAGCGGCGGCATGGCGACATAGACGTGACCCGCATCCACCAATGGGCGGAAGTGCTGGACGAACAGCGCGCAGAGCAAGGTCGCAATGTGCAAACCGTCGGAGTCGGCGTCGGCGAGGATGCAGATCTTGCCGTAGCGCAGCTGACTCATGTCCGCCGCGCCCGGGTCGACACCGATGGCCACGGCGATGTTGTGCACTTCCTGGCTGGCCAGTACTTCGCTGCCGTCGACTTCCCAGGTGTTTAGAATCTTGCCGCGCAGGGGCAGGATCGCCTGGAATTCCTTGTCCCGCGCTTGCTTGGCGGAACCGCCGGCAGAATCACCTTCCACCAGGAACAGCTCGGAACGCATCGGGTCTTGCCCGGCGCAGTCCGCCAGCTTGCCAGGCAGTGCCGGCCCCTGGGTAATGCGCTTGCGTTCGACTTTCTTGCTGGCCTTCAGGCGACGGCCGGCGTTGTTGATCGCCAGCTCCGCCAGGGCCAGGCCCAATTCAGGGTGTTCGTTGAGCCACAGGCTGAAGGCATCCTTTACCACCCCGGAGACGAACGCCGCTGCCTCACGGGACGACAGGCGCTCCTTGGTCTGGCCGGAGAATTGCGGCTCCTGCATTTTCATCGACAGGACGAACGCGATCCGCTCCCAGACGTCTTCCGGCGCCAGCTTCACGCCGCGCGGCAGCAGGCTGCGGTATTCGCAGAATTCGCGCATGGCATCCAGCAAGCCCTGGCGCAAACCGTTGACGTGGGTACCGCCCTGGGCCGTCGGGATCAGGTTGACGTAGCTTTCCTGGACGCTGTCGCCACCTTCCGGCAGCCACAACAAGGCCCAGTCCACGGCTTCTTTATTACCCGCCAGGCTGCCGCAGAACGGCTCATTCGGCAGGCGCTCGAATTCGCTGACAGAGTCTTCCAGGTAGGACCGCAGGCCGTCTTCGTAATGCCACTCGACCTTTTCGCCGGTGCCTTTGTCTTCAAAGCTGACCAGCAGGCCCGGGCACAGAACAGCCTTGGCCTTGAGCACATGCTTGAGGCGGCTGATGGAGAATTTCGGTGAATCGAAGTATTTCGGGTCCGGCGCGAAGTACACGCTGGTGCCGGTGTTGCGCTTGCCGACGGTGCCGATCACTTCCAGGTCGGTGGCCTTGTAGCCATCGGCGAAAGTCATCTGATACTCGTTGCCGTCGCGCTTGACCTTGACCCGTACGTGGTTCGACAGGGCGTTGACCACGGAAATACCCACACCGTGCAAGCCACCGGAGAACTGGTAGTTCTTGTTGGAGAACTTGCCGCCGGCGTGCAGCTTGGTGAGGATCAGCTCGACGCCCGACACACCCTCTTCCGGGTGAATGTCCACCGGCATGCCACGACCGTCGTCGGACACTTCCAGGGAATGGTCGGCGTGAAGGATGACTTGTACCGACTTGGCGTGCCCGGCCAAGGCTTCGTCGACGCTGTTGTCGATGACTTCCTGGGCAAGGTGGTTCGGCCGACTGGTGTCGGTGTACATGCCGGGGCGTTTGCGCACCGGGTCGAGGCCCGAGAGGACTTCGATGGCGTCGGCGTTATAAGAGCTAGCGCTGGGAGTGGCCATGGGGTCTCGTCGTGAGTCGTTCGATTAAAAAGTAACCTGCGGTTTCACAATGCGGTGAAATCGAAGGATTGGTACTGATCGGAGCCTATGCCGGCAAAACTCAACAGCGCCGGTAACTGTTGGGCGAAGCCCTGGTAACCGTGATCGCCACCGGCCTGGATGCGCAAGGCACAGGCCCGGTAATACTGCTGGGCGAGGCGATAATCCAGTGTTTCATCGCCGGTCTGCAACCACACCTGATAACGCTGGGCGTCCTGGGGCGCCGGCACTTCCAGCTCGGCCAGGGCCGCGACGTGGTCGTGGGTCAGCTCCCAGGTCTCATCGGTGTAGAGGTTCTTCTGGGTGCCCAGGTAACCGTCGAACATCCGATGAGGGCTGACTGCCGGGTTGACCAGCAAGGCGTTGAGGCCATGGCGTTCGGCAAGATGGGTTGCATAGTAGCCGCCGAGTGAGCTGCCTACCAGCAGTGGCCTTCCGAGGTCACGGATAGCCGCCTCCAACTGGGGGATCGCCTGGCGGGGGTGGTGATGCAGGGCCGGCACGCGCAGCTGGTCGGCCAGACCGAGGCTGTCCATCACGGTGATCAACTGGCTCGCCTTGTTGGAGGCGGGTGCGCTGTTGAAACCGTGGATATACAAGATCGATGCGGACATTCCGGGTCCTCTGTGGGTCAGCCAAAGAGGCGCAGTTTACAGGGAAATCTCAGTAGCCGTTGCTACCGTAATCCACCTGAAACGCGAAGCCCTGCACCCGCTCCACACCGGTTTCCAACCGTCCGTCGGCATGCAACCGCAGCCAGCGATACCCGGGCGCCTGCTCACTCACGCTGAAATCCTCACTCCCGGGAGCGAACTGAATACAGGTAGAAGGCGAAGCCAACAAACGCACCCCATTGCGCTCCCGGTCAATTTCCTGATGCACATGCCCCCAAAGCACCGCCCGCACCTGCGGAAACCGATCCAGCACCGCAAACAACGCCTCAGGATTGCGCAAACCGATGGGCTCCATCCAAGCGCACCCAATCGACACCGGATGATGGTGAAAACACACCAGATGATGCCGAGCCGGCGCCTCACTCAACGACTGCGCCAGCAATTGCAGCTGCTGATCCTGCAAATACCCCGGCACCGAACCCGGCACCGCCGAGTCCAGCAGGGTAATGCGCCAGTTGCCCACATCCACCACCGGTTCCAGCAACGCGCTGTTGACCGCCGCCTGCTGCATCACCTGCGGCTCATCGTGATTCCCCGGGATCCAGCGCGCCGGCGCCTGAATCTGCCGCGTCATGTCACGAAACGCCTGATAGGACTCCAGCGTACCGTCCTGGGACAAATCCCCGGTGGCCAGCACCAGATCAATCTGCGGCTGCTGCACCAGCACCGTGTCGATCACCCGTTGCAGGCTCTCGCGGGTATTCATGCCCAGCAGCCCGCCGTCCGCCTCGGCAAACAGGTGACTGTCGGACAACTGCACCAGCAACGCCGAAGCGTCAGGGTTCAAGGCGGATACGCTCGGCAAGGCGTTCTCCCAGGGCGTGATCACAGGAATGGACATTTGAGGCGATTATGCTGGGGCAGGACACAAAGAGGAAACCCGTGAAGCGGACGCAGTTCACATCTATCGAACGACTTCGAACTCGTGGCCCAGGGCCAGGCAGTGACTCAACCATTCACCGAGGAACACATTGAGCTGTGCTTTCTCATCGGGTTGGTGCATGAACACGTTGGGGTAAGGATAGATGCTGCGAAAGCGTCGTGCATGTTCGGCGCTGATCACTTCGGCCATGCGTGCGTCGTGGTACACCTGCACTTCCAGCTGCGGCACCGGCAGCCACGGCAGGCTGTGCTCCTGACGCACCCGCAAAGTGGTGGTGTACGGGCAGTTCACGATCACTTCCAGGGTCAGCACGCCGAGCATCTGGTCGCCGTGAGTCACGGCAATGCGCCGCGCCTCGGGGGTGTGGCGCATGTCTGGCAGCAGCCGCATGAGCCGTGCATAGTTGGCCTCGCAGGCTGCTTGCAGCCCGATCAGGTCAACCCGATATCGCTCCCGTGCCTTTACTGCCATAACCCCCTCACTTCCGCGCGATTAAGCGCAAGCCATTGCAGGGCAATAATGCTCGCTGCGTTGGAAATTTTACCGTCACGTACCGCCTGCAGGGCGTCTTCAAAGGCCCAGACGGTGACGCGGATATCTTCGGCTTCCTCTTCCAGTCCATGGACGCCACCGGCCCCGGCGCTTTCGCAACGGCCCAGGAACAAGTGGACAAATTCGGTGCTGCCACCCGGCGACGGAAAGTACTTGGTGATCGGCCAGAGTGCGGAGAATGTAAGGCCAGCTTCCTCCTCGGCTTCGCGGTGTGCAACCTCCTCCGGTTGCTCATCCTTGTCGATAAGGCCGGCGACCATTTCGATCAGCCACGGGTTGTCGGTGCGGCCCATGGCGCCGACGCGAAACTGCTCGATCAGCACCACTTCATCGCGCTGCGGGTCGTAGGGCAGTACACACACGGCGTCATGACGCACAAAGACTTCGCGATTGAGTTCACGGCTCATGCCGCCATCAAACTTCTCGTGCCGCAGTTTCAGCCGATCCAGTTTGTAGAAGCCCTTGTAGGCATTGTCGCGCTGAACAATCTCGACCTTGCTCGGCGTCGATTTCGCTGTGTCCGTCATATCAACCCTCGTTTATTGCCTTGCGGTGTCGAGGCGGCCTCGACATCGCGCCATCCTAACGCGCTCGTGCCCCTTGATGCAGCCCCTTTCCGGTTGCCGGGATAGACGGCGGGCGTCAAACTCACTCTAATCAGCTTAGTGGCGAACTGACTGCCTTGTCGGGAGTCGAAGCTCCACATTTTCACCTTTCCTCGATTTATGAAGGACACACATGTCGCTTTTAAAAATCGCCTCCGTGGCCTGTATCGCCTTGACCCTGGGTGCTTGCCAGAGCCTGTTCCAGCCGAGCTACCTGAAGCCGCTGGACACCACCGCCGACGCCTCCGAGCAGATCAAACCCGGCTGCAGCAGTCCGGATTGCCCGCTGGTAAACATCGACACCGTGCACTTCCCGTCCGAGCCGCAACTGGACCAGATCATCGAACAGCGCCTGCTGCAGATGGCCCGCACTTCACCTGGCCAGGCCATGCCCGCCACCCTGAACGCCTACCGCGACAAGTTCTTGCGTGAGTCCCCGGACCGCAACAGCATGTACTTGCAGGCCAAGGTACGTGAGCAGCATGACGGACTGGTGATCATCGAAGTGTCCAGCTACCTGGACACCGGCACCGCACACGGTGAGCCGGGCCGCGGCTTTATCAACTATTCACGCCTGCTGCACAAAGAGCTGAGCCTGACCGACATGCTGTTGCCAGGTCAGGAAGATGCATTCTGGAAGACCGCGAAAGTCGCCCACAACAACTGGCTGATCAACTCGCAGATGGACCGCGACCCGGAGTTCGTGAAGAACTGGCCGTTCCAGAAAACCCCGAATGTGGCGCTGACCAGCAATGGCGTGGTGCTCAAGTACAACGTGACCACTATCGCGCCGTACGCATTGGGGCTGATCGAAATGACCATCCCCTATGCGCGCCTCACCGGCGTGATCAAGCCTGAGCTGGTGCCCGCACGCCACTGAAGGCCCGGCCCAGGATGAAGTGCAACAGCCCTGCCAGCACCAACGCCGGCAGGGTCGCGCCGACATCCGGGTACAGATTCGCCAACAGGTGATAGGTACTGACCCCTCCAAGCCAGGCCAGCAGTGCCGGCCAGCGCAGATTGGCGGCAACCCCATGGCCGCGGCGGCGCAGGATGAAGTGATCCACCAGCACCACGCCGAACAGCGGCGCGAACACCGAGCCGATCAGCAGCAGGAAGTTCTGGTACTGCGCCAACGGCGCAAAGCAGGCGATCAGCGTGCAGATAACGCCGATGGCCAATGCCAGGTGCTCGACTTTCAAGCGCAACAGAATCCCGCTGGACACCGCCGCCGAGTGAATATCGGCGAACGCGTTTTCCGATTCATCCAACAGGATCAGCAACAGCGGAATCCCCAGGCCGGCCCCGGCCAATGCCAGCAGCAACGCATTCACTTCACCGCTCGGCGCAAACGCCAGGGTGTAGGCCACGCCAAGGCTCATCAGCCAGAAGTTACCGATGAAGAAACCCAGTGCCGTGCCGCCGAACACGTTTTTCGCGCGTTTGCCGAAACGTGAGTAGTCGGCAATCAGTGGCAGCCAGGACAGCGGCATGGCAATCGCGATATCGAAGCCAACGGCAAACGGCATCGAACCGTCACCAGCCTGGGCCCAGAGAGTGGCCAGGTCGGCCTTGGCAAACAGGTTCCAGGTCAGCCACAGGCAGGCGGCCAGCAGCAGCCAGATGCCCCACTTGCGCAGGATCTGCCGCACGAAGGTCAGCGGACCGCTGACGGCAAGCAAGGTCGCGAGGGCACCGAATACCAGGGTCCAGAACAATGGGCTGGTCAGCAGGCTGCCTTCGCTGAACGCGCGGGCGCCCAACAGGCTGGCGGCGTCGCGCATCACGATGATTTCGAATGAGCCCCAGCCGATCAGCTGCAGCAGGTTCAGCAGCGCCGGCAGGCTTGCGCCCTTGGTGCCGAGGCTGAGCTTCAGGGCGGCCATGGATGACAGGCCGGTATCGCTGCCGATCACGCCGACGGCGGCCAGCAACAGCACGCCGACCAAAGTGCCGAGGAAAATTGCCAGTAAGGAACCGGAGAGGCCCAGGCCCGGCGCCAACAGTGCACCGGTTTGCAGGACCATCAGGCCGATGCCCAGGGAGAACCACAGGGAAAAGAGATCGCGGGCGCCGAAGACGCGTTTGTCCAAGGGGACTGCGATGTCTGGGGAATAGGTGCTGGGTTGAATGCTCAAGGGTGCTATCTCAGAGGGACACTATTATTTGAATCAGCAAAGTCCCCTGTGGCGAGGGAGCTTGCTCCCGCTGGGCGGCGAAGCCGCCCCAAAACCTGCAACCGATGAGTGTCAGTCAAGACACCGATCCAGATTCCGGGAGCGCTGCGCACTCCAGCGGGAGCAAGCTCCCTCGCCACAGGTTCTGATTCAGACCTTTTTGTACAGCTGGCTACCTTCCTGCTTGAACCGCTCTGCCTGCTCCGCCAGTCCCTTGGCCACGTCCACATCCACCGTTTCAATGCGCTGGTTGGCCGCGTACTCACGCACTTCCTGGGTGATCTTCATCGAGCAGAATTTCGGCCCGCACATCGAGCAGAAATGCGCGACCTTGGCCGAGTCCTTCGGCAAGGTTTCATCGTGGTAAGAACGCGCCGTGTCCGGGTCCAGGCCCAGGTTGAACTGGTCCTCCCAACGGAATTCAAAGCGCGCCTTGCTCAACGCGTTGTCACGAATCTGCGCCCCCGGATGCCCCTTGGCCAAGTCCGCCGCATGGGCCGCGATCTTGTAGGTGATGATCCCGGTCTTCACGTCATCCTTGTTCGGCAGACCCAAATGCTCCTTCGGCGTGACGTAGCAGAGCATCGCGCAACCGAACCAGCCGATCATCGCCGCCCCGATGCCCGAGGTGATGTGGTCATAACCCGGGGCGATGTCGGTGGTCAGCGGACCGAGGGTGTAGAACGGCGCCTCGTCGCAGCACTCCAGCTGCTTGTCCATGTTCTCCTTGATCAACTGCATCGGCACATGGCCCGGGCCTTCGATCATGGTTTGCACGTCGTGCTTCCAGGCAATCTTGGTCAACTCGCCGAGGGTTTCCAGCTCGCCGAATTGCGCGGCGTCATTGGCGTCGGCAATCGAGCCCGGGCGCAGGCCGTCTCCCAGGGAGAAGCTGACGTCGTAGGCCTTCATGATTTCGCAGATTTCGTCGAAATGGGTGTAGGTGAAGTTCTCTTTGTGGTGCGCCAGGCACCACTTGGCCATGATCGAACCACCACGGGACACGATGCCGGTGACGCGCTTGGCGGTCAGTGGTACATAGCGCAGCAATACGCCGGCGTGGATGGTGAAGTAGTCGACGCCCTGCTCGGCCTGTTCGATCAGGGTGTCGCGGAACAGCTCCCAGGTCAGGTCTTCAGCGGCGCCGCCGACTTTTTCCAGGGCCTGGTAGATCGGCACGGTACCGATCGGCACCGGCGAGTTGCGGATGATCCACTCGCGGGTTTCATGGATGTGCTTGCCGGTGGACAGGTCCATCACCGTGTCCGAACCCCAGCGAATGCCCCACGTCAGTTTCGCCACCTCTTCTTCGATGGACGAACCCAGGGCACTGTTGCCGATGTTGCCGTTGATCTTCACCAGGAAGTTACGGCCGATGATCATCGGTTCCAGTTCGGTGTGGTTGATGTTGGCCGGGATGATCGCGCGGCCACGGGCGATTTCTTCGCGCACAAATTCCGGGGTGATGATTTTCGGCACGCTGGCGCCGAAGCTGTGGCCGGCGTGCTGCTGGTCCAGCAGGCCGGCGGCGCGGGCCTCTTCCAGCTTCATGTTTTCGCGGATGGCGACGTATTCCATCTCGGCGGTGATGATGCCTTTGCGGGCGTAGTGCATCTGGGTGACGTTGGCCCCGGTCTTGGCACGGCGCGGGTTTTTCACGTGGGCAAAACGCAGCGCGGTCAGCTCGGCATCGCTCAGGCGCTGTTGGCCGAAGTGCGAGCTCAAGCCCGACAGGCGCTCAGTGTCGCCGCGGGATTCGATCCACGGCGAGCGCACATCGCCCAGGCCTTTGCGCACGTCGATGATCACGTTCGGGTCGGTGTAGGGGCCTGAGGTGTCGTAGACCACTACGGGCGCATTGATTTCGCCGCCGAAGTCGGTGGGGGTCACGTCGAGACTGACTTCGCGCATCGGCACGCGGATATCCGGACGCGAGCCCTGGACGTAGATTTTTTGCGAGCGGGTAAACGGCTGCACGGAACCGGAGTCGACCTTGGCCGATTCACTCAAGTGCACGGTGTTTTTTGATTTTTGGCTTTTTAATTCGATGCTCATCACGGGCTCTCCAACTATCCAGGCGGTGGATTTTTGTCGGAGTGAACCTGTGACGGATGGACGCACTGTGACAGTGCTGTGCTTGGCGCACGGGCTGTTCGATTGTCGAACAACATCCCGGACGAAGCACAAGAGGACTCGCCGGGTGACGAGAAATCTTGTTCCCTACGCAGGCGCTAACCTGATCAGGTTCAACGGGATCCGGTATTTACCGATCTCAGCCTTCCAACAAGGCACCCCGACAAGAACGCGGCCAGTCTAGACCATCGAGCAGGCAAATTGCCAACGGCGGTGCATTCATCGTGATGAATGGCGTAATTACAGGATTGTTGTGCCGTGATAGCGCCACTACACTCGGTGACTGCCTGAGGTCTTGACGCCAGGAATGGGCCGCCTTAGCCTTGGGCACCAAATTATCGCCGTAATATTTAATCTAGGGATCGCCTCATGCTGCGCAAACTTTCACTGGCTCTTGCCGTGTCTTGTGCGACCAACGGACTGGTCTGGGCAGCTGAAGCGCCCCTGACGACCAAAACCGACCTGGTCAGCGTCTACCAGGAAGCGGTGGACAACAACGCCGACCTGGCCGCCGCCCGCGCCCAATACGGCGCGCAGAAAGAAGTGGTGCCCCAGGCCCGCGCCGGGTTGCTGCCGAACCTGTCGGCCGGTGCCGACATCAATAACGTGCGCACCCAGCTGGACCAGCCCGCCGCCACGGTCAACCGCGACGCCCATTCCTGGCGCGCGACCTTGAGCCAGCCGCTGTTCCGCGCTGATCGCTGGTTCCAGCTGCAAGCCGCTGAAGCCGTCAACGAGCAGGCCGCGCTGCAACTCTCGGCCACCGAACAGAACCTGATCCTGCAAAGCGCCGAAAACTACTTCGCCGTGCTGCGGGCCCAGGACAACCTGGCGTCCACCAAGGCCGAAGAAGCCGCGTTCAAGCGCCAACTGGACCAGTCCAACGAACGCTTTGACGTGGGCCTGTCGGACAAGACCGACGTGCTGCAATCCCAGGCCAGCTACGACACCGCACGGGCCAACCGGATCCTAGCCCAGCGTCAGGTGGACGACGCCTTCGAAGCGCTGATCACCCTGACCAACCGCCAGTACAACTCGATCCAGGGCATCGTGCACACGCTGCCGGTGCTGCCGCCGTCGCCGAACGACGCCAAGGCCTGGGTCGAAACCGCCGGCCGCCAGAACCTGAACCTGCTGGCCAGCAACTACGCGGTCACCGCCGCCGAGGAAACCCTCAAGCAACGCAAGGCCGGCCATGCACCGACCCTGGATGCCGTGGCGCAATATGAAAAAGGTGACAACGACGCCCTGGGCTTCAGTAACCCGAGCGCCTTTGGCCAGCCGTATCACGGTGACGTGTCGCAACGCACCGTAGGTTTGCAGTTGAGGATCCCGCTGTACAGCGGCGGCCTTACCAGCTCGCAGGTTCGCGAGTCCTATTCCCGTCTGGGCCAGACCGAGCAGCAGCGCGAAGGCCTGCGTCGCCAGGTGGTGGAAAACACCCGTAACCTGCACCGCGCGGTGAACACCGATGTAGAGCAGGTGCAGGCGCGCCGCCAGTCGATCATCTCCAACCAGAGCGCGGTGGAAGCCACGGAAATCGGTTACCAGGTGGGTACGCGCAACATCGTCGATGTGCTGGACGCTCAGCGCCAGCTGTACACCTCGGTGCGCAACTACAACAACAGCCGCTACGACTACATCCTCGACAACCTGCGCTTGAAGCAGGCGGCGGGCACGTTGAACCCGGGGGATTTGCAGGATCTGGCGCGTTACCTGAAGGCCGACTACAACCCGGACAAGGACTTCCTGCCGCCGGACCTGGCCAAGGCCGCCGCGGCGCAGCTGAAGGCTAACCCGGGTTATTAAAGACAACACATAACCCATGTGGGAGCTGGCTTGCCGGCGATTGCATCACCTCGGTCTGACTGATGTACCGAGGTGCCTGTATCGCCGGCAAGCCAGCTCCCACATTTGATTTGTGTTGTTAGACGTTAAGCAGTCTGCCCAACCCGTCCAGCAAACGCTTCAACGCCCCCTGATTGGCGCGCATCACCGCCAGCCCCGCCTGCCCCATCTTCTGCGCGTCCTGCGGCAGTTCGAACAAACGCTGCACCGCCACCGCCAAACCCTCGGCATCGTCCACTTCCTGCAACGCGCCGGCGTCGCGCATCATTGCGCTGATTTCCAGGAAGTTGAACACGTGGGGCCCGCAGATCACCGGCTTGGCCAAGGCCGCCGGCTCCAACGGGTTATGCCCGCCCGTGGCAACCAGGCTACCGCCGACAAAAGCGCTGTCGGCCAGGGCATACAGAAACAGCAACTCGCCCATGGTGTCGCCCAGCAACACCGAGGTTTGCGCCGTCACCGCCTCGCCGCTGGAGCGACGCACCGTGGCGAAACCCTGCTGCTGGCACAGCTCGAACATCGGGTTGAAGCGCTCCTGATGGCGCGGCACCAGGATCAGCAACGCATTGGGATAACTGGCAAGCAACTGGCGATGGGCAGCGAGCACCACTTCGTCTTCGCCTTCGTGGGTGCTGGCGGCGATCCACACCGGGCGTTCACTGGCGTGCCACTGTTCACGCAACGCGGCGGCGCGCGCCAGCAGTTGCGGGTCGATGGTCAGGTCGAACTTGATCGAGCCGGTGACTTCGACAGTCTCGGGCCGTGCACCCAGGCTGCGAAAACGCTCGGCCTCGGTTTCGGTCTGGACCGCGAACAGGCTCATTTCCGCCAGCATCGGCGCGGTCAGCCTGGCGAAACGCCCGTAGCCCTTGGCCGAGCGAGCCGACAGCCGCGCGTTGGCCAATGCCACGGGAATCCCGCGTTTGGCGCACTGGTGAATATGGTTGGGCCACAGTTCGGTCTCCATGATCACTGCCAGTTTCGGCTGCACGCGATCGAGAAAACGCTTGGCCGCACAGGGCAAATCGTACGGCAGGTAGCAGTGCTGGATGCGCGGCTCGTTGGCGAACAACGCCTGGATGCGCTCGGAACCGGTGGGCGTCATGCAGGTGACGGTGATCGGCAGTTGTGGATAACGTTCCAGCAGCCCGCGAATCATCGGCGCAGCGGCGATGCTTTCGCCCACCGACACGGCGTGCACCCAGATCCCGCCAGGCTGCATCACCGGCAAGCCCCAGGAGAAGCGTTCACCCACGCGCTTCGCGTAAGCCGGCGCTTTGCGGGCCCGCAGCCACAGACGTAAAGCCACCAACGGCAGCGCCAGGTAAAACAGACAGCTGTAGAGAGTTCTATTCATGGCGGCGGAGTTTATCGGCTTTTTCAGTCGATCGCCTGCAAGCACTCGGCAAAACGTTCGGCGAGGAAACGCGCGGCCGGGCCGAGGGGTTCGTCGCGGCGCCAGACCAGCTCCACCACCAGCGCCGGCGGGGTCCATTCGCTGTTCAGTTCGACCATCTGGTTCTGATAGGCCGGATACTGCACCACATGCCGTGGCAACCAGGCCCAACCCAGGCCGCGCGCCAGCCATTCGGCCAGCACGTAGAAACTGTCAGCCCGCCACACTTGCGGGCTGGCGGCCTCGCTGCCGGGATACACACTGGTCTGGGTCGCCATCAGCAATTGGCGAAACTGTGCCAGGCGCTGGCAATCCACGAACTGCTCCTTGGCCATGGGATGCCCGATACCGCACACGGTCACCATCTCCACACTACCCAGCACGCGGCGCTCCAACGCTTCGGGGATCTGATCGTGATAGAACAGCAGGCCCAGATCCGCCTTGCGCTCCACCAGCTTGCGCGCGACATCGCCTTGGGCGGCGCTGGACAACTGCACTTCCAGGCTGGGAAATTTTCCCGCCAGCGCTTCGAGGCTATCGAGCACCGGCTGATAGAGCATGGCTTCATCCTGGGCCAGGCGCAGGCGCGCCTCTTCACCGCGCATCAATGACAAGGCACGGCCATTCAGGCGCTCGCACTGGCGCAAGACTTCCCGCGCCTCCTCGAGCAGTGCCGTGCCCGCCTCGGTCAAGCGGGGCTGGCGGCCGCTGCTGCGATCAAACAGGGATACGCCCAGGTCCGCCTCCAACAGGGCAATCCCATTGCTGACTGCCGATTGTGCCCGACGCTGGTCCCGCGCCACCGCCGAAAATGAACGCTGCTCGGCGACGCTGACAAACAGGCGCATTTGCTCAAGACTCCACTGCACGCTCATGGCTCAACCCATCTTCAATTCGGATAGGTAATGACTTTACCGCATCTGACAAGTCTCTAAAATGCCAACCTTATCAAGCGACCCTGTACCGAGGATTTACCCCATGAACGCCGCCTACTATTACCTGGCCATTGCCATCTGCTCGGAAGTGATCGCCACCGTTTCCATGAAAGCGATCAAGGGTTTCAGCACGCCAATCCCGTTGTTGCTGGTGATCGTCGGCTACGGCGTGGCCTTCTGGATGCTCACGCTGGTGGTGCGCACCGTGCCGGTGGGTGTCGCGTATGCAGTGTGGGCCGGGATGGGCATCGTGATGGTCAGCATCGCCGCGCTGTTTATCTACGGGCAGAAACTGGATATCCCGGCGATGCTGGGCATGGGCCTGATTGTGCTGGGCGTGGTGGTGATTCAGTTGTTCTCGAAAACGGCCGGGCATTGAGCAGTGGCAAGCTGCAGGCTGCAAGAAAAAACAACTCGGTCGCGTCTAACTTGATGCTTACCGCTTGAAGCTTGGCGCTGCGCGCTATACTACGCGCCCTTTTTCCACCACAGAGGTGCAGCGCGCATGCCTATTTCCACCGACGTTCTGATTGTCGGCGCCGGGGTTGCCGGCCTCTGGCTCAATGCGCGCCTGCGCCGCCAGGGCTTTTCCACGGTATTGGTGGAAAGCGCCACCCTCGGTGGCGGGCAAAGCGTGAAGTCCCAGGGGATCATCCACGGCGGCGCCAAATATGCACTGCACGGCGCCCTGACCGGTGCCTCCGAAGCCATCGCCGACATGCCCCGCCGCTGGCGCGAAGCCCTGGCGGGCAACGGTGAACTGGATCTCTCCGGTGTGCGCCTGCTGTCCGAAGCCCACTATTTGTGGTCGCCGGGCACCATCGCCGGCAACCTCACCAGTTTCTTCGCGAGCAAGGCCGTGCGTGGCCGCGTGGATCAAGTGAAGGGCGATGACCTGCCACCGGCCCTGCAAGATCGCCGCTTCAAGGGCAAGGTCTATCGCCTGGCCGAACTGGTGATCGACGTCCCAAGCCTTATCGAACGCCTGGCCCAACTGGCCGGCGACGGTTTGCTCGCGGGCAAACAGATCGAACCCTTGCTGGAACAAGGCACACTGGTCGGCCTGAAGGTCGATGGCCGTGAGATCCGCGCCCAGCGTATCGTCGTCAGCGCCGGCGGCGGCACCGCTGACCTGCTCGGCGCCCTGGGCCTGAGCCAGCCCGCCATGCAGCGCCGACCGCTGCACATGATCATCGCCAAGGGCCCCGGCCTGAAGCCGCTGTACGCCCACTGCCTGGGGGGCGGCACCAAGCCGCGCATCACCGTGACCACGCATCCCGCCGCCGACGGCAATTGGGTGTGGTACCTGGGCGGCGATATCGCCGAAGCCGAAGGTGTGGCCCGTACCCCGGAGCAACAGATCGCCACCGCCCAAAAAGAGCTGGGGCAGTTGCTGCCCTGGATCGACATGAGCCAGACCCAATGGGCCACCTTGCGCGTCGACCGCGCCGAACCATTGCAGTCAGGCCTGACCCGCCCGGACAACGCGTTCCTCGCCGAACAGGATCGCCTGTTGGTGGGCTGGCCGACCAAGCTGGCATTGGCACCGGATTTCGCCGATCGAGTGATCAACGCACTGGAACGTGACGGCATCAAGCCAGGAACTACCGAAAAACTGCCCGAGCTGCCGAAACCCGCCATCGCCCAACCTGCCTGGGAGCAACTGCTGCCATGACCCTGCCGACTCTGCACGACCTCCACCGCCCGCTGGGCAGCACCGGCCTGCTGGTCTCGCCGCTGGGCCTGGGCACCGTCAAGCTGGGCCGCGACCAAGGGGTGAAATACCCCAGTGGCTTCCAGATTCCCGATGACGATGCGGCGCGGATGCTGTTACGCCAGGCCCGGCAATTGGGCATCAACCTGATCGACACTGCGCCCGCCTATGGCCGCAGCGAAGAACGCCTGGGCCCGCTATTGCGCGGCCAGCGCCAGGAATGGGTAATTGTCAGCAAGGTGGGCGAAGAATTTGCCGAAGGCGTATCCCATCACGACTTCAGCGCAGCCCACACCCGGCTTTCGGTGGAGCGCAGCCTGAAACGACTGGAAACGGATTTTATCGACCTGGTGCTGGTGCACTCCGACGGCAACGACCTGCATATTCTCAATGATTGCGAGGTTTACCAGACCCTGGAAGACCTCAAGCGCGAGGGCAAGATCCGTGGTTTCGGCTTCTCCGGCAAAACCGTCGAGGGCGGTGTAAAGGCTCTGGAACAAGGTGATTGCGCCATGGTCACCTACAATCTGAACGAACAGGCCGAGAAAGCCGTCATTGATTATGCCGCCGCACACGGCAAGGGCATCCTGGTGAAAAAGGCACTAGCCAGTGGCCATGTCTGCCTGGAATCCGGAGTGGATCCAATTCACGCCAGTTTCATGCTGTTGTTTGCGCAAACTGGCGTTGCCAGTGCTATTGTCGGGACCATTAATCCGCTGCACCTCGCCCACAACGTGGCGACCGCTGCCAAGGTCATTCGCCAACTCTGATGCCGCCGACGCGGCCGACCCCGACGCAAGAAGGAGCCGACATGCCGCGAACGCTCATAAGAAAGAACCCCAGCAACTTCAAGACACTGCCGCTGCACGTCGAAGCAACCCCCGAAGGCTTGAGCTACCAGAGCGTCGGCATGCCGCTCAACTTCGCCCAGACCCTGCAACGGCGCAAGCCGGTGGAGGTGAAAGACACCGAGCGTTTCGTGCTGGAGCTGGCCAACCTTGGGGTCTCGGTGCGCCTGACGCTGCACTGGCAGAACCGCGATTACTGGGTGCTGGTGCGCCAGCGCCGACAAGACCGTGGCGACGTCGTGCTCAAGCTGATCTCCGGCTATGTGCCGGCCCACGAACTGAACCTGCCACTGCACACCGCCATCCAGGAAATCGCCGAGGAATGCCTGCTGGAAACCCCGGAAGGCTGGCTGGGCGGTCGTTTCAATGACACCTGGCTGCCGGCGCCCTACTCGTCGGCCCTGCACTACCGCGAAGCGTTGCCGTTTCGTCTCTCACCGCTGTCCGGGGCCGCGCGCCCGGTGCGCTGCGCCACCATGCAATTGATTGAACGGCCACGCGCCTACGTGCACCTGCCCACGGCTTCGCTGCAGTTGATTTATGACTTGCGCCTGGAAGTGCCCAAGGAGGCGAAGTCCCTGAGCCTGTTTCATGTGGACGAGCGCCTGGAGGGCGACCAATTGGTGGCCCGCCTGGACCGCCAGCGCCCGGACCTGTACCTGATGCCGCTGAAGGACGGGCAGCCGTGTGCGGAGCTGTATACCTTGAAGAAGGATCAGCTGTATCCGGCGAGTACGCGAGGGTTGTATCTGGCTGAAAGCTTTGCCCAGCAGGAAGGCTGGATCGTGCGGGATGAGCGGATCCGCTGGAAGGACTGGCTGCGCCAGCAAGGGCTGAGTGCACCGGAGAAAGAATCGAAATTGAAGCGCTTGACGGGTAAGGCGCGGCAGATCTTGCGCAAGATCGTGCCGAAGAAAAAAGCCAACCCGTAACCGGACATCAGGTCGCGGCAGTCAAATGTGGGAGCGGGCTTGCTCGCGAAGGCGGTGTATCAGTCACTGCATCTGCCAGCTGACCCACCGCTTTCGCGAGCAAGCCCGCTCCCACACGAACCCGCTCCCACCATCAGTTATTGCGGATCTTCTCGACAATCGCCGTGGTCGAGCTGTTTTCCACCAACCCCAGCACTTTGACCTTGCCACCGTAGGCACTGACGATATCGGCACCCACCACCTGGTCGACGGAATAATCACCGCCCTTGACCAGCACGTCCGGCTTGACCTGGGCCAGCAGGTTTTCCGGGGTCGCCTCGGCAAAGCTGATCACCCAGTCCACCGCACCCAAACCTGCCAGCACCGCCATGCGACGGTCGACACTGTTGATCGGCCGGCCTGGCCCCTTGAGGCGGCTGACCGACGCATCATCGTTGACTGCCACGATCAAGCGATCGCCCTGGGCCCGCGCCTGCTCCAGGTAGGTCACGTGACCGGCGTGGAGGATGTCGAAGCAACCGTTGGTGAAGACAATGCTCTCGTTATGGGCACGGGCATCGTCAATCGCCAGCAACAGTTGCTCAAGGCTCAACACGCCGCGCTCCGAGCCTTCGGATCGCTGGATGGCGCGGCGCAGCTCAGGTGCACTGATGGCCGCCGTACCGAGCTTGCCGACCACGATACCTGCTGCCAGGTTGGCCAGGGCCACCGCATGGGGCAGCTCCTCGCCCGCCGCAATTGCCGCGGCCAGGGTGGAAATCACGGTGTCACCGGCACCGGTCACGTCGAACACTTCACGGGCCCGCGCCGGCAGGTGCATGGCCGGGTGATCAGGACGCAGCAAGGTCATGCCGTGTTCGCCACGGGTCACCAGCAAGGCACCCAGGTCGAGGTCGGCCATGAGTTGGGCGCCCTTGGTCACCAGCTCGTGCTCATCGACGCAACCGCCGACGATGGTTTCAAATTCGCTGAGGTTCGGCGTGATCAGGCTGGCGCCCCGATAAATCGAGAAGTCCTTGCCCTTGGGATCTGCCAGCACCGGAATGCCCCGGGCCTTGGCGGCCTGGATCAGTACCTGATGGTTCTTCAAGGCGCCTTTCCCGTAGTCGGACAGCACCAGCACCTTGATGCCTTCGAGCATCTCGTCGACCTGGGCGCTGAGCACCAGGGCATCGGTGGCGAAGGGTTCTTCAAAATCGATACGCAGCAATTGCTGGTGCCGGCTCATGACCCGCAGCTTGACGATGGTCGGCTGGTGAGGAATACGCTGGAACAGCGCACGCACACCTGCACCCTTCAGGCTGTTGGCCAGGCTGTCGGCAGCCTCGTCGTCGCCGGTCACACCCACGAGGGATGCCGGGGCGCCGAGGGCGGCAATATTGAGGGCAACGTTGGCAGCGCCACCTGGACGGTCTTCGATTTGCTCGACCTTGACTACCGGTACCGGTGCCTCAGGGGAAATCCGTGAGGTACCGCCATGCCAGTAACGGTCGAGCATGACATCGCCGACCACCAAGACAGGGGCTTGATCGAATCGCGGCATGGACAACTTCATGGAGCAACCCACATACAAAATGAACAGGGGCGCGATATTACCACAGGGTTGTCAAAGGCTTGTGCAATGTAGGAGCCGGCTTGCCGGCGATGCGGCCACCGCGGTTTTTCAGTGCAACCGCGGTGGCCATCGCCGACAGGCCGGCTCCTGCAGATCAGGTGATGTCGGCCGGGATCGGCGCGTCCAGGCCCATGGCATGCAGCCGGGCGTAGTAACCGTTTTGCGCCAGCAATTCGCCGTGGGTACCGCGCTCGACTATCCGTCCATCGTCCATCACCAGGATCAGGTCGGCTTTCTCGATGGTCGACAGGCGGTGAGCGATCACCAGGGTCGTGCGGCCTTGCATGACCTTGTCCAGGGCGGCCTGGATATGGCGCTCCGATTCGGTGTCCAGCGCCGAGGTGGCCTCGTCGAGGATCAGCAATGGCGCGTTCTTGAGCAAGGCCCGGGCGATTGCCAGGCGCTGGCGCTGGCCGCCGGACAGCAGCACGCCGTTTTCGCCGACCTGGGTGTCGAAGCCCTTGGGCAACTGGTCGATGAAGTCCTTGGCATAGGCATCGGCCGCTGCCGCCTCGACATCGGCCCGCGGTGCGCCGGCGAGGTCACCGTAGGCGATGTTGTTGGTCACCGTGTCGCTGAACAGGGTCACGTGCTGGGTCACCTGGGCGATGTGCCGACGCAGGTTGAGCAGGCGATAGTCTTCGATTTCCACGCCGTCGAGCAGGATCTCACCGCTCTCATGGTGGTAGAAACGCGGGATCAGGCTGGCCAGTGTCGACTTGCCGCTACCCGAACGCCCCACCAGGGCAACCATCTGCCCGGGCTCTGCGGTAAAGGTGATGTCCTTGAGCACATGGCGATCGGTGCCCGGGTAGGTGAAGTTCAGGTTGCGCACTTCCAGGCGGCCGCTGACCTTGTCGCGCTCGATGGTGCCGCGATCGATTTCCACGTCTTCGTCCAACTGCTCGAAAATACTTTCGGCACCGGCCACGCCTTTCTGGATGGTCGAGCTGACTTCGGACAGCTGGCGGATCGGCTTGGGCAACAGGCCGGCCAACGTGATGTAGGCGACCATGTCACCCGCCGACGCATCACCGCGAAGGTACAGGACCAGGAACATCAACACTGCCATGGCGCTGTAGATCACCAGTTGCAGCGCCGGCGTATAGATCGCGCCGGTGCGGGTCATGCGCAGTTGCTTGTTGGTGTTGCTCAGGCTGGCCTTGAGGAAGCGCTTCTGCTCATACACCTCACCGCCGAAGCTGCGCACCACGCGGTAGCCCTGGATGGTTTCCGAGGCAACGTGGGTCACATCGCCCATCGCCACCTGGATCTTCTTGCTCTGCTTGCGGAATTTCTTGCTTGCGGTGCTGACCATCACGGCAATCAACGGCAGGATGGCGATCATCACCAGGGTCAGCCGCCAGTTCATGAACAGCAGCGAGGCGAACAGGAAGATCACCGTCATGCCTTCGCGAATCACCACCTTGATGGCATCGGTCGCAGCACCGGTGACCATGGTCACGTTGAAGGTGATGCGGGAGATCAGGTGCCCGGAGTTGTGATTGTCGAAATAGCGGTTCGGCAGGGTCAGCAGGTTGTTGAATAACTGCACCCGCAGGTCATGGACCAGGCCCAGGGAAACCTTGGCCAGCAGGTAGTTGCCCAGGAACGATCCGAGGCCCTGCCACGCGGCGATCAGGATGATCAGCAACGGCACGGCCTGCAGCAGTTGCAGGTCACGCAGGAAAGGCACCGTGGGGAACAACACCGCTTCAGGGTTGGACAGGCCATCGACAAAGTACTTGAGGATGTAGCCCAGCATCGGCTGGGTCGAAGCGAAAATCAGAAAGCCGACGATACTCAGCGCGAACAAGCCGGCATAGGGCTTAACGTAGCTGAGCAGGCGGAAGTATATTTTCAAGCTCGAAGGGCTTGCGCTCGGACTGGAGTCGGTCATATCACGCGGCGGTTTTGAAAAAGGAGGCTGACTTTAGCACAGCTTCTCTGTTGTACTTGCACGCGGCACAACCGCAGCCCCGTTGGATCCAACGGACGACATTGTATAGCCACTACATTAGTATGGTTGGCTTTCTTTATTCTGGAACGGCTTTTCTGTATGCAATCCAAGCGCCTTACCTATGGCTCAAACCGCGTTTTCGACTTCCTCTGTCTGTGGATTCTGCCCATCGGCTTGTTGCTGCTCCTGAGTGCGCTGTTCTTCGTTACCAATCGAAATGTGCTGCACAGGTTTTACTACCTTCTATTCGCCGCGCCGACACTGTTGCTGCTGTGCCTGCGCCCGACGGAATTCAAGCAGGTATTGCGCGAGCCCCTGGCGATTGCCTTCCTGGTTTTCTCGGGCTGGGCGCTCACCAGCCTGCTCTGGAGCCCTGAGGCTACGACAGACTCCGACCTGTTCAAGCGGCCACCGAATACCTTCACGTTGTTTGCCGGTTTCGGACTGTTGCTGCATTACCGCAGCGAACTGTTCAAGCCGATCTTCTTCTGCGCCGCGCTGATTGCGCTGGTATCGAGCGCCTGCAGCCTGGTGGCTTTTGCTCCCCATATCTCGGATGGCACGCGAATGATCGGCGGGCGTGGTGCACTTGATAATCCGCTGCTGAGCTCTCACGTATTCGGATTCTTCTGCGTTTACTGGCTGTATGTGTGCATGACTACCAAGCGTGCTCACGTACTCTGGTTCAGCGTTCCGGCACTGGCAATCATGGCCGCGGCGGTGCTGGCCACCGGCTCGAGAACACCGATGGTTGCACTGGTCCTCGCCGTGCTCTGGATGAGTTTCATCAGTCGCAATCGTCGCTCGGCCCTGCTGATCGCCTGTATGGCGCTGGGCGCTGCGGCGCTGTTGCTGTTCTATCCCGAAATGATCACCAATCGTGGCAGCTCGTTCCGGTTCGAACTCTGGAGCATGTCGCTCGCGCGTATCGCCGAACACCCCTGGATCGGCCACAGCTACGACTCAGAGTTGTACCTGACGATTGCCGACGGCTATCAACTGCGCGAACCCCACAGCTTTGCCCTCGGCGTGCTCTATTACGTCGGCATCATCGGCTTCATCCCGTGGATATTCATGCTCGGCTGGGGCCTGTACAAAAGCCTCAAGGAACGTGCGCAGCCATTGTTCATCCTGGCCTCCTCCCTGCTGGCCTATGGCATCGGTGCCGGCCTGACCGAGGGCGGCGGCATTCTCTCGCGACCAAAAGAGCACTGGTTCCTGCTGTGGATCCCGCTGGCACTGATCGCCGGCCTGAGCATCGCCCAGCGTCGCCGCAGCCTGCTGCGCATGCCGGTTCAACGCCTGAAATCGCAAGACTTCGAACAGCTGTGCGCCAACGCCCACGTGATCGAAGCCGATGGCCTCGGGCCCAAGGTCCTGCGCCTGGAGGATGGCAGCTTCCTCAAGCTGTTCCGCCCTCGTCGCTGGTACACCTCAGGCAGCTTCAATCCCTATTCAGAGCGCTTTGCCAGCAACAGCGAGCAACTGCGTGCATTGGGGATTCCATCACCGGTCATCCTCAATCTCTATCAGTTAAAGGATGCGAGCAGCGCCGTACGTTATCAGCCGCTGCCCGGCCTGACCCTGCGCCAGGCCCTGCAAAGCCTGGACAGCAGCCTGCGGGAATCGCTGATCGAACGTTTCGGCCGGTTCATGGCCCAGCTCCACGAGCGCGGCGTATACTTCCGCTCCCTGCACCTGGGCAACGTACTTTTGATGGATGATGGCGAGTTCGGCCTGATTGACGTGGCAGACATGCGCATCTACCCATCGCCGCTGCGTAACGCCCTGCGCCAGCGCAACCTGCGGCACATGCAGCGTTATCCCCAGGACCGCAACTGGTTGTTCGAAACCCACTTTGAACAACTCGCCGCTGGCTACGCTTCGGCAGCATCGCCAAGCGCCACGGCGAAGATCCGTGACCAGGTGTCCAGGCTCAATCGTCCGGTTGCGCAGGTAGCGAACCCGGCCAAGTGATGGTTTGAAGCGCCGGGGTTGCAGGCCCCGGGCCATTGCGATGAACGCAATGGCTCGGCCGAAGCCCTATGAGCTGCGCTGCGGCGCCAGGTACAGCCGCACCAACCCACGCAAGGTCTTGTGACCCCAGAACTTCAACGGAATCTGCTTGAGGATCTCCCGCGCCAGTGGGCGGTCACGGTCGGCGGTCTTGAGGAACATCGAGTTCAGGAAGTTGTAGCGAACCTGATCGTAGGCGGGGTGATCGCTGAACAACCCGTAGGTCTTGAGGATGTTCTGGATCATGTAGCGGTGATTCTTGTAGGTGTTGGTCGCGTGCTGGCGATAGCGCGCCATCACCACGTTCAACACGTCGATGGTGTACCCGGAGTGGGTGATCTTCAATTCGATCAGCAAGTCTTCCAGCGGAATCAGCGGATCGAACCCTCCGACCTCTTCCAGCGCCTGCCGACGGATCATCAGCGTCGGTGCCGGCGGAAAGGGCTTGCGATCGAGGAACAGGTCATCGAAATCCAGGCTGCGAAACGGCAAGTCGCGGCGCTGCTTCTTCTCCGGGTATGGCTTGCCGTCCCCATCAATCAACTCGATATTGCCGGCGCAAATACCCACCTTCGGCTTGCCTTCCATGTAGGCAACCTGGGTGGCGATGCGCTCGGGCAGCATGATGTCATCGGAGCCGAATGGCGCGATCAGGCTGCCTTTGGCGCGGGCGATGGCAGCGTTCAGGGTATTGGTCAGGCCCTGGTTCTGCTGCACCTGGAAATCAAACCCGTGTTCGGCCTGCAAGCGCTGGATGCGCTCCACGCTGTCATCCCTGGAGCCATCGTCTACCACCAGCAACTCGATGTTGGGGTAGGTCTGGCCGAGCACGCTGAGGATGCTCTGCTCGATGTACGGTCCGTGGTTGTAGGAGGCGATGATCACAGTGACCAGGGGTTGCTGCAGACTCATGCTTTACCTACTTCACGCAGACCGGTTTCGATCAGGTTCAAATACTTGTGCCGGAACTCGTCCAGGGTGTGGTTTTCTTCCAGGTAGCGGAACACTTGCTCACCCTTGGCACGCAGCTCTTCGTCGCTCAGCGCCAGGTAAGTGTCCAGTGCTGCCGCCAACTGCTCGACATTGCCCGGATCATGGGAGAGGCCGCCGGCACCTTGCACCAACGGCAACATCGCCGGGCCGTTGGAGGCGATGACCGGCAGATGGCCGCTCATGCCTTCCAGCAGCGCCAGGCCCAGGCCTTCGAACAACGACGGCATGGTCCAGATATCGAAACCGCGCACATACTTCATGCCATCTTCGCGAAAGCCCAGCAGGTGCGCACGGCCGGTCAGGCCCAGGCGCTCGATATCGGCGCGCAGGTCTGCTTCGGCGCGGCCGGAGCCGATGATCCCCACTTGAGCCTCAGGGTATTTGTCCTTGAGGGTGGCGAACGCTTGCAGCAAATGGGTGTGGCCCTTGATCGGCACCAGGCGGCCCAGGGCGCCAATCATCCGTGCATCCAGCGGCAGGCCCAGGGCCTTGCGCGCTTCATCCCGTGGCAATTGCAAGGCTTCGGCCTGGGGGATGTCGATGGCATTGGTGACAAAGGTGGTGTTTTCGCGGGTGAACCCGCAGTTGAGGTCCACCAGGTAATCCCTGACCGCTGCCGACACCCCGACGAATCGCCACGCCGGGCTGACCCACTTCTGCGTCTGGCGCCGGCGGTAGCCCCGGGCGTACTCGCCAAAACCGTGGGAGATGCCGATGCACAGGGGGATCTTCAACCAGCGGTTGAGCGACAGCATCATGTTCACCGACTTGAAGCGGTTACAGATGACCACGTCGAATTTCTGCTCGCGGCAATATTTGTAGATCTGCCACATCGCGCCGAAACGAATGCCCTTGAGGGACTTTTCCGGCAACTCGAAATAATGGGAGTGCTCAGCCACGCTCAGGGGCTGGCCGGGCAGCGGGCGGCCGCTGAGGAACCCGGATGTGACCTCGAAACGTTCAGCCGGCAAGGCCTTGACGATCTGCTCGCCGAGGTCGGCGAAGTCGTGGGTCTTGACGTTGTAGTCCGGCTGTAACTGCAAAACCTTGAAACGAGGTTTCATAACTCTCCATGCTGCAATCTGGCTGCGGGCGCGCAGCCCGGTGAAAAAGGGGCGGCAGGCGCTGCAAAGCCTGCCTTCAATAAGGTCTCAGTCCTGCTTCAACACCCAGAGCAATTCATGGCGGCGCACCGCCTTGCGGAAGAACTCATTCTCTCCGTAAGGCGATGGACTACGGCCCGCCAGTAATTGCTGCAACCACCTGCGCACGCGGCGCTTGAACGGCGCCCGCGGCTGCAAGTCGTGCATCATGCCCAGGGCCATGGCCTTGTCCTGCTGCTGGCTCAGCGTCAGCGGCACGCTGCAAGGCACCAGTTCATGCGTGGCATCAAAGCGTGGCGGCAAGGCCACGCCAGCGCCCGAATCACCCATGGGCCAACGATCGTTATCATGCAGGTGGTTGGCGTAGCCGAGCAACGTGCCCGGTTGCCACTCCAGGCCTTGCAAGGCTTCGAGAATCGCGGCGTGGGCGCAGATGTGATCCGGGTGCGGATCCAGCAACGGCGTCGGCAACACGATCACCTGCGGGCGCGCCTTGAGCAGCAACGCCCGCAGGTCGGCAATCAGGTTATTCCAGGTCGGGGCGCCGTCCACATCCCCGGGCAAGGCCAGGGCATTGAACTGGCGAAACAGCCGCGTATCGTCCAACTGGGCTTCCCGGGAAGCCTGGGGCTGATCCGGGGCGGCCTGCATCGCTGCAAGCTGCATGCAGAAGTACCCCAACTGCACGCACTGCGCTTCGGGAACGCCCGCCCAACGCGGCACGGTGACGCTGTCCCAGGCACGCAGGCGGCCTTTGAGTCGTGCGGCATCGGCCTTGGGCATGCCCATCTGCTGATAGTGATCGGCTTCGATTTCGCCCGCCGTGAGGGTGACGATCCAGCTCTCATCGGCTTGGCTGTACAGGCTGAAGGCAGCCAGTTCGGCATCGTCGGCATGGGGAGCAATGACCATCACGCGCTGGCGACGGTAATCCGGCTGGCGGAACAACCACAACGTCGGCTGCCCCTTGATCCGGCAGAAGCGCCCGCGCAAGCGCAGCTTACCGCTGCCCAGCGCTTCGCCCATGCCTGTCAGGTTGAGGTAGCGCCGTCCTGCGACCCCCCGCTCGAAGACTTGCCGGTCTGGTGCATCCAGGCCCGATAACTCCACCGCAGGATCGAAAAAACGCCCAAGCCACGAGCTTTTGAGTTCAACCCCTACGATCAGGGTTTCATCGCCCACCAAGGGCACGTCCAACAGCAGGCGTCCTGCTTCAAGACGCAGCCCCGCGCACTCGCTCCCTTCAGGAAACGCGTACTCATAATCGTCTTTCGGCGAGTAGAACAGATGATCGGCAAACCAGGCCTCATGTGCGGCCCACAGCACCACGGCCAGCACCAGCGGCAACCACCAGGCCACCAGCACACCGACAGCCACCAACAGCAACAGGCCCACCACCAGCGCAATACGCTTGTTGCGCCGGTGCTGCTTGAGCAATTGCTGTTTGCGACTCATACGCTGAACACCGGCACCGGGTTGCACCAGCGCTCCTTGTATTCACGGTCGGAACGCCCGAAGGAGAAACGCAGCGGCTTGTCGCTCGCCCGCGCTTGCTCCCAGGCACTTTGGGTATTGAGGAAGCTCAGCACGCTGCCGGGGCTGAACGCCTTGGTTTCAGGGTCGACACCGCCGTTGACGTACTCGGCGCTGACCCACTGCGGCGCCTGCACCTGATACACCAGTTGCACGGCAATCGCAGCGTCATTGAGAAACAGCATCGAGCCGAACAGGAATTCCTTGAGCAACTCCAGCACCTCGGCCAAGCGCTCGGCTCCCGCCGCAGGGAAACCCCAACGCCGCTGGAACAGGTCGCAATAAATCGCCGCCAGTTCGCTGCTGGAAAACTCGCCGACCGCCCTTACCACGCCGCCGGCCTCTTCCAGCAAACGCAATTCACGGCGCTGGTTGTAGCGAAACTTCTTCGACAACTCTTCCGGTGTGCGCGCCATGGCCAACTGCTCGGCCTGGGGCTTGAGGGTGCTCACGCGCCCTTCATTCAGTGCAGAGAGATAGCGCGCGCGATGGCGCAATGGCACCTGCGCATCGGCGGCAATCGGCAGGATGATCTCGGCGTTACCCAGATCAAACAGGCCTTTTTTGCCTTTGCGCTTGAGCACGTCCTTGGACAGGGCCAGGTCGCGCCCCCAGGTAGCAATTGCGCCCTTCAGCTCACCGTCCTGCTCCCAGCCCAGGTAGCGCACCGGAATCTGCGCCAGGTGCGCCAGCCGCTCGACGATCTGCGGATGAGTCGCCACGCTGCCGCCAAAACGCTGCCAGGCCTGGGCGTAAACCTCGGCCTCGACAGGCGTCCAGCCACGTTCACGCCAGCCCTGGAAGCGGTTCAGCATTTAGACCACGGCGTCATAAGGGTCCACGCCGTCCTTGACCACGAGGATGTCTTCCATGATCAGGTACTGCAGGTCGGAACCGAAGAACATGTTCAGCGCGTCGGTCGGCGAGCAGATCATCGCTTCGCCACGACGGTTGAGCGAGGTGTTCAGCGACACACCATTGCCGGTCAGTACTTCCAGTTCTTTCATCATGTCGTAGTAGCGCGGGTTGTATTCGCGCTTGAGCACCTGGGCACGGGAGGTACCATCTTCATGGACCACTTCCGGCACGCGGGTTTTCCACTCTTCCGACACTTCAAAGGTGAAGGTCATGAACGGCGCCGGGTGATCGACCTTGATCATCTGTGGCGCAACGGTGTCGAGCATCGACGGGCAGAAAGGCCTCCAGCGCTCGCGGAACTTGATCTGGTGGTTGATCCGGTCAGCCACGCCGGTGGCGCTTGGGCAACCGATGATCGAACGACCACCCAACGCCCGCGGGCCAAACTCCATGCGGCCCTGGAACCAGGCCACCGGGTTGCCGTCGACCATGATCCTGGCGATGCGCTTGGGCATGTTTTCAATCTTGCGCCAGACCGGCTTGCTCTCGTGCTTGGCGCACGCCGCGATCACGTCTTCGTTGCTGTAGGACGGGCCGAGATAGACGTGTTCCATCTTCTCCACCGGCACACCACGGGCGTGGGACACGTAGGCTGCCGCACCGACCGCGGTACCGGCATCGCCGGACGCCGGCTGCACGAACAGCTCCTTGACGTCGTCGCGGGCAATGATCTTCTGGTTCAGCTTGACGTTCAGCGCACAGCCGCCGGCAAACGCCAGCTTGCCGGTGTCTTTGAGGATGTCGCCCAGGTAATGGTCGATCATCTGCAACGCCAGCTTCTCGAACAGCGCCTGCATGCTGGCCGCGTAGTGGATGTACGGCTCGTCGGCGATATCGCCTTCGCGCTTCGGACCCAGCCACTCGATCAGTTTGGGCGAGAAGTAGAAACCCTTGCCCTTCTCTTTGTAGCGGCGCAGGCCGATGACGTTGGCGTAGTCGGTGTTGATCACCAGCTCGCCGTTTTCAAAGGAGGCCAGGCGCGAGAAATCGTACTTGCTGGCATCGCCATACGGCGCCATGCCCATGACCTTGAACTCACCGTCGAGCATCTCGAAACCGAGGAACTCGGTGATCGCGCCATACAGGCCGCCGAGGGAGTCCGGATCGTAGAATTCCTTGATCTTGTGGATCTTGCCGTTTTCGCCGTAGCCGAAGAAGGTGGTGGCGTACTCGCCCTTGCCGTCGATCCCGAGGATCGCGGTCTTCTCCTGGAAGCCCGAGCAGTGATAGGCGCTGGAAGCGTGGGCCAGGTGGTGTTCAACCGGTTCGATCTTGATTTTCTTCGGATCGAAGCCCAGTTGCTCCAGGCACCAGACGATCTTGTTGCGATAGCGCTTGTAGCGACGGTTGCCCATCAGGATCGCGTCTAGGGCGCGGTCCGGGGCGTACCAGTAACGCTTGGCGTAGTGCCAGCGGGCCTCGCCGAACAGGCTGATGGGGGCGAACGGAATCGCCACCACATCAACATCGGAAGGCTTGATACCGGCTTGTTCCAGGCAGAACTTCGCCGATTCGTAGGGCATGCGGTTCTTTGCATGTTTGTCGCGCACGAAGCGCTCTTCTTCGGCGGCCGCGATCAGCTTGCCGTCGATGTACAAGGCTGCGGAAGGATCATGGCTAAGGGCGCCGGACAGGCCAAGAATCGTCAATGCCACAGGGGTCTAGCCTCTTTTAGTCTGCATGCAGGCGCGTCACGCCTGAAAAAAGTGTGCTCCCCGCCTGGGCGAGAAACAGCTAAAGGGCGGGATTATAGCGTAAACACGGCGCGGGATGATCTAGGGATTGTGGCGACCGGTTGTCACTGCAGGCCTAGCGGAATATCTCGATGCTGCCGTCCCTGTTCTGGCGGTAGACCGTGTAGGGCAGCACAAGGGTGTCGAGCAAGCCGGAGGCCACGAGCTCGGCGGCGAAGATCGGCAGGGAGCCGGAGGCATCGCGCGTGTGCTCTTTGGTGGTGTCGGGGGCGCCGTTCAAGGTGCAGAAACCGTAGATCACCCCACTGTAGATACGCGGCACGTTTTCACAATAACTGCGCGATTCCTTGAGGTTCTGGCTGGCAACGGCGTCCGGGCGAAACACCGTGTTGATGGTGCCGCAACCGGTGGTGGATACCAGTACAGCGGCGAGAAGGACTCTGGTTGCAAGACTCACGGACAACTCCATTTGGCATAAGTGTGGGCATTCATCCCTGCCCCATACAACCTTGCCGGATCCGTTTATGAACCCGGGCGCCAATAGATACTGATGTTGCCATCGGTACCTTGCTTGTAGACCGTATAGGGCAGAACCACTGTATCAACAATGCCCGAGACCGTTATATCCAATAGAACGAATGGCATCAGCACGCCAGTGAGGTCCGGCGCGGCGTGCAGCAGGCAGAAATCAAAGGCAACCCCGCTGTAGACACGGGGAATCGACTGGCAGTAGGTTTTTTGCTTCCTGAGCTCACGTGCCGCCGCCGCATCTTCGCGCAACAGCGTATTGGCCGTTCCGCAGCCGCTCAACACAAGGATTCCAATGCTTAGCGCAGCAGTCATTTTTAGCGTCATGGCAAGCCCTCTGAATGGCCAGCAACGCTAACATCGGCCCTGTTGGCGACCCAGACCCCACGCACCGCCGCGCCATGTAAGAAGATTCCGAAATGGCAAAAGCTGGCTGAATCGTTAAACTCGCGCACTTTTGTGCGCCATGGATGCTGGTTTACTCATGAAAGTTGTTGTACCCACTCGATTTGCGATGCTGCTTCCCGGACTGCTTGGCCTGTACAGCAGCGCCCAGGCCGATGAAGCGCCACTGGTCCTGGACCCCAGCGTGGTCACCGGTTCGCGCAGTGCCAGCCCATCGTTTGACCTGCCGTATTCGGTGGACAGCATCAGCCGCGAACAAATCAGCGATGGCCAACTGGGCATCAATGCTTCAGAGGCACTGTCCCGCGTGCCCGGCCTGGTGGTTCAAAACCGCCAGAACTACGCCCAGGACTTGCAGATTTCCTCCCGTGGCTTCGGTGCTCGCTCGGCATTTGGTGTGCGCGGTATCAAGCTGATCGCCGACGGCATACCCGCCAGCACCCCGGACGGTCAGGGCCAGGCCGCCACGTTCAACCTCGACACCGCCGAGCGCATCGAAGTCCTGCGCGGCCCGGCCGCCACGCTGTATGGCAGCAATGCCGGCGGCGTGATCCAGATGTTCTCCCGCAACGGCGAAGGCCCGCCGCGCATCGGTGCCGAGACGCTGGTGGGCAGTGACGGCCTGAGCAAGAACCACCTCACCGCCGAAGGCGCGGCAGATGGCGCAGGCTTCGTGCTGGACGCCTCGCGCATGGACACCGATGGTTATCGCGACCACAGCAGCGCCCGCCGCGACCAGACCTTTGCCAAGCTCAATTTCGAGCCCGATGAAGACAGCAAACTGGCGCTGATCTACAGCAGCCTGGAACAGAACGGCACGCAGGATCCGCTGGGGCAGGCGTGGGATGCGTACAAGGCCGACCCGCGCTCGGTCAGTAGCGCCGCCGAGCTGTACAACACCCGCAAAAGCATCGACCACCAGCAACTGGGGATGAATTACGAGCGGTATTTCGGTGACGCCACACTGCAGGTGAATGCCTACACCGGGCGGCGGAGCGTGATTCAGTATTTATCGATTCCCAAGGGAACGCCCGCCAACGAACGCGGCGGCGGCGTGGTGCAGTTCGACCGCAAGTTCTACGGCGGCTCCGTGCGCTGGATGCAACCGGTCGACAGCGTGCCGGGCGAGCTGATGATCATCACCGGCCTGGATTTCGACCAGAGCGAAGACAGCCGCCACGGCTACCAGAACTACAGCGGCAACACCCTTGGCGTAAAAGGCCAGTTGCGCCGGGATGAAATCGACACCGCCCGCAGCCTCGACCCCTACATCCAGGCCAACTGGGCCATCAATCGCTGGACCCTGCAAGCCGGGGTACGCCACAGCACCATGGAACTGGATGTCGACGACCAGTTCCTGAGCAACGGCGACTCCAGCGGCAACAAGACCTATCAGAAGAACACACCGTCCGTGAGCGTGATGTACGCCTTCACGCCCGACCTGCACGGCTACGTCAGTGCCGGCAAGGGGTTCGAGACGCCAACCCAGGCGGAACTGGCGTACGCGCCGGGCAACATCGAAGGGTTCAACTTCGGCCTGAAGCCGTCGGAAAGCACGCAGTATGAAGTGGGCTTGAAGGCACAGTTGAACGACACCCGGGTCAACGCCGCTGTCTTCCAGATCACCACCGAGGACGAGCTGGTGGTGGACCAATCGATCGGTGGCCGCACCAGCTACCAGAACGCCGGCCGCACCCTGCGCCGCGGCTTCGAACTGGGCATCGAAAGCCAGCTCAGCGAGCAGTGGAGCACCAACATCGCCTACACCCGCCTGCAAGCCACCTACGACAGCGACTTCATCGGTGGCGGCAAACCGGTGGACAAAGGCAACTACCTCCCCGGTGTGCCACAAACCACACTATTCGCAGAGCTCAACTGGAAACCCCGGGACTGGGTCAGCACCGCCGTGGAAGGCATGTACCGCAGCAAGGTCTACGTCGAAGACACCAACCAGCAACACGCGGCACCGGGCTACAGCGTGTTCAACTGGCGTGCACGCTTTGAGCAGAAGGTGGAGCACTGGACGTTCCACCAGACCCTGCGCCTGGATAACTTGCTGGATCGCCAATATGTGGGGTCGGTGATTGTCGGAGACGGCAACGGCCGCTATTACGAAGCAGCGCCGGGACGCTCGTGGTATGCAGGCGCCGGCGCCGAGTACACATTTTAGAAACTGACCATCGAACTTGTGGCGAGGGAGCTTGCTCCCGTTGGGCCGCGCAGCGGCCCTAAACCCCTAGCCCACTGCCTTTGGCAACCGCTGATCAATCACCCGATACAACGCACTGCTCTCAGGCCAGTTACGCATAAACCTTGCCCGATCCCTGGCATATGCCGGAGCGAAGCTGCTCAAGGACGTGTGCTGACACATCGAATCCAGGTCGATCAGCGCCCAGCGATCCGTGTGCCAGAACAGGTTATGCCCCTTGAAATCCCCATGGCTGATGCGCTCGCGGATCAACTCTGCGAACAAATAATCCAGGGCCTGCAATTCGGCCTCGGGTGCCTCGCCACTCTCAACATACGGCGCGAACCGCTCGATGATGTCCGGCCCCGGCAGGTACTCGGTCACCAGATACGCGCGGCTGCGCAGCCACAGGAAGCGCTTTTCCAGCAACGCCAGCGGCTTGGGCGTAGCGATGCCGAGGAACGCCAGGCGATTGCCTTCGCGCCACGAATGCCAGGCCCGGCTCGGGCGCCAGAAGCGCTTGAGCCAATGGGCAAAACCCTTGATGTTGTAGCGCTTGATCACGAGTGGTCGACCGGCCACCTCGACCTTGGCGACACTGGCCGCCCCACCAGTTTTATACAGGTGGCCCTGGTCGAGCAGCGCATCGGCCTGCGCCAGCACCGGCAGCATCGCCGCTTCTTCCTCACGACGAGTCGCGCGCAGGGCGAACGGCCCGCGCACGACGCTGAACAGCGTGCACTCCCGGCCAACCTTGCTCAGGAAATCCTTCAAGCGCCAGACGCTGACCTTGCGTACCTGCTTCTGCAACGCTTCGAGCGGCAACGCGTGTTCGCCATTGCTCAGCAGGTAATACACCAGCAACTCTTCGGTAAACGGCTCGAGGTTTTTCGGCAACTGCGCGAAAATCACCCCAAGGTTTTCCAGCACCCGGTTGCGCGACAGCGGTTTGCCCGCCTCTTCGACACAGATCCCGGCGCCGTCGATCAAATACAGTTTGCCGTCCTGACGCAGCAGGTTGTCCAGGTGCAGGTCTTCCTGCCACAGGCCCTTGGCGTGCATCTGCGCAATCGCACCCAGCGCTTCGGCGAGCACCGCTTGCTGCTGGTCAGCCAGCGGCGGCAGGTGTTCAACAGTCTGCCACGCATCAGCCAGGCTGTCGGCGCCTTCAAGAAACTCGAACAGCAGCCAACCGCCCTCACCCTCTTGCAGACCATCGGCCAGCAACAGCGGTGTGGTCAGGCCTTGTTCGGCCAACAACCGCACGCCCCTGAGTTCACGCTGAAAATGCCGCGCCGCCTTGCTGCCCACCAGCAATTTGGCCAGCACCGGGCGCCCGCGCCACACAGCTGCGCCGACATAACGCTGGCCCGGCAATACCCGCAGCAGGCTCAGCAGTTGCAACTGCCCAGGCCCGGCAGCGTCTGCCAGTTCGATGCTCAGGGGCAGGCTTGGCGTGCGGCCGGCATTTTTCAGTTCGGACAAACGCATCAGCGGTTCTCCTTGTGACTGCGCCGGGCCGCCAGGCGCTGGTGCCAGGTGGCAACCAATGCGCTGTCCTGCGGCTGGTCCAGGTAAGCCGCCAACAGCTGGCGAACCTGATCGTCCGACCACTGCGGCGCACGGCGCAACAGCGGTTCCAGGTCCTTGACCCGGTCACGCCAGCCGAACAGCAGCGGGCGGGTTTTCTCCAGGTCGATCAACTGCGCCGCGTACCCGTCGCCGGTGGCCTGCAGGAAAATATGCTTGGGATAAAAACAGCCATGCACCTGGCCCACGCTGTGCAGCCGGCGCGCCAACTGACCGCAGGCCAGCAGGATCGCTCGCTGCTGTGCATCGCTCAATTCAGGCCATTGCTCCAGCAGTGAATCCAGGTCATTCCAACCATCCAGCGCGCGGGTCAGCAACATCGCCCGGTGCTCGTCCGCCACTTTGCGCTCGCCAAAAAAAGCCGCCTGCAACGCCGGAATACCCAACTGCCGATAGCGGCTGATGTTACGAAACTCGCGGGCAAAACTCGGCTCGCCAAACGGGCGGTGCAAGGTGCGCGTCAGGTAGTTGCTCTGGCGCTTGAGGTAGTAGCCCTGGCCTTCAAGTTCGAGGCGAAACACGCTGCTCCAGCCGCCGCGGCTGGTATTGGGCTCGTCCACCGCATCCAGTTGCTTGGCCCACAGCGCGTCGAAAGTGCCGAGGCCGTTGCGCTCAAGCAATGCTCGATCTTCGGCCGCCAGGAAATCACTCATTCTCGCCCCTCGAAAAACTTCACCACGTGGCGAATTCGCTGTTTGTCCGCCGCGCTCAAGTGTTTGCGCTGACGGTATTGCATGTAGAAGCGCAGGCGCTGGGTAGCCGACAAGTGATACTTGGCGACCTTGTCCAGGCAGGCCAGGTCCTTGGTAATGCGGTACTTGAGCCAGAACCCGCGCCAAAAATCGCCATTGGGGCAATCAATCAGGTACAGGGTTTGCTGGTCGTCCACCAACAAGTTGCGCCACTTCAAATCGTTGTGGGTAAACCGGTGGTCGTGCATGGTCCGCGTGTATTCAGCGAGCTGGCGACTGATCTTGTTGACCCACACCGGGTCTGACAGTTGCGGGTCATTGCGCTCAGCCAATGCCGACAAGTCTTCAGTCTTCGGCAGCTCGCGCGTGATCATCGCCCCGCGGTGATACGCCAGGCCTTTACGCTCCAGGCCCCAGGCGATCACATCGGCGGTGGGTATGCCCCACTTGGCGAAGCGCTTGAGGTTCTGCCATTCGGACTTGACTCGTGGCTTGCCCAAATATCGGCGCAACCCCTTGCCTGCACCGACGTAGCGCTTGACGTAATAGTTGACCCCGCCGCGCTCCACGCGAATCACTTCGGACAACGGATCGCGGGTCAGCCGCTCGCCTTGCAGGGCGAACACGGCTTCCAGGCTACCAAAGTCATCCGCCAGGGCGGCGTAAGCGGGTTCCAGGTTCCAACCCGCCATCAGAGCGCATCCCCGTATCGTTGCTTGCGTGCGTAAAGCTTGGCGGCCATGCGTTCCAACGCCGACAGCAGCGCGCTTTGCTCGCCCAGGATCTGGCGCAAAGGCTGCTGGAAGTAGGCCTTGAGAAACCGCAGTTTGTCGCGCCGGGTCAAACCGATCTCCAGGGCGGAGTAGTAAAGCCCAGCCAGGTCCTTGTCACGCCAGCGCCGGGGAATCTTCGAACGCACCTGGGCACGGTGCAGGTCGATCACCGAGAGCTTGATGTTGTGCACGGTAACCGGTTGGTCGGTGTGCAAAAGGAAGTGGCACAGGTAGCAATCACGATGGTTCACGCCCCCCCGATGCATCGTGCCCAGGGTGCGCGCAAGCTCAACGGTCAAGGCATGCCGAATCGCCGGCACGGGCGGCTGTTTGACCCAGTCCATGGTCAGGTCTTCAAGGCTGACGATAGGCGCCAGCTCTTCAGTGACGATGAACGAGTGCTGGTCGGCCGGGTTGCTGCCCTTTTCACCAAAGGCCACGCCGGTCATGGTGGGCACGCCGAGTTCCTGCAGACGCTGGATCGCGTCCCACTCCTGGCCCGCGCCCAAGACAGGCAACTTGGCCGTGATCAGGTTCTTGAGGATTTCACCCCAGCCAATTCCCCGGTGGATCTTTACAAAATAATGGCGGCCTTCCACTTCCGTACGCAGGGTACGGCGCGCGGCCAGCTCACGAAACACCTGGCCGTCCAGCTTCTCGACTTCGGCGAACGCATCGCGTCCGGCCCACAGGGTCTTGAACGGTTCGGCAAGAATCAACTTCATCGGTTTGGCTCCGCCAGAATCAGGTCCGCAGCGTACTGCGGCATGCTATAGAGGTCGGCCGTCTCAGCGAAGACCAGACCATTGCGGCTCCACGCCGCGCGCGCTTGTGGATCATCGAGCATATCCACCAGGTACTGGTTGAGCTGGGCCTGCTCGAACGGTTCGTCCAACACCCGCCCACTCTGGGCCTTGTCGATATAAAACGCGTAGCCGCAGACCTTGCTCACCAGTACCGGGAGGCCGGCGACCACCGCTTCGATCAGCACCATGCCGGCCGCCTCGTTGTATGCGGGGTGGATCAACAGGTCGGCGCCCAGCAGAAAGCGCGGGATGTCGCTGCGGCCCTTGAAGAACTGCACCTGGTCGCCCAGGCCCAGCGCAGCACTCTGCAATTGGAATACTTTGGGGTCGTCCTGGCCGATTACAAATAGCCGGGTGCGTTTCTTCAGGCTCGACGGCAGCGCGGCCACGGCCTTGAGGCTGCGATCGACGCCCTTGGTCTTGAAGCCCGAGCCAATCTGCACCAGCAGCAAATCATCGTCGGCCAGGCCGAATTCGCGACGAAACTCGGCGCGGATCTCGGCAGCATTGGGCGGCGCGCGGCGGTCGCGGGCGATGCCCGGCGGCAACAAATGAAAACGCTCGGCCTGGGTCCCGTAATACTGGGTGAACAGCTGCTGCTGGTGTTCGGACAGCACCATGATCTGCGTCTTGGCGTCTTTGTCGAACACTGCACGCTCGTATTCGGCAAAGTGCTTGTACCGGCCGAACCAGCGATACATCGGGTTGCGCAGGTTCTGCGCCTTGTCTTCGAACACGCCGTCGGCGGCGAAGTACAGGTCCAGCCCCGGCATCTTGTTGAAGCCCACCACACGGTCCACCGGGCGCTTGGCCAGGTCGGCCTGGATCCAGGCGTAGAGCTTTTCATTGCGCCGATGGTTGACCAGCGCCTTGACCGGCGCCACCAGTACTTCAAAGCCCGGCGGCACGTCACCCTCCCAGATCAGCGTATAGACGCGAATCTGATGCCCGCGCTGCTGGCACTCCAGGGCAATGCGCATGAAGTCGCGCTGCAGGCCACCAAAGGGGAAGTATTTGTAGAGGACAAAAGCCAGTTGCATCAGTGTTCCTCAGCCAGTAACAACGTGCTTAAACGAGTTGCGACACGCTCAGGGTTCAGGCGAGTGAAGCACAGGGGCCACTCGCGCTTGAGATCGAACCGACGCTGGTCTTCGGCAGTCGGTTGATAAGTGCATTTCTTTTGCAGGCATGGCGCACACGGGAAGTCGCTGGCCAGGTGAATCTGCGCCTTGCCATAAGCTCCGGTCAGGCCGGGATTGGTAGGGCCGAACAGGGAAATCGTTGGCACATCCAGCGCTGCGGCCAAGTGGCCAAGGCCGGTGTCGACCGCAACACACGCCTTCGCCCCCGCCAGCACTCGGGCCACCCCCGCGAGGTTCAGCCTGGGCAGCACTTCGGCGTTTTTCAGGCCTTGGGCCAGGCGTTCAGCCCGGGCTTTTTCGGCGGCATTGCCCCACGGCAACTTCACGTCCACGCCAAAGCGGTCCATGCGTTCGGCCAGGTCGCGCCAGTAGGCTTCCGGCCAGTGCTTGGTGTCCCAGGTGGTGCCGTGCAGCAGCAGTACGAACGGTTTTTTCGGCGGCAGGCCCAGCAGTTTGTCGACACTGAGGCCGTAGTCGCCCAAGCCTTTTGGCAGGTCATAACCGAGGGCGACGGCAAACAGCTGGCGCAAGCGCTCCACCGCGTGCTGCCCACGGGCCACCGCCAGGCGCCGGGAATAGAAGTGCGCCGCCAATGGCTCGCGAGCCGACTGTTTGTCGAAACCGGCCACCGGGGCACGTACGTAGCGGGTCAGCCAGGCACTTTTCAGCAGGCCCTGGGCGTCGATCACCAGGTCGTATTTGGTCGACTGCACGCTCTTCTTGAAGCGCCGCCATTCGCCACTCTTGAAGGTCTGCCAGAGGTTCTTGCGCCAGCGGCGGATCGCCACCGGGATCACCTTGTCCACCGCCGGGTGCCAGGTGGGAATCTCGGCGAAACCTTCTTCCACCACCCAGTCAAACCGGATGCCCGGGATCGCCCGCGCCGCGTCGGTCAACGCCGGCAAGGCATGAATCACATCGCCCAGGGATGAGGTCTTGATTACCAGAACCCGCAACTTAACGAACCTCGACCACAGTGCCCTGCAACCGCTGCAACGCGTCGCTGACAGGTTGCGGCAGCAACTGGCGCAGGCAGTTGTAGTGGCCGAAGCGGCAGGTGCGATCAAAACACGGGCTGCAATCCAGGCCCAGGCGCACCACTTCGACCTTGTCGGCCAGCGGTGGGGTAAACCCGGGAGACGTCGAGCCATACACTGCCACCAGCGGGCGGTTCAGCGCCGCGGCCACGTGCATCAGGCCGGAGTCGTTGGACACCACCGAGTCGGCACAGGACAGCAAGTCGATAGCCTCGGCCAGGGACGTGTCGCCGCTCAGGTTGACCGCCTCTTCGCGCAGCCCCGGGATCAGGCGCTGGCGAATATCCTCGCCCACCGAATGATCGTTTTTCGAGCCGAACAACCAGACTTGCCAGCCCTCGCGAATCTTCATCTCCGCAACCTTGGCGTAATGCTCCGAAGGCCAGCGCTTGGACTCGCCAAACTCCGCGCCAGGGCACAGCGCCAGCACCGGACGGTCCAGCTCCAGGCCGAACTTGGCCAGGGCGGCGTCGCGGGTGACCGGGTCGATTTGCAGGCTCGGGCGCGGATAAGGCGTCGGCAACTCGGCTCCCGGCGCGTAGGCCAGGGCCATGAAGCGCTCGATCATCAGTGGGTAACGGGCCTTGTCGAGCTTGCGCACATCGTTGAGCAGGCCATAGCGAAACTCGCCACGCCAGCCGGTGCGTTTGGGAATACCGGCGAAGAACGGCACCAGTGCCGACTTCATCGAGTTGGGCAACAGGATCGCCTGATCGTACTGGCCGGCCAGGGACTTGCCGATGCGTCGACGGGTCGCCAGCTCCAGCGCGCCGTGGCCGAGCGGGAAGCTCAAGGCCTGACGCACCTCGGGCATGCGCTCAAGGATCGGCCGGCTCCACTCGGGGGCGAGCACGTCGATTTGGCAGTCGGGATGACGTTGCTTGAGGCACTGGAACAGTGTCTGCGCCATCACCATGTCACCGACCCAACTGGGCCCAACGATCAGAATATTCATGTAGTTTCCACAAACGATACGGGGAGGCTCATGCCTCCCCGCCTTATATAGTGTTTCAGCTTAACCCCAGTTCATGCCAGATTCGCTGCACCTGGCGCCGTTCGTCAGCGAACTGGTCCCCGGCCACCGTACCGGCCTCGTTCTGCAGGGCCTGGCGGTGAGCGGCGGAACGGTAGGCTTTATACACCTCGCGCAGCAAATGGGCATCGGCGGCGGGCATCAGCCCGACCTGCTCCAGGCCTTCCAGAATGCGGATATTGTCGGTGTAGCGCAGCAACGATGGATGTTGCGCAGACCACGCCAGAGCCGCGTATTGCACCATAAATTCAATATCGACGATACCTCCGGCGTCCTGCTTGAGGTCGAACGACGCCGTGGGTTCGAAGGCATTCGCCGCCGTTCCCGCCGCCGTGGACTTGGTGCCGAGGTTGTCGCGCATCTTGGCGCGCATCTCGCTGACCTCCTGGCGCAGCTTGTCCAGGTCCTGCGCACGGCCCAGCACTTGCGCCCGTACCTGCTCGAAAGCACGGCCCACATCCTGACTGCCTACCAGCACTCGCGCACGCACCAGCGCCTGGTGCTCCCAGGTCCAGGCTTCGTTTTCCTGATAACGCGCAAATGCGCCCAGGGAACTCACCAGCAAACCGGATGCGCCCGAAGGCCGCAGGCGCATGTCCACTTCATACAACTGGCCCGAGTTGGTCTGGGTGGTCAGCAGGTGAATGATTCGCTGGCCCAGCCGGGTAAAGAACTGCGCGCCGTCGATCGGCTTGGCACCGTCGGTTTCGGCCTGGGGGTCACCGTCATGGATAAACACCAGGTCCAGGTCCGAACCATGCCCCAATTCGATGCCGCCGACTTTCCCATAACCGACAATGATGAAGCCAGGATCGCACAAGGTGCCGTCCACCCGTTGCGGCGAACCGTAGCGGGCAACCGTCTGGCGCCAGGCCAGGGCCAGCACTTGTTCGAGGATGGCTTCGGCGAGCCAGGTCAGGTAGTCGCTGACTTTCATCAGCGGCAGGCTGCCGGCGATTTCCGAGGCGGCCACCCGCAGGCGGTGGGCCAGCTTGAAGTGGCGCAGGGCTTCCATCTGCTGCTCAAGGTCGTCTTCGGGAATACGCGTCAGGCGCTCGCGCAATTCGGCGGCCAGTTCCGGCGCCAGCGGCGGCTTGAACAGGCGGCCTTCGTTGAGCAGTTCATCCAGCAGCAGCGGGAAGCGAGTGATCTGCTCGGCAATCCACGGGCTGGCGGCGCACAGGGTCAGAAGGCGACGCAGGGCGTCGGGGTTTTCCGTCAGCAACACCAGATAAGCGGAACGCCGGGCGACGGCTTCGACCAAGGGCAGGACGCGCTCCAGTACCAGGTCCGGGTTGGCATGTTCGACGGCCTGGGCCAGCAAGCGCGGGATAAATGCATCCAGACGCTCGCGACCCAGGCGCTGCATGGCACGCAATTGCGGACTGCTGCGCAGGCCGGCCAGGGTTTTCAAGGCTTTGGGCGCGTCGGTAAAACCGCCTTCCTGCAACTGACGGCAGGCGGCTTCCTCGTCCTGGGACTCTTCCCACAACGGCAACCACTCACCGCCCACCATCAACTCGCTCTCTTCGCCCTCTTCTTCATCCGGATCGGCAATCACCTGGCGGAAATGCCAGTCCACCCGGCCACGCCAGTACATCAGGCGCTCATGAAACGCGGTCCAGTCCGGAAAGCCCAGCATAAAGGCAATCCGCGCCTGGTCTTCGGTGCCATCCGGGAGCATCTGCGTCTGGCGATCGGCGATCGCCTGGATCGCGTGCTCGGTGTAGCGCAGGAATTCATAGCCATCGCGCAGCTCGGCGACCACCGCCGGCGGCAGGTAACCCTGGCCTTCCAGGGTACCCAGCACTTTTAACAGTGGGCGCTGCTGCAGGCTCAGGTCACGGCCACCGTGGATCAGCTGGAACGCCTGGGCGATAAATTCGACTTCACGGATGCCGCCCGAGCCCAGCTTGATGTTCTCGGCCATGCCCTTGCGCCGCACTTCCTGCTGGATCAACTGCTTCATGGTGCGCAGCGCTTCGATGGCGGAGAAGTCCAGGTAACGCCGGTAGACAAACGGTCGCAACATGTCGAGCAGTTGCGCACCGGCCACCTGGTCACCGGCCACTACCCGCGCCTTGATCATGGCGTAGCGTTCCCAGTCGCGGCCCTGGTCCTGGTAGTACTGCTCCAGCGCGTTGAAACTGAGCACCAGCGCCCCGGCTGAGCCGTAAGGTCGCAGGCGCATGTCGACCCGGAACACAAAGCCGTCGACGGTCATCGGGTCCAGGGCCTTGATCAGTTTTTGACCAAGGCGGATGAAGAACTCCTGGTTGTCCAGCGAGCGCTTCACGCCAACCGTGTCGCCGCCTTCGGGGTAGGCGAAGATCAGGTCGATGTCGGACGACAGGTTCAGCTCCACTGCGCCGAGCTTGCCCATGCCGAGGATGACCATGTGCTGCGGTTCGCCGCTGCGACGGCCCGTGGGTGTGCCGAACAACACGCAGTGGCGCTGGTACAACCACTGATAGGCCTGGTCGATGCTGGCGTCGGCCATGTCCGACAGGTCGCGGCAGGTTTGCACCAGGTCCGCCTGTCGGGTCAGGTCGCGCCAGATGATCCGCACCTGCTGGCGGGTGCGCTGGCGGCGCAGAACCCGGCCCAGTTCGTCTTCTGTCTCGGCTTGTTGAACGGCCGTTGCAATCTGTCCGCACAGCTCGCCGGGGGCAAAGCTGCGGTCCAGTTCGCCCCAGGCCACCAGCTCGAGCAACATCAAAGGGTCACGAACACTCTGTTCAATGACGAAATCACTGGCGGCGCACACACGGGCGAAGTCAGCCCAACGTTGCGGCGTCCACTCAGAAAGGCCATTATCGCCGTCCAATCCGGCCACGGCGTCACGAAATGACTGCTCGGCCCGCTTGGCAAATGGAAGCAGGATGGCCGGGAGTTCGGCCTGCATTGGAAGGCTCATGGTCTATCCTTGATCGGCGCGTAAAGGGCTTGTAGCTGTGAACGCAAGAACCACGCTCGGTGAAGGACTGTCGAACAAAGGTTAGAAATAGCTGAAAATTTTTCTTTTTTGGCAGTCAACATCAAATCTCTACCCTTTCTTGTTCGCAAAAGATCAACAATAACGATTATGCTCGCCAGCTAGACCGAGCAATCCGCTCAGTCTTGTGTAGTTTTACTACTCGTATATACATTCGAAAGGCTGAAATGGCCGACGATTTGTAGTAAAACTACAGGACGCCGAAGCAACCTTCGGCCATCCAAGAATTTATGTCGTCTGCCCACAAGGCCAGTCGCAAACTTCAGGCAACCGATTCTGGTAGCCTTTCCGCCCTGGAGCAAGCCATGCAAGACCTCGATCCCGTCGAAACCCAGGAATGGCTGGACGCCCTGGAATCGGTTCTCGACAAAGAAGGCGAAGACCGTGCTCACTACCTGATGACCCGTATGGGTGAACTCGCGACCCGCAGCGGCTCGCAACTGCCCTACGCCATCACCACGCCGTATCGCAACACCATCCCGGTAACCCACGAAGCACGCATGCCTGGCGACCTGTTCATGGAACGCCGCATTCGCTCGCTGGTACGCTGGAACGCCATGGCGATGGTAATGCGCACGAACTTGAAAGATTCTGACCTGGGCGGTCACATCTCCAGCTTCGCTTCCAGCGCAACCCTCTATGACATCGGCTTCAACTACTTCTTCCAGGCCCCGACCGAAGAACATGGCGGCGACCTGATCTACTTCCAGGGCCACACCTCGCCAGGCGTCTACGCCCGTGCGTTCATGGAAGGCCGCATCACCGAAGAACAAATGAACAACTTCCGCCAGGAAGTCGACGGCCAGGGCCTCTCGTCCTATCCGCACCCTTGGCTGATGCCTGATTTCTGGCAGTTCCCGACGGTATCCATGGGCTTGGGCCCGATCCAGGCGATCTACCAGGCACGCTTCATGAAGTACCTGGAAGCCCGTGGTTTCATCCCTGAAGGCAAGCAGAAAGTCTGGTGCTTCCTGGGCGACGGCGAGTGTGACGAGCCGGAATCCCTGGGCGCCATCTCCCTGGCCGGCCGCGAGAAGCTGGACAACCTGATCTTCGTCATCAACTGCAACCTGCAGCGCCTCGACGGCCCGGTTCGCGGCAACGGCAAGATCATCCAGGAACTCGAAGGCGTGTTCCGTGGTGCTCAGTGGAACGTGACCAAAGTCATCTGGGGCCGTTTCTGGGACCCACTGCTGGCCAAGGACGTCGACGGCATCCTGCAACGCCGCATGGACGAAGTCATCGACGGCGAGTACCAGAACTACAAAGCCAAAGACGGCGCGTTCGTACGTGAACACTTCTTCAACACGCCTGAACTCAAGGCAATGGTTGCAGACCTGTCCGACGACGAGATCTGGAAACTCAACCGTGGCGGCCACGACCCGTACAAGGTCTACGCGGCATACCACGAAGCGGTCAACCACAAAGAACAACCGACCGTCATCCTGGCCAAGACCATCAAGGGTTATGGCACCGGTGCCGGCGAAGCGAAGAACACTGCGCACAACACCAAGAAAGTCGATGTCGACAGCCTGAAGTTGTTCCGCGACCGCTTCGACATCCCGGTCAAGGACGAAGAGCTGGAGAACCTGCCGTTCTTCAAGCCGGAGCCAAACAGCGCCGAAGCCCGCTACCTCAGCGAGCGTCGCACTGCACTGGGCGGTTTCGTGCCTCAGCGCCGCGCCAAGAGCTTCAACATCCCGACTCCGCCACTGGATACCCTCAAGGCAATCCTGGACGGCTCGGGCGACCGTGAAATCTCCACCACCATGGCCTTCGTGCGGATCCTCGCGCAGCTGGTCAAGGACAAGGAAATCGGCTCGCGTATCGTGCCGATCATCCCGGACGAAGCCCGTACCTTCGGTATGGAAGGCATGTTCCGTCAGTTGGGCATCTACTCCTCCGTCGGCCAGCTCTACGAGCCAGTCGATAAAGACCAGGTGATGTTCTACAAGGAAGACAAGAAGGGCCAGATCCTCGAAGAAGGCATCAACGAAGCGGGCGCCATGAGCTCCTTCATCGCTGCCGGTACTTCGTACTCCAGCCACAACCAGCCGATGCTGCCGTTCTACATCTTCTACTCGATGTTCGGTTTCCAGCGTATTGGCGACCTGGCTTGGGCAGCAGGCGACAGCCGTACCCGTGGCTTCCTGATCGGCGGTACTGCCGGGCGGACCACGCTGAACGGCGAAGGCCTGCAACACGAAGACGGTCACAGCCACATCCTGGCGGGCACCATCCCGAACTGCCGCACCTTTGATCCAACCTACGGCTATGAGCTGGCGGTGATCATCCAGGACGGCATGAAGAAGATGACCGAAGAGCAGCAGGACGTTTTCTACTACATCACCGTGATGAACGAGTCCTACCAGCAGCCAGCCATGCCGGCCGGTGTCGAGGAAGGCATCATCAAGGGCATGTACCTGCTCGAAGAAGACACCAAGGAAGCCGCTCACCACGTGCAACTGATGGGCTCCGGCACCATCCTGCGCGAAGTGCGTGAAGCTGCAAAAATCCTGCGTGAAGAGTTCAACGTCGGTGCTGACGTATGGAGCGTTACCAGCTTCAACGAACTGCGTCGCGACGGCCTGGCCGTAGAGCGCAGCAACCGCCTGCACCCGGGCCAGAAGCCTGCGCGCACCTACGTCGAAGAGTGCCTGGCTGGCCGTAAGGGTCCGGTTATCGCCTCTACCGACTACATGAAGCTGTTTGCTGAACAAATTCGTCAGTGGGTACCGTCCAAGGAATTCAAAGTCCTGGGCACCGACGGTTTCGGCCGTAGTGACAGCCGCAAGAAGCTGCGTCACTTCTTCGAAGTCGACCGTCACTTCGTGGTGTTGGCAGCCCTGGAAGCCTTGGCTGACCGTGGTGAAATCGAACCCAAGGTGGTAGCAGACGCTATCGTCAAGTTCGGGATCAACCCGGAAAAACGCAACCCACTGGACTGCTGAGGAGACTTTCTGTGAGCGAACTCATTCGCGTACCTGACATCGGCAGCGGTGAAGGTGAAGTAATTGAACTGTTTGTGAAGGTCGGCGACACCGTCGAAGCCGACCAGAGCATCCTGACCCTGGAATCGGACAAGGCGAGCATGGAAATCCCTGCTCCCAAGGCCGGCGTGGTCAAAAGCCTGAAAGTGAAGCTGGGCGACCGCCTGAAAGAAGGCGACGAACTGCTTGAGCTGGAAATCGAAGGTGCCGCTGATGCGGCCCCTGCGGCGGCCGCTCCTGCTGCTGCCCCGGCTCCTGCCGCCGAGAAGCCTGCCGCTGCTGCCGAGGCCCCTGCGGCTCCGGCGGCTGCACCTGCCGCCGAAACAGTCCAGGACATTCATGTTCCGGACATCGGTTCGTCGGGCAAGGCCAAGATCATCGAACTGCTGGTTAAAGTCGGCGACACCGTCGAAGCTGATCAATCGCTGATCACCCTGGAGTCCGACAAGGCCTCCATGGAAATCCCTTCGCCGGCTGCCGGCGTGGTGGAAAGCATTGCCGTGAAGCTGGAAGACGAAGTCGGCACTGGTGACTTCATCCTCAAGCTGAAAGTGGCGGGCGCTGCTGCCCCGGCTGCTGCCGCTCCGGCCGCCGCTGCTCCGGCCGCCAAGGCTGAAGCCGCACCGGCTGCTGCCGCGCCTGCACCTGCGCCTGCTGCAAAAGCGGAGGCCGCACCGGCTCCGGCGGCTGCACCTGCGCCAAGCGGTGCCAAGGTTCATGCCGGCCCTGCCGTGCGCCAACTGGCCCGTGAATTCGGCGTCGAGTTGAGCGCGGTAACCGCCAGCGGTCCTCACGGTCGCGTGCTCAAGGAAGACGTGCAGGTTTACGTCAAATCCATGATGCAGAAGGCCAAGGAAGCTCCGGCTGCCGGCGCTGCTACCGGTGGCTCGGGCATTCCGCCGATCCGCACCGTCGACTTCAGCCGCTTCGGCGAAATCGAAGAAGTGCCGATGACCCGCCTGATGCAAATCGGCGCGGCCGGCCTGCACGCCAGCTGGCTGAACATCCCGCACGTGACCCAGTTCGACCAGGCCGACATCACCGACCTGGAAGCATTCCGCGTTGCGCAGAAAGCCGTGGCCGAGAAGGCCGGCGTGAAGCTGACCGTGCTGCCCCTGCTGCTCAAGGCTTGCGCACATTTGCTCAAGGAGCTGCCGGACTTCAACAGTTCGCTGGCGCCAAGCGGCAAGGCGATCATTCGCAAGAAGTACGTGCACATCGGCTTTGCCGTCGACACTCCGGATGGCCTGCTGGTACCGGTCATCAAGAACGTCGACCAGAAGAGCCTGCTGCAGCTTGCCGCTGAGGCTGCTGCACTGGCTGCCAAGGCCCGCGACAAGAAGCTCACCCCGGACGACATGCAGGGCGCGTGCTTCACCATCTCCAGCCTCGGGCACATTGGCGGCACTGGCTTCACGCCAATCGTCAACGCGCCGGAAGTGGCGATCCTGGGTGTTTCCAAGGCCACTATCCAGCCTGTGTGGGACGGTAAAGCGTTCCAGCCGAAGCTGATGCTGCCACTGTCGCTGTCCTACGATCACCGTGTGATCAACGGCGCGGCTGCCGCACGCTTCACCCAGCGCCTGAGTCAGTTGCTGAACGACATCCGCACCATCCTGCTTTAAGCCACAACAGGTCTTCTGCCCATGCAGAAGACCTGGCTTCAACGATTTCCGAGCGCCACGCTCGTACCTCAACCCCGCCAATTGGCGGGGCTTTTTTTGCCTGCTTTCCAGGGAAAACCTGGACACGGAAATCGAGGTTGTACACCGCCCATCACCCCGGTTGCAGAAAACCGCTCGCTGGCCGATAACCCACTTATAGCACTTAGCCTTCATCCTCTCTTGTCAGCCTGTGCTGCATGATGCAACCTTGCCGCAGGCAACAGTAAAGAGGGCGTGAGCCCGGCGCGATGCGCATTTTTCCAAGCGAGTTTCCCCATGAAAAGCCAACCCGATGTCGCCCGTACGGCGGCCGAGGTAGTGACGCAATTACCGGTGCCTTCGCGCCTCGGTATGCTGCGTTTCGAGCGGCTTAATGAGGCTAGCTGGGCCCTGCTGTACCTCGACCCCAATTGCGAACGCCAGTTCGGCCTGCCCGCGATGGAACTGTGCGCCCTGATCGGCTCGCCCTACGCCAGCCTGATGGAGCCCCAGGCGCGCTATCAGCTGCATGATGCGATCCAGGAACAGCTGACCATCAGCCCGCATTACCTGGTGCGCTACACCCTGCACACCAACGACGGCCCGTTGAGCCTGCTGGAACTGGGTGAAGCCTACAAACAACACAATCGTCACCTGCTGCGCGGCTACCTGATGGTGGTCGACGGCCTGTTCAGTGATCTCCCACCGGCCCCTGCGGCAGACCTGGAGAGCCAGAACAGCCGCTTGCAGATTGCCCTGGAACTCAACCAGCGCGCCCAGCAGGAACAACTGCAACACCTTGAGCGGGTGCGCGCCCAGCAGGAGTTGATCCTGCTGCTGGCCCGCCAGCGCTACAGCACCAACAACTCGCTGCAGGAAGCCGCCGAGCTGATCACCCGCAGTGCCTGCGATATCTACCAGATCGACTGCGCAAGCATCTGGAACCTCGAAAACCAGCATCTGGTGCCGATTTCCGCTTATCACCGCGCCGATCAGCAGCACCACCTGCCAGAGTCTATCGATGCCAGTGGCTTCCCGGATTACCTGGAAGCCCTGCAAACCAGCCGTGCGATCGACGCCACCAATGCCATGCGCGACCCACGCACGCGTGAAATGGCCGAGAGCCTACGCCCGCGGGACATCCACGCCATGCTCGACGCCAGCATCCGCGTCGATGGCAATGTGGTCGGCGTGTTGTGCCTGGAGCAAAGTGGCAGCACCCGCGTCTGGCAGTCCGACGAGATCGCCTTTGCCGGCGAGCTGGCCGACCAGTTCGCCCAGGTGATCAACAACCACAACCGCCGCACCGCCACCAGTGCCCTGCACTTGTTCCAGCGAGCCGTGGAGCAAAGCGCCAATGCGTTCCTGCTGGTCAATTGCGACGGCGTGGTGGAATACGTCAACCCAAGCTTTACCGCGATCACCCAGTACAGCACCGATGAAGTCCACGGCCACCAGCTGTCGGAACTGCCGGCGCTGGAGAACCTCAGCGAGCTGCTGTTCGACGCGCCTTCAAGCCTGGCCAAGAGCAACAGTTGGCAAGGCGAGTTCAAGAGCCGGCGCAAGAACCTCGAACCCTACTGGGGCCAGTTGTCGATCTCCAAGGTTTATGGCGACAACCGTGAGTTGACCCATTACATCGGCATCTACGAAGACATCACCCAGACCAAGCTGGCCCAGCAGCGCATCGAGCGGCTGGCGTACACCGACAACCTGACCAACCTGGGCAACCGCCCGGCGTTCATCCGCAACCTGGACGAACGCTTTGCCCGGGACAGCGACAGCCCCATCAGCCTGCTGCTGGTGGACATCGACAACTTCAAGCGGATCAACGACAGCCTCGGCCACCAGACCGGCGACAAGCTGCTGATCAGCCTGGCCCGGCGCCTGCGCAACAGCCTGACCGCCAGTGGCAGCCTGGCGCGATTTGCCAGTAACGAATTTGCCGTGCTGCTGGACGATACCGACCTTGAAACCGGCCAGCAGGTCGCCAGCCAGTTGCTGGCCACCCTCGACAAGCCGATGTTCGTCGACAACCAGCTGATCAGCGTCACCGGCTCCGTGGGCCTCGCCTGCGCGCCGCTGCATGGCCGCGACCCGCAGACCCTGATGCGCAACGCCGGCCTGGCGCTGCACAAGGCCAAGGCCAACGGCAAACACCAGGTGCAGGTATTTACCGAAGCGCTGAATGCCGAAGCCAGCTACAAACTGTTCGTGGAAAACAACCTGCGCCGCGCCCTGACCCAGAACGAACTGGACGTGTTCTACCAGCCCAAGCTGTGCCTGCGCAGCGGTCGTCTGCTGGGGATGGAAGCGTTGTTACGCTGGAACCATCCGGAAAAGGGCATGATCCGCCCCGATCAATTCATCAGCGTGGCGGAAGAGACCGGGCTGATCATCCCCATCGGCAAATGGATCGCCCGCCAGGCCTGCCGCATGAGCCGACAGCTGACCGCCGCCGGCATGGGCAACCTGCAAGTGGCGATCAACCTGTCGCCCAAGCAGTTTTCCGACCCGGACCTGGTGGCCTCGATTGCCACGATCCTCAAGGAAGAACAGTTGCCGGCCAACCTGCTGGAACTGGAGTTGACCGAAGGCCTGCTGCTGGAAGCCACCGAAGACACGCGCCTGCAACTGGACCAACTGAAGAGTTTCGGCTTGACCCTGGCGATGGATGACTTCGGTACCGGTTACTCGTCGCTGAGCTACCTGAAAAAATTCCCGATCGACATCATCAAGATTGATCGCAGCTTCATCCATGAAATCCCGGACAACCAGGACGACATGGAAATCACCTCGGCGGTGATCGCCATGGCCCACAACCTCAAGCTCAAGGTGGTGGCCGAAGGCATCGAGACTGCCGAGCAGCTGGCGTTCCTGCGCCGCCACCGTTGCGACGTCGGCCAGGGCTACCTGTTCGACCGGCCAATCCCGGGGGCCGAGCTGATGACGATGCTTAAACGCTATCCTCGCGGGCCAATCGCCTGACAGCGCGGTAACACTCGGGCACACTGGCAGTCTGAACTCTTACTTGTAACTCAATCTGACTGAGAGGACTGATCATGGTCTTGCGCTCGGAAATCCTGGTGAATAAAAACGTGCTTCCCACTCAAGAACAAGCTTTGCCTGGCCGTGAAACCCCGATGTCGCTGCCCGAGACGCACTTCGTCAACGGCAACCCGCTGCTGGGCCCCTTTGTCGACAACGTAGAGTTTGCGATCTTCGGCCTGGGTTGCTTCTGGGGTGCAGAGCGTCGTTTCTGGCAGCGCGACGGTGTGGTCAGCACGGTGGTGGGCTATGCCGGCGGCTACACGCCGAACCCGACGTATGAAGAAGTCTGCTCAGGCCTGACCGGCCACAGCGAAGTGGTGTTGGTGGTGTTTGACCAGGACAAGATCAGCTACGAAGAGCTGCTGAAAATGTTCTGGGAACTGCACAACCCGACCCAGGGCATGCGCCAGGGCAATGACATCGGCAGCCAGTATCGTTCGGTGATCTACGCGGTCAAGCCGGAGCACCTGGAGGCGGCGAAGGCCAGCGCAGAGGCTTATCAGGCGGAATTGACCAAGGCCGGCCTGGGCACCATCACCACCGAAATCGAAGAAGCGCCGACGGTGTATTTCGCCGAGGCGTACCACCAGCAGTACCTGGCGAAGAATCCGCAGGGTTACTGCGGAATCGGCGGCACCGGCGTGACCTGCCCGATCTGATTGCACCAGATCGTTCCCACGCTCTGCGTGGGAATGCCGCTCTGGGCGCTCCGCGTCCGCTCTGAAATTCGTGACGCAGAGCGTCACAGGATGCGTTCCCACGCAGAGCGTGGGAACGATCAGTTACTCGGCGATAAGCCAATCCATCTGCCAGCCACCCTGGGTTTGCCCAAGCTGCTTGGACAACCACGGCAGCAGCTCACGCAACTCCTCCTCCAGCCCCCACGGCGGATTGGCAATCGCCAGACCCGAACCGGTCAGGGTGTTGGGCGTGTCCAGCGGATGCACCAGCAATTCCACCCGCAGCAACTTCGGCGCACCGGTACCGGCCAGGTCCTGGTAGAAGCGGCGCAGCATGCGCTGGTCCTTCACCGGGTACCAGATCGCAGCCACCGTCTGGCGCATCCGGCTCACGGCTTCCTTGAGGGACGCGGCGCAGCGCTGCATCTCGTCGAGCTTCTCGAACGGCGGGTCTATCAACATCAACGCACGCTTTTCCGGCACCGGCAGCAATGCCCGTGGCACGTGCCAACCTTCGCCAAGGTGGACTTTCACCCGACGATCACCCTTCATGTTGTCCTTGAGCAGCAGGCCGTCTTCCGGGTGCTTTTCGTTGAGCAGCACGCGGTCCTGAGGACGAGTCAGGCGTCGCGCCAGCTCCGGCGAACCCGGGTAGTAGCGCAATTCGCCATCCGGGTTCATCTCGTGCAGCACACGCATGTAATCGGCGGTCAGCGGCGGCAGGTCGGCCTGGCCCCACAGGCGGGCGATGCCTTCCAGGTATTCACCGGTACGGTTCGCCTGGTCGCCCTGCAGGTCGTACAGACCAATGCCGGCGTGGGTGTCGAGATAGGCAAACGGCTGCTCCTTGCGCGACATCAGGGCGATGAGGCGGGTCAAGGTCAGGTGTTTGAAGACATCGGCGTGGTTGCCGGCGTGATAGGCGTGACGATAATTCATGGTTGCTCCTGCGCAGGGGGCGAAGTTTACCTTTTACGCAGGCAAAGGTGCAGGGCTGCGCGTCAGGTGGCGCTTATGCCGCAAACACAGGGGCGCTGCCGAAAATAGTCTAATTGGCGGTGCGAAAGCGGATTTATTGTGGCGAGCAATTATCCATGGAGGTCATAACAACTCATGAAAGACGCCACCATCGCTTTGCACCATGGCTTCAAGTCGGACCCGACTACCAAGGCCGTCGCCGTGCCGATCTACCAGAACGTCGCTTTCGAATTCGATAACGCCCAGCACGGCGCCGACCTGTTCAACCTCGACGTGCCCGGCAATATCTACACGCGCATCATGAACCCCACCAACGACGTGCTGGAGCAACGCATCGCGGCGCTGGAAGGCGGCATCGCGGCCCTGGCGGTGTCGGCCGGCAGCGCGGCGATCCACTACGCGATCCAGACCCTGACCCGTGCCGGTGACAACATCGTCACCACCCCGCAGCTGTACGGTGGCACCTACACCCTGTTCGCCCACTTGCTGCCGAGCTTCGGCGTTGACGTGCGCTTCGCCCGTGACGACTGCGCCGAAGCCATCGCCGAGCTGATCGATGACAACACCAAACTGGTGTACTGCGAGAGCATCGGCAACCCGGCAGGCAATATCATCGATATCGAAGCCCTGGCCAACGTCGCCCACGCCCGTGGCGTGCCGCTGATGGTGGACAACACCGTGGCCACGCCAATCCTGTGCAAGCCGATCCAGTTCGGCGCGGACATCGTCGTGCATTCGGTGACCAAATACGTGGGCGGCCACGGCAACTCACTGGGTGGCGTGATCGTCGACAGCGGCACCTTTCCCTGGACCCAGTACCCGGAGAAATTCCCCGGCCTCAACCAGCCGGAGCCGGCCTATCACGGTGTGGTCTACACCGAAAAATTCGGCCCGGCGGCGTTCATTGCCCGCGCCCGTACCGTGCCGCTGCGCAACACCGGCGCGGCCCTGGCGCCGATGAATGCATTCCTGCTGCTGCAAGGCCTGGAAACCCTGGCCCTGCGCATGGAGCGCCACACCGAAAACGCCTTGAAGATTGCCCACTTCCTGCAAGACCACGCACTGGTGGAGTGGGTCAGCTACGCCGGCCTGCCGGATCACCCCCACCATCACCTGGCGCAGAAATACATGCAGGGCAAACCGTCGGCGATTCTGTCCTTCGGCCTGAAGGGTGGTTATGAGGCGGGCGTGCGTTTCTACGATTCGCTGCAGATCTTCAAGCGCCTGGTGAACATTGGCGATGCCAAGTCCCTGGCCTGCCACCCGGCGTCCACCACCCATCGCCAGATGAATGAACAGGAGCAGGCGAAGGCCGGGGTGAAGCCGGAGATGATTCGCCTGTCGGTGGGCATCGAGGCGATTGAGGACCTGATCGAAGACTTGCAGCAGTCGCTGGCCTCAACCCAGCTCTGAGGCCAGCCAGGCGGCCAGCGCCTGATGGCTGACATCCGGCCGGCGCACGAAGTAGGCGACCTTGTGCTTCAAGGTCGCCGGCACAAAGGCGCTGTACAGGTCCGGGCGCTGTTCTTCCAGCCATTGCAACAGGTTGTCCACCTGCGTAACGCTCGATTGCTCACCCAGGCGCTGGAGAACATGCGGCGGCACTTGCCACCATGGGCCGGGCTTTGCCGCTCCCGCTGCCGTAACCGCTACCTCATGCTGGCGACCATTGATCCAGTAGCGACTGAACACCGGGAGCAACTCCTTTGCCTGTGGCCCCAGCGCCTGCAACACAGGCAGGACATAAGCACCGTCCCAGAAGCGAAAGAACACCGCCGGCCCTTCCGGCAACAGTACCTTGGTCAGGCTGCGCAGATGCTCGACGACGGTGTGCAAGGAACAGGACGACACCGCCAGCCAACCCCAGTCGATACCTTCGCATTCGGCGGCCCATTTCAGAAAAGCGCTGTCCGCGGCGACCACCGCGACGTAGGGCATGACCTCATCCCACGCAGCATACTCGCTGCCCGCCCAGATGGGGCTAAGTGCACGTCCGTCGGTACGCCGCCACGCATCGAGCGGCTTGCAGTCGCTGGCATTGCCCATCACCACAAACAACTGCTCGCCCGCCTGCAACGGCGCAGCCTCAAGCCACTGCCCGGGAGAAATCATGGCGCACCCGCGGGCAGTGATGTATTGCGATGCAGGGGCGTATTGCACACGCCATTCCTGCAGCGCTCGCACTCTTCGCAAAAGGGTGCGCTGCGCTTCAGGCTTAACACCTGGACGGCACTCAACGGTGCAGGTATTACCGCCAGCAACTTTTCCTGCAGCCCCGGCGTCAGCGGCGCTCCCGCCGGTGCCGGGGAGCCGCCAAGCTGGATTTGCGTGCTGCTGAAAATCCCGCCCGCCGAAACGTTGATCCACTGCCCACCGGCCTGGAGGGTCACGCTGGCACCCGCATCAATAACGACGTTTTGCCCGGCACCGATGTGAATGGTCAACCCGGCACGTACCTGCTGGGAGCCCGCGACCATCAGGTGATCGTCCTGCTTGAGTTCGGTCAGGCGGTTGCCGTGGGTGGTGCGCTGTTCTTCGCCCTGAAGCTCGTGACGATCAAGGCCTTTGACGATCACGTCGCGCTGGTTGTCGACCTGCACGTGCTGGTCGTGCAGTACATGCTGGGTCCAGTTGCGCTGGGCGCGCAGGTAGATTTCCTCGGCACCCTTGCGGTCCTCGATGCGCAGCTCGTTGTAGCCACCGCCGCCGGGGCTGGTCTGGCTACGGAAGATGCTGCGGGTCTTGTCGGCTGGCAGGTCCAGCGGCACCGGCGTGGCGGCATTGGCCAGGCAACCGACCACCAGCGGCGTGTCGGCGTCGCCGTCGACGAAACCCACCAGCACCTCCATGCCCACCCGCGGGATCAACACCGAGCCGTAGTGCTCATGGGCCCAGCCACTGGCCACCCGCAGCCAGCAACTGGAATGTTCGTCGTGCTCCCCGGCGCGATCCCAGGCCATCTGCACCTTGACCCGGCCATACTCGTCACAATGGATCTCGCTGCCTGCCGGCCCTGTAACTACGGCGTTTTGATAGCCAGAAATCGGCGGTCGCGATACCAGCAGCGGCGTTCGAAACGGCACCTCCCATGGCGTTACGACAAAGTGATTGCTGTAGCCCTGAGCCGATTCATCACCCGAGGCGTCGATGGTCGACTCCTCCAGCACCTGAGGCTGGCGCCCGGCATGCGTCACCTGGGTGACCAGCCACAAATCATTCCATTCCTGGCGAGGATGCCCTTCCATCCTCAGGAACTGCCCGCTGACCAGGGACGGCTGGTCGCTATGGCCACTGGCCTGGCGAAAGTCACCGCGATGGCGCTCCAACCTACGTTGCGCCAAGTATTTACCATGAGCGCGATCCGTAAAATTCCCGGGATAACACTGTTCCTCCAGCATCGGACGCTGGCCGCCGGACACCGTGCTTTCCAAGCTCAGGCGTGGCTTTCTGAAGTCGTAGTCCCGCAGATTCACATCGGTGGTACGGGTCTTCAACCGCAGGGTAAAACGCTTGATCACCGGCGTGTCGGCAACCATCCCCGAACCCGCCGCGTATTGAGTGGCTTGCTCAGGCTGGGCGAACACGCTCTGGTCATCGCCGAACACCAAAAGGTGGCGCTCGGGGTGGTGCTGGAAGTGGTAGTGAATGCCCGACTCGGCGCACAAGCGCTGGATGAACGCCAGATCGGTTTCGCCAAACTGAACGCAGTACTCACGCTCGGGGTACACCCCGCTCAGTTGAAACGAGAAGGCATCCGCCTGGATACCCTGCCCTTCCAGCACCAGTGCAATGATCTGCGGCACCGTCCGGTTCTGGAAAATCCGCTGGTGAGCGCTGTGCTCAAGATAAGCCAACTGCGGAACCAGCGTGATCTGATAACGCGTCAGGCGCTTGCCAGAGTCGCCTTGCGCCACCCGATAAACCTGGCCATGAATACCATGCCCATGCGCATCAAACCCCAGGAACGCCTGGCGATGCATCAAGCTTTCCAGGTCAAGGTCGGGTTGCTCGCTGACCAGTTCAAGGTCAAAACGATAGGGCAGGCTGATGAATTCATCGCCAGTGAACTCACGCACCTTGAGAACACTGGGCACACCGTCGAGGGTCAGGCTAAAGGCACTTTGATTGGCAGGAGCGAACATCCGGTGTTTCTCTGCGAGTAGTGGGTGGCCGATTCTGCACCAGCTGTTTGCCGAGCTGAGTGCGCTGCAGGCAAATCAGTAAATCCCTACATCGCAGGCGCTTTAATCTTCATGTATCAGGCATCGAAGCCCTACCACCAGCGTGCTAGCGTATTCGTCCCCCATCGCCCCATGACAATGGAAAAAACATGGCCACCCGCTACGCAAAAATCGTCCTGACCCTTGCCCTGGCAGCCTTCGCCACACTCGTGGCCTTCAGCAACATCACCGACTACGGCTCCAACTTTGCCTTCGTCAAACATGTGCTGAGCATGGACACCACCTTCCCCGGCAACGCCGCGATGTATCGCGCCATCACCACCCCATGGCTGTGGCACGGTGCATATTGGCTGATCATCGCCGGTGAAGCCCTGACGGCCGTGCTGCTGGCGCGTGGAGCGCTGGCCTTGTGGCGGGCTCGTCGTGCCACAGGTATCGACTTCAATCGCGCCAAGAAAAGCGCAATCGTCGGGCTGACTCTGGGTTTTATGGTGTGGTTCTTCGGCTTTATGGTGATCGGCGGCGAGTGGTTCCTGATGTGGCAATCCCATCAGTGGAACGGCCAGGAAGCGGCGTTCAAGTTCTATATGGCGATCCTGGGTGTGCTGATTTTTCTCAACCAGCCGGACACTGACCACGACTGAAAAACCACGAATTCAAAATCGGTGGATGCCTACTGTCAGATAGCTGACGGTAGTTTGTAGCCCTTTTCCCAAAGTATAAAAACCGCCTCACATTCAACGCTCACAGCCACCAGGCGAGCCCTTAAATTGGCCGTTTACTTCAGTGATCATCTGAATCTGTGAAAACAACACTGCGAGATCTGGAAGGCAAAAAAACGGCCCGTCATCCAAAAGATGCGGGCCGTTTTCACCTCAGCGGGCATTCAAGCCCCCGCCGATTACTTGTTGAGGTTGTAATCCGCCTCGGCTGCGTCAAACCGCTGAAGCATGCCAGCCGTCGGAGCGCCCAGCTTGCTCACGAAGTAGATCGCCAGGCTGGCGAAGATGAAGCCCGGGATGATTTCGTACAGGCCAAACAGGCTGAAGTGCTTCCACACGATCACGGTGATCGCACCCACCAGGATGCCGGCCAGTGCGCCATTACGCGTCATGCCTTTCCACAGGACCGAGATCAGCACCACAGGACCGAATGCAGCACCGAAACCGGCCCAGGCGTAGCTCACCAGGCCCAGTACGCGGTTTTCCGGGTTGGCGGCCATGGCGATGGCAATCAGCGCCACCAACAGCACCATGGCGCGACCGACCCATACCAGCTCGACCTGGGAGGCGTTTTTACGCAGGAAGGTTTTGTAGAAGTCTTCGGTCAGGGCGCTGGAGCACACCAGCAACTGGCAGCTCAGGGTGCTCATTACCGCCGCCAGGATGGCCGACAGCAACACACCGGCAATCCATGGGTTGAAGAGCAGCTTGGCCAGTTCGATGAACACACGCTCGTGGTTCTCGGTCACGGGACCGGCGACTTCCGGGTGCGCCGAGAAGTAGGCGATACCGAAGAAGCCCACCGCCACGGTGCCGCCCAGGCACAGGATCATCCAGGTCATGGAGATGCGACGGGCATTGGCAATCGATTTCACCGAATCCGCCGCCATGAAACGCGCGAGGATGTGCGGCTGGCCGAAGTAACCCAGGCCCCAGCCCATCAGCGAAATGATGCCGATGAAGGTGGTGTTTTTCAGCATGTTGAAGTTGTCAGGGTTCTGCGCTTCGATCGCCAGGAAGGTGGTGTCGACGCCACCGGTGGCCAGCAGCACGATGATCGGGGTCAGCAACAAGGCGAAGATCATCAGCGTGGCTTGCACGGTGTCGGTCCAGCTCACGGCCAGGAAACCACCGACGAAGGTGTAGGCAATGGTCGCGGCAGCACCGGCCCACAGCGCGGTCTCGTAGGACATGCCGAAGGTGCTTTCAAACAGACGGGCGCCAGCCACGATGCCGGAAGCGCAGTAGATGGTGAAGAACACCAGGATCACCACCGCAGAGATGATTCGCAGCAGGCCGCTTTTATCTTCGAAACGGCTGGAGAAGTAATCCGGCAGGGTCAGGGCGTCGCCGTTGTGCTCGGTCTGCACTCGCAGGCGACCGGCAACAAACAGCCAGTTCAGGTAGGCACCGACGATCAGGCCGATGGCGATCCAGCTTTCCGACAGGCCAGACATGTAGATCGCGCCGGGCAAGCCCATCAGCAACCAGCCGCTCATGTCCGAGGCACCGGCCGAGAGCGCGGTAACCACGCTGCCGAGGCTGCGACCGCCGAGAATGTAGTCGGAAAGGTTGTTGGTGGAGCGATAGGCCATAAAGCCGATCAGCACCATGGCAGCGATATAGATCACAAATGTGATCAGGGTAGGATTACTTACGCTCATTGAGTTACGCCCTGGCTTTGTTTTTATGTAGCGGCGGTCTGTCCGGACGGCCATCCACTTTGCTAGTGGATAGACGAAGCCTGGCGCCGCGCATTTATGACTGACGTTTCCCCAGGAAAGCCATCAGCCGATGAACCGTCAGTAAGAGGTTGCACCTTGGGCGCGAATGCTATTCAACAAAGCAAATAAGGTGCAACCAGTTTCTTGAGAATAAGTTGCACCTCGGTGTGTTTTGTGGAAAACACCGTGTTTTTGCTCCTTTTCGGAGCAAGGGCAGCCAAAGTCAGAAGCAAATGCACCAAGGCGCAGCCGATTCGGCTGCGCCGATAATTTTTCCCGATCAGCATCAAAAATTTCATGGATAAAAAGGGTTGCACCCGGTTGCACCTCTCTCGGCGCAAAGCTAATCTTGCCGCCAGCTGATGCCACGCAGTAGTGGCACCCATGAGGATAAAAAGATGGCTACGACCACCCTTGGGGTCAAACTTGACGACCCGACCCGCGAGCGCCTGAAGGCGGCCGCGACCTCCATTGATCGCACGCCGCACTGGCTGATCAAGCAGGCGATTTTCAATTACCTGGAGAAACTCGAGGGTGGTGCAACCCTGGCCGAGCTCAACGGCCTGGGCAGCAAGGACGCGGAAGAAGCCGGCGAGGTCCAGGCCGACCACGCCCACCAGTGCTTCCTGGAATTTGCCGAAAGCATCCTGCCGCAATCCGTACTGCGCGCCTCGATCACCGCCGCCTACCGTCGCCCGGAGCCGGAAGTGGTGCCGATGCTGATCGAGCAGGCTCGCCTGCCCGCGGCAATGGCCGAGGCCACCAACAAGCTCGCCTCTTCGATCGCCGAGAAACTGCGCAATCAGAAAAGCGCCGGCGGCCGTGCAGGCATCGTCCAGGGCCTGCTGCAGGAATTCTCCCTGTCGTCCCAGGAAGGCGTAGCGCTGATGTGCCTCGCCGAAGCGCTGCTGCGCATCCCCGACAAGGGCACCCGCGACGCACTGATCCGCGACAAGATCAGCACCGGCAACTGGCACCCGCACCTGGGCAACAGCCCGTCGCTGTTCGTCAACGCCGCCACCTGGGGCCTGTTGCTGACCGGCAAACTGGTCGCCACCCACAACGAAGCCGGCCTGACCTCGTCCCTGAGCCGCATCATCGGCAAGAGCGGCGAGCCGATGATCCGCAAGGGCGTCGACATGGCCATGCGCCTGATGGGCGAGCAGTTCGTCACCGGTGAAACCATCGCCGAAGCCCTGGCCAATGCGAGCAAGTTCGAAGCCAAGGGCTTCCGCTATTCCTACGACATGCTCGGTGAAGCCGCACTCACCGAACATGACGCCCAGAAATACCTGGCCTCGTACGAACAAGCCATCCACTCGATCGGCAAAGCGTCCCACGGTCGCGGGATTTATGAAGGTCCGGGCATTTCCATCAAGCTTTCGGCCCTGCACCCGCGTTACAGCCGTGCGCAGTACGAGCGCGTGATGGACGAGCTGTACCCGCGCCTGCTGTCGCTGACCCTGCTGGCCAAGCAATACGACATCGGTTTGAACATCGACGCCGAAGAAGCCGACCGCCTGGAGCTGTCCCTCGACCTGCTGGAACGCCTGTGCTTCGAGCCGCAACTGACCGGCTGGAACGGCATCGGTTTCGTGATCCAGGCTTACCAGAAGCGTTGCCCGTATGTGATCGACTACGTGATCGACCTGGCACGCCGCAGCCGCCACCGCCTGATGATCCGCCTGGTAAAAGGCGCGTACTGGGACAGCGAAATCAAGCGCGCCCAGGTCGAAGGCCTGGAAGGCTATCCGGTGTACACCCGCAAGGTGTACACCGACGTTTCCTACATTGCCTGCGCACGCAAACTGCTTTCGGTACCGGAAGTTATCTACCCGCAGTTCGCTACCCACAACGCCCACACCCTGTCGGCGATCTACCACATCGCCGGTCAGAACTATTACCCCGGCCAGTACGAGTTCCAATGCCTGCACGGCATGGGTGAGCCGCTTTACGAGCAGGTTGTAGGCAAGGTCTCCGAAGGCAAGCTGAACCGTCCGTGCCGCGTGTACGCACCCGTCGGCACCCACGAAACACTGCTGGCTTACCTGGTGCGTCGCCTGCTGGAAAACGGCGCCAACACCTCATTCGTCAACCGTATTGCCGACCAATCCATCTCGATCCAGGAGCTGGTGGCCGATCCAGTGGCCAGCATCGAGCAGATGGCGACGCTGGAAGGCGGCTTCGGCCTGCCGCACCCGCGTATCCCGCTGCCCCGCGACCTGTATGGTGCCGAGCGCGCCAACTCCGCCGGTATCGACCTGGCCAACGAACACCGCCTGGCGTCGCTGTCCTGCGCCTTGCTGGCTACCGCGCATAACAACTGGAAAGCCGCGCCGATGCTCGGTTGCGCTTCCAGCAATGAAGCGGCTGCACCGGTGTTGAACCCGTCGGATCTGCGTGACGTGGTTGGCCACGTACAGGAAGCAACTGTCGAAGACGTCCACAACGCCATCCAGTGCGCCCTGAACGCTGCGCCAATCTGGCAGGCCACCCCGCCCGCCGAACGCGCCGCGATCCTGGAACGTGCCGCCGATTTGATGGAAGGCGAGATCCAGCCGCTGATGGGCCTGCTGGCCCGCGAAGCCGGCAAGACCTTCGCCAACGCCATCGCCGAAGTGCGTGAAGCCGTGGACTTCCTGCGTTACTACGCGGTGCAGGCTCGCAACGATTTCACCAACGACGCTCACCGCCCGCTGGGTCCGGTGGTGTGCATCAGCCCGTGGAACTTCCCGCTGGCGATCTTCAGTGGGCAGGTCGCCGCTGCACTGGCCGCCGGCAACCCGGTACTGGCCAAGCCTGCCGAGCAAACACCGCTGGTGGCCGCACAAGCCGTGCGCCTGCTGCTGGAAGCCGGGATTCCGGAAGGCGTGCTGCAACTGCTGCCGGGCCAGGGCGAAACCGTCGGTGCGCGCCTGGTGGGTGATGATCGCGTCAAGGGCGTGATGTTCACCGGTTCCACCGAGGTTGCGCGCTTGCTGCAACGCAGTGTCGCCGGCCGTCTGGATGCACAGGGTCGTCCGATTCCGCTGATCGCCGAAACCGGTGGCCAGAACGCAATGATCGTCGACTCCTCGGCACTCACCGAACAAGTGGTGATCGACGTAGTGTCGTCGGCCTTCGACAGTGCCGGCCAACGTTGCTCGGCCCTGCGCGTACTGTGCTTGCAGGAAGATTCCGCTGACCGCGTCATCGAAATGCTGAAAGGTGCCATGGCTGAATGCCGCCTCGGCAACCCGGAGCGCCTGTCGGTGGATATCGGCCCGGTGATCGACGCCGAAGCCAAGGCGGGTATCGAGAAACATATCCAGGCCATGCGCGACAAAGGCCGCAACGTTTACCAGGTCGCCATTGCCGATAGCGAAGAGATCAAGCGCGGCACCTTCGTGATGCCAACCCTGATCGAACTGGAAAGCTTCGACGAACTGCAACGGGAGATCTTCGGCCCGGTGCTGCACGTGGTGCGCTACAAGCGCAAAGAGATCGACCAGCTTATCGGCCAGATCAATGCCTCCGGCTATGGCCTGACCCTGGGCGTGCACACCCGCATCGACGAGACCATCGCCAAGGTGATCGACAACGTCCATGCCGGTAACGTCTACGTTAACCGCAACATCGTGGGCGCCGTGGTCGGTGTGCAGCCGTTCGGTGGCGAAGGCTTGTCGGGCACTGGCCCGAAAGCTGGCGGCCCGCTGTATCTGTACCGTCTGCTGTCGACCCGTCCTACGGATGCCATCGAGCAATCCTTCGTTCGTGGTGATGCACTGGCCGCACCGGATGTTCGCCTGCGGGAGGCCATGAGCAAGCCGCTGACCGCCCTGAAAGCCTGGGCCGACAGCAGCAAGCTGAGCGACTTGAGCGCCCTGTGCGTGCAGTTCGCCGCGCAATCCCAAAGCGGTATCACCCGCCAACTGGCCGGCCCGACCGGCGAGCGCAACAGCTATGCCATCCTGCCCCGCGAGCACGTGTTGTGCCTGGCAGAAGTGGAAGGCGACCTGCTGACGCAACTGGCGGCCGTGCTGGCAGTCGGCGGCTCGGCGGTATGGCCGGAAACTGAGTTGACCAAGGCCGTGTTCGCACGCTTGCCGAAGGATATTCAGGCGAAGATCACGCGGGTGGCTGACTGGACCAAGGATGAAACCGTGTTTGATGCCGTGCTGCATCACGGTGATTCCGACCAACTGCGCGGGGTTTGCCAGCAAGTGGCCAAGCGTGGCGGGGCGATTGTCGGGGTTCACGGTTTGTCTTCGGGCGAAACCGGGATCGCCCTGGAGCGCCTGGTGATCGAGCGGGCGTTGAGCGTCAACACTGCTGCCGCGGGTGGTAATGCCAGCCTGATGACCATCGGCTAACTGACGAAACGCGGTCAAAATGTGGGAGCGGGCTTGCTCGCGAATGCGCAGTGTCAGTCGCCAGATGTACTGACTGATCCACCGCATTCGCGAGCAAGCCCGCTCCCACACTGACCGTGTTTGCAACTCACCGCTGTTGTTTTGCTCCTCCATCACCCAGATCAATCTTGCTATCCAGCCTCTATTTGCGCACTTAGACTCAGGCCCATTCCCACACAGGTAAGCCGCCATGTCCGAGACGCTGCTCAGTTCCCGCAATCTGGCTTTCGAGCTGTACGAAGTCCTCGATGCCGAGGGCCTGACCCAGCGCGAGCGGTTTGCCGAACACAACCGTGAAACCTTCGACGCCGCCATCGGCACCGCCCGCAGCATTGCCGAGAAGTTCTTCGCCCCGCATAACCGCAAGGGCGACGAGAACGAGCCACGCTACGAAAACGGTCAAGCGATTCTGATTCCCGAGGTGAAACCGGCGGTAGATGCCTTCCTCGAAGCCGGTTTTCTCAACGCCGCCCGCAGCTTCGAAGCCGGTGGCATGCAACTGCCCACCCTGCTCTCCCAGGCGTGTTTCGCCCACTTCCAGTCGGCCAACGCCGCATCCACGTCCTACCCGTTCCTGACCATGGGCGCCGCCAACCTGATCGAGAGCTTCGGCACCGAGGAGCAGAAACAACGCTTCCTGCGACCGATGATCGAAGGCCGCTTCTTCGGCACCATGGCGCTGACCGAGCCCCATGCGGGCTCATCGCTGTCGGATATTCGTACCCGCGCAGAGCCGGCGGCTGACGGCAGCTATCGCCTCAAGGGCAACAAGATCTTCATCTCCGGCGGCGATCACCCGCTGTCGGAGAACATCGTGCACATGGTGCTGGCCAAGCTGCCGGACGCACCTGCCGGGGTGAAGGGCATTTCGCTGTTTATCGTGCCCAAGTTCCTGGTCAACGACGACGGCAGCCTGGGCAAGCGCAACGATGTGCTGCTGGCCGGGCTGTTTCACAAGATGGGCTGGCGTGGCACCACCTCGACCGCGTTGAATTTCGGCGATAACGGCGAGTGCGTCGGCTACCTGGTGGGCCAGCCGCACCAGGGCCTGAGTTGCATGTTCCAGATGATGAACGAAGCGCGGATCGGCGTGGGCATGGGCGCGGTGATGCTGGGTTACGCCGGCTACCTGTACTCCCTGGAATATGCCCGTGAACGTCCCCAAGGCCGCTTGCCCGACAGCAAGGACCCCAACACCGCGCCGGTGTCGATCATCCAGCACGCCGATATCAAACGCATGCTGTTGACCCAAAAAGCCTACGTGGAAGGTGCCTTCGACCTTGGCTTGTACGCCGCACGGTTGTTCGATGACACCACTACTCTGCCCAACGAAGCCGAGCGCAAACAGGCCCACGAACTGCTGGACCTGCTGACGCCGATCGTCAAATCCTGGCCGTCGGAGTTTTGCCTTAAAGCCAACGAACTGGCGATCCAGATCCTCGGCGGCCACGGCTACACCCGCGAATACCCGGTGGAGCAGTACTACCGCGACAACCGCCTGAACCCGATCCATGAAGGCACCCACGGCATTCAGTCGCTGGACTTGCTCGGGCGCAAGCTGGCGCAGAACGGCGGTGCGGGCTTGAAGCAACTGATCCGCCTGATCGCCGAGACCGGCGCACGGGCACAGGAGTATCCGTCGCTGAATGCCTTGCGGGAACCGCTGGAACAACTGGTGGCGCGCCTGCAAGAGGTCACCCTCGGCCTGCTGACGGATCTCGCCCAGGGCAAGGTCAACAGCAGCCTGGCGAATTCGGCGCTGTACCTGAAGGTGTTCGGGCATACGGTGATTGGCTGGCGCTGGCTGGAACAGGCAATTCGCGCCGAGGAAGGGCTGGCCAGGGGCAATGCTGCCGATGTCGCCTTCTATAAGGGCAAGCTCCAGGCCGCCCGGTACTTCCTGACGTGGGAAATACCGGGCTGCCATCATGAACTGGCGATTCTCGAGGCACGCGATGACACGTGCCTGGGGATGCAGGATGAGTGGTTCTAAGGCGTTCCGATTGCCTTGGAAATCACCTCGACCGTGGCGCTGACTTGCTCTTGGTAACGGTCGAGTTCCTGCTGGTGGTGCTTTTGCATTTCGATCTGCTCGGCGCACAGGTTCAGCGCCGCCAGCACCAATAGCTTGTCACCGATCAGCGTCGGGTACTTTTTCTTGGTGGTGGCCAGGGATGCCTTGAGCATCGTCACGGCGCTCATCAGGGTGTTGTCTTCCCCCTCCGGTGCCTTGATCGAGTAATCCTCACCGAGAATCGAAACGACCTTTATCCCTTCATTCATGCGCTGACAGGACCTGCGCTCACACGCTCAACCAACGCCTGGATACGGGCAGCGGTGGCGCCCTGCTTTTCTTCCTGTTCCATCAGGTTCAGCTGCAAGCTGTCGTTTTCATCCTTGGCGCGAGCCAGTTCGGCCTTGAGGGATTCGTTGGTGCCCAGTAGATCCTGGTTCTGCTGTACCAGGTCGCTGACCAGTTGTTCCAATTGGCTGAGGGATGCTTCTAACATTTTGATTTCTCGGGCTTTTTCAAAGGGCGGTGACGATAAAGAAAATTCACCTCGGATGCCAGGGTTATCCCTGGCGCGGGGCCTTGATTTTACAGGGCAGGCCACGCTTTCGAGCCTTAGTGACTGCATTTATGGCATCTGGTTCCTGAATCCCGTCGGCCCGCCCCGATCTGCGACAAAAGCGCGCACCCCCTCAAGACTTTAGTCGTATGACCGATAGGTCATGGACACCCCGCTCAAACCCCGCATGGATCGCGCTTCTCCCCAGGATCACAACATGTCTCTTCGTAATATGAATATCGCGCCGCGGGCCTTTCTCGGCTTCGCGTTGATTGGCGCGCTGATGTTGTTTCTCGGTGTGTTCGCCCTGAACCAGATGAGCAAGATCCGTGCGGCGACGGAAGACATCACCCTTAGCAGCGTGCCGAGCATTCGCGCCCTGGACGAGTTCACTCAACTGACCCTGCGCCTGCGGGTGCTGTCGTATCGCCTGCTGACCAACCGCGAGCCTGACGTCCAGCAAAAGACCCTTGAGTCTTTTGACGTGCGCAATCAGCAGATTCGTACGGCCCAGGCGGTCTACGAGAAGTTGATCGACAGCAGCGAAGAACGTGCTGCCTACGATGAATACGTGCGTCTGCTGGCCCAGTACCATCAGATTGAAGAGCGCATGAAGAGCCTGTCACGGGCCAATCAGGTGGAAGAGCTGCGCACGCTGCTGAATACCGAGCTGCTGAACAACTCGGATCAGGTCAACGCCGTACTGAACCGCCTGCTGGACATCAACAACAAGATGGCGCTGGCCACCAACCAGCAAGCTGCCGACCAGTACGACATGGCGTTTGAGCTGGTGGTGATCCTGCTGATCCTGGCCACTGCATTGACCATGCTGTTCGCCTGGCTGCTGACCCGCAGCATTACCCAGCCGATCGCCCAGGCCCTGGATGCCGCCGAGGAAATCGCCGAAGGCAACCTGACGCGCCCGATCAAGGTGGAAGGCAACGACGAAGCCGGCCGACTACTGTTGGCAATGGCCAAGATGCAGGACAAATTGAAGGACACCTTGCAGCGCATTTCCGGCTCGGCCACCCAATTGGCCTCCGCCGCGGAAGAGCTGAATGCCGTGACCGACGAAAGCGCCCGTGGCCTGACCCAGCAAAACAACGAAATCGAACAGGCCGCCACGGCGGTGAACGAGATGACCAGCGCGGTTGAAGAAGTGGCCCGCAACGCGGTCAGCACTTCCGAAGCCTCGAAGAACGCCACGTCGTCTGCGGGCGATGGACGTGATTTGGTGCAGGAAACCGTCAGCGCCATTGAACGCATGAGCAGCGACGTGCAAGCCACTGCCACCTTGATCGGCAACCTGGCGGAAGAGTCCCGGGACATCGGCAAGGTGCTGGACGTGATTCGTGGCTTGGCTGACCAGACCAACCTGCTGGCCCTGAACGCCGCGATTGAAGCGGCGCGTGCCGGTGAAGCCGGGCGTGGTTTTGCGGTGGTGGCGGATGAGGTGCGGGCCCTGGCCCATCGCACCCAACAGTCCACCAGCGAAATCGAGCGGATGATCGGCAGCATTCAGGCCGGTACCGAGCATGCAGTGGATTCGATGCGCAACAGCACCGAGCGGGCGGAATCGACGTTGAACATCGCCAAGGGTGCGGGGATGTCACTGGACACCATCAACACTGCCATCGTTGAAATCAACGAGCGCAACCTGGTGATCGCCAGTGCCGCTGAAGAGCAGGCGCAGGTGGCGCGGGAAGTGGATCGCAACCTGGTGAATATTCGTGACTTGTCGGTGCAGTCGGCGACCGGCGCCAGCCAGACCAGTGCGGCGAGCAGTGAGCTGTCGCGGTTGGCGGTGGATTTGAACGGGATGGTGGGGCGGTTCAGGCTTTAACGGATACCGCAGGGCTAAAAATGTGGGAGCGGGCTTGCTCGCGAATGCGGTGGATCAGCTACGCATAACGCGACTGACACACCGCTTTCGCGAGCAAGCCCGCTCCCACATTGAATATGCGCCAGCCATTCAAAACCTTTTTGACAGCACAGCAATTCAACAGGTTAGAATCGCTGGCACGCAGACTGCATGGTCAGTTTGCGCCTCGTCTTTCCTGCTCATGGAGTACTGCCTTTGAATGCGACGACCATCAACAGCCTGTTCTTGATCGGCGCGTTGCTGGTAGGTGCGAGCATTCTGGTGAGTTCTCTTTCGTCCCGCCTGGGGATTCCGATCCTGGTAATCATCCTGGCCGTGGGCATGATCGCCGGCGTCGACGGCGGCGGCATCATCTTCGATAACTACCCGACTGCCTACCTCGTGGGCAACCTCGCCCTGGCCGTGATCCTGCTCGACGGCGGACTGCGAACGCGGGTAGCCAGTTTCCGTGTAGCCCTCTGGCCCGCGTTGTCCCTGGCGACGGTCGGGGTGCTGATCACCACCGGCCTCACCGGTATGGCAGCCGCCTGGCTGTTCAACCTCAACATCATTCAAGGCCTGCTGATCGGCGCCATCGTCGGCTCCACGGACGCCGCAGCGGTGTTCTCGCTGCTGGGCGGCAAAGGCCTGAACGAACGGGTCACCGCCAGCCTGGAAATCGAATCCGGCAGCAACGACCCGATGGCGGTGTTCCTCACGGTCACCCTGATCGACATGCTCGCCAGCGGCCAGACTGGCCTGCACTGGAGCCTGCTGGGCCACCTGATCCGCGAGTTCGGCATCGGCGGCATCATCGGCCTGGGCGGTGGTTGGTTGATGCTGCAGATGGTCAACCGGATCAACCTGGCCAACGGCCTGTACCCGATCCTGGTGATTTCCGGCGGCCTGGTGGTGTTCGCCCTGACCAACGCCTTGCACGGCAGCGGTTTCCTCGCCGTTTACCTGTGCGGCCTGGTGATCGGCAACCGCCCGGTGCGCAGCCGGCACGGCATTTTGCATATGCTCGACGGCATGGCCTGGCTGGCACAGATCGGCATGTTTCTGGTGCTGGGCCTGCTGGTCACGCCCCATGATTTGCTGCCCATCGCGCTGCCGGCCCTGGGCCTGGCGCTGTGGATGATTCTCTTCGCACGGCCGCTGTCGGTGATCGTCGGCCTGTTGCCGTTCAAGGCCTTCCATGGCCGAGAGAAAGCCTTTATCGCCTGGGTCGGCCTGCGCGGTGCGGTACCGATCATTCTGGCGGTGTTCCCGCTGATGGCCGGCCTGCCCCACGCGCAGCTGTACTTCAACCTGGCGTTCTTTATCGTGCTGGTGTCGTTGCTGGTGCAGGGTACGAGCCTGCCGTGGGTCGCCAAACTGTTGAAAGTGACGGTACCGCCAGAGCCGGCGCCGATTTCCCGGGCGGCCCTGGAAGTGCACGTCACCAGCGAGTGGGAGCTGTTCGTCTATCGCCTGGGCGCCGAAAAATGGTGCATCGGCGCCGCCCTGCGGGAGCTGAAAATGCCCGAAGGCACGCGGATCGCCGCGCTGTTTCGTGGCCAGCAACTGCTCCATCCGTCGGGTAGTACGGTGCTCGAAGTCGACGATCTGCTGTGCGTAATCGGCCATGAACACAACTTGCCGGCCCTCGGCAAGCTGTTCAGCCAGGCACCACAACGGGGCCTCGACCTGCGCTTCTTCGGCGACTTCGTACTGGAAGGCGACGCCCAGCTGGGCGCGGTTTCGGCCCTGTACGGGCTCAAGCTCGAGGGCATCGACCCGGACATGCCACTGAGTCGTTTCATCACCCAGAAAGTCGGCGGGGCACCCGTGGTCGGCGACCAGGTGGAATGGAACAACACCATCTGGACCGTCGCGGTCATGGACGGGAACAAGATCGGCAAAGTCGGCGTCAGATTCCCCGAAGGAAGTCGCCCGGGCCCCGGACTCTTCCTCTAAACTGCGGGGCGACGGCGCGCCAGTCGATGTCGGGACGCCCCCTATTTTTCACCTTGCTCGACCGGTCTCTATGACAACCCTGCGCACTTTTCTCGCCACTGCCCTGCTGGGCCTGACTCTCTGCGTCGGCACCGTACACGCGGCCGACCCGCCCAGCATCGATTCCGTCCAGCAAACCCTGGACAAGCTGCCGGACCGCAAGCTGCCCGACGCCGACATGAAGGCGCTGCAAAGCATCCTGCAGCAAACGCTCACCTTCCTGGGCAACCAGCAGGACTACCAGCAGCGCCTGGTGGACCTCAAGCGCCAGCTCGAAGACGCGCCGCGCCAGACCGTCGACAACCAGCGCGAACTGACCCGCCTCAAGGCCACCAAGGTGATTCCGGTCGCCCAGCGCTACGCCACCTTGCCGGTGCCGCAACTTGAACAACTACTGGTGCAGCGCACCACCCAGCAAGGCGACCTGCAAAAGGAACTGGCCGACGCCAACAGCCTGACCATCGCGGCCCAAACCCGTCCCGAGCGCGCCCAGACCGAAATCAGCAGCAGCCAGACACGTATCCAGCAGATCAACGCGACCCTCAAGGCAGGCAAGGACAACGGCAAGACCCTCAGCGGCGACCAGCGCAACCAGCTGAATGCCGAGTTGGCCGCCCTCAACGCCCTGATTCCCCTGCGCCGCCAGGAACTGGCCGGCAACAGCCAACTGCAAGACCTGGGCAACAGCCAGCACGACCTGGTGCTGGAAAAGACCGCGCGCCTGGAGCAGGAAATCCAGGACCTGCAAACCCTGATCAACCAGAAACGCCTGGCCCAGTCCCAGGAAACCGTGACCCAGCAGTCCATCGAAGCCCAGAAGGCTGGTGGCAGCAGCCTGCTCGCCACGGAAAGCGCGGCCAACCTGAAACTGTCCGACTACCTGCTCAAAAGCACTGACCGGCTCAACGAGCTGACCCAGAAAAACCTGCAAACCAAGCAGCAACTGGACAGCGTGACCCAAAGCGACTCGGCGCTGGACGAGCAGATCAACGTGCTCAAGGGCAGCCTGTTGCTGTCCAAGATCCTCTACAAACAGAAGCAGGCCCTCCCGCGCCTGACCGTGGACCGCGACCTGGCAGATGACATCGCCAACATTCGCCTGTACCAGTTCGAGGTCAACCAGCAGCGCGAACTGATCAGCACCCCGAGCACCTACGTCGACAGCTTGCTGGCCAACCAGCCGGCCGACCAGGTGACGCCACAACTGCGGCGCACCCTGCTGGAACTGGCGATCACCCGCAGCGACCTGCTGGAGCGCTTGAGCCGGGAACTGAGCGCACTGCTCAACGAATCCATCACCCTGCAACTGAACCAGAAACAACTGCTGAGCACCGCCACCACCTTGCGGGCGACCCTCGACGAACAGATGTTCTGGATTCCCAGCAACAAGCCGCTGGATACCGAATGGCTGGAAACCGTACCGGCGCACCTGAGCAAACAGGTCAATACCCTGCCGTGGGCCTCCAGCGTCAGCGAGCTGTATGACGGCCTGACCCAGCGCCCGCTGCTGTTCCTGCCCCTGCTGTTGTTGATCGGCGCGCTGCTGTGGCGTCGCAGCTACCTGTATGCCCGGCTGAAAAAAATCCATATGGACATCGGCCACTTCAAACGCGACAGCCAGTGGCACACGCCGGTGGCGATCCTGGTGAATATCGCGCTGGCGATGCCGGTGGCCCTGGGCCTGGCACTCTGCGGCTATGCGCTGCAGATCGACGCCCGTGGGCAAAACGCCAACCTCGGCGCCGCCCTGCTGCAGATCGCCCAGGCGTGGCTGGTGTTCTACACCGCGTATCGGATCCTCGCGCCCGGCGGCGTCGCCGAGTTGCACTTCCGCTGGGAAAAACCCCAGGTCGAATTCCTCCAGGGCTGGGTACGCAAGCTCGGGCTCGTGGTACTGGCGTTGGTGGCCGTGGTGGCCATCGCCGAGCATCAGCCGGCAGCGCTGGCCGACGATGTGCTGGGCATCGGCGTGGTACTGACCTGCTACGCACTGATGGCGTGGCTGCTCGGGCGCCTGCTGCTCAACAGCCCGACTCATGAAAAAGCCTCGCTGTTTCGCAAGGCCGTGGGCCTGGTGTTTACGGCACTGCCGGTGGCGCTGTTTATCGCCGTATGCTTTGGCTACTACTACACCGCCCTCAAGCTCAGCGACCGGCTGATCAACACCTTGTACCTGCTGATGTTCTGGCTGGTGATCGAAGCCACCTTCGTACGTGGCCTGGGCGTAGCGGCACGGCGCCTGGCCTATGCGCGGGCCCTGGCCAAACGCCAGGCCGCCAAGGAAGCCGGTGATGGTGAAGCAGTGATCGAAGAGCCGACCCTGGACATCGAACAGGTCAACGAACAGTCGATGCGACTGATTCGCCTGGCGCTGCTGGGCGGCTTTATCGCTGCGTTGTACTGGGTGTGGTCCGACTTGATCTCGGTGTTTTCCTACCTGGACAACGTCACCCTCTACGAATACACCAGCGGCACCGGCGCCAATATCAGCATGGTGCCCATCAGCATCGGCGACTTGCTCGGCGCCCTGATCATCATCGGCATCACCTTCGCCCTGGCGCGCAACCTGCCCGGCCTGCTGGAAGTACTGGTGCTGTCCAAGCTCGACCTGGCCCAGGGCAGCGCCTACGCCACCACCACCTTGCTGTCCTATGTGATTGCCGGCGTCGGGTTTGTCTCCACCCTGTCGACCCTCGGCGTGAGCTGGGACAAGTTGCAATGGCTGGTGGCCGCGCTGTCGGTGGGGTTGGGGTTCGGGATGCAGGAAATCTTCGCCAACTTCATCTCCGGCATCATGATCCTGTTCGAGCGCCCGGTACGGATCGGCGACACCATCACCATCGGCAACCTGTCGGGCACGGTGAGCAAGATCCGCATCCGTGCCACCACCATCACTGACTTCGACCGCAAGGACATCATTGTTCCGAACAAAACGTTCATCACCGGGCAACTGATCAACTGGTCGCTGACCGACACCATCACCCGGGTCACCCTGAAACTGGGCGTGGACTACGGCTCGGACCTGGACCTGGTGAAGGAATTGCTGCTCAAGGCCGCCGCCGAAAACCCACGCGTGCTGAAAGACCCGGCGCCCCACGTGTACTTCCTCAACTTCGGTGAAAGCACCCTCGATCACGAACTGCGCATGCATGTACGGGACCTGGGCGACCGCAACCCGGTGATCGATGAGGTCAACCGCTTCATCAACCGCGAGTTCAAGAACCACCACATCAACATCTCGTTCCGGCAGATGGAGGTTTACCTGAAGAACCTGCATGGCCAGGAATACAAGCTGGTGCCGGTGGAAGAAGAAAACCGGACCATCCTGCCGCCCGCCCAGGACCAGGACCTGCCCGAGCCACCGCCCGCCAAACTCGACTAAACGCGCTATCCCCAGCAGAATGGTCGGACATTCTGCTCAGGAGATGGCCGTTGAAAGCCCTCGACGAACTGACCTTCGACAACCGCTTCGCCCGCCTGGGCGACGGTTTCTCAACCCATGTGCTGCCCGAGCCCATCGACGAACCGCGTTTAGTGGTGGCGAGCGAGGCAGCCATGGCGCTGCTGGATCTCGACCCCGCCGTGGCCGAAACGCAGGTGTTTGCCGAGCTGTTCGGCGGGCACAAGCTGTGGGCCGAGGCCGAGCCGCGGGCGATGATCTATTCCGGGCATCAGTTTGGCTCGTACAACCCGCAACTGGGGGATGGCCGCGGATTGTTGCTGGGCGAGGTGTACAACCAGGCCGGCGAGCATTGGGACCTGCACCTCAAGGGTGCCGGGCAAACCCCGTACTCGCGCATGGGCGATGGTCGTGCGGTGTTGCGCTCGTCGATCCGCGAGTTTCTGGCGTCGGAAGCACTGCATGCGCTGGGCATTCCCAGCAGTCGTGCGCTGTGTGTGATCGGTTCCACCACGCCGGTGTGGCGCGAGAAACAGGAGCGCGCCGCCATGGTGCTGCGCCTGGCCCACAGCCACGTGCGCTTTGGGCATTTCGAATATTTCTACTACACCAAGAAGCCTGAATTGCAGAAGCAATTGGCGGAACACGTGCTGTCCCTGCACTTCCCGGAATGCATGGAACAGCCCGAGCCGTACCTGGCGATGTTCCGCGAAATCGTCGAGCGTAATGCCGAGTTGATCGCCAAGTGGCAGGCCTATGGGTTCTGCCATGGAGTGATGAACACCGACAACATGTCGATCCTCGGCATCACCTTCGACTTCGGGCCGTTTGCGTTCCTGGACGATTTCGACGCGCAGTTCGTCTGCAACCACTCCGACCATGAAGGGCGTTACTCCTTCAGCAACCAGGTGCCGATCGGGCAGTGGAACCTGAGCGCTCTGGCCCAGGCGTTGACGCCGTTTATCAGCGTCGAGGCGCTGCGTGAAACGCTGGGGCTGTATCTGCCGTTGTTCCAGGCCCATTACCTGGACCTGATGCGCCGCCGACTGGGCCTCACCACCGCCGAAGATGACGATCAAAAACTGGTGGAGCGCCTGCTGCAACTGATGCAGAACAGCGGCGTCGATTACACCCTGTTCTTCCGCCGGCTGGGGGATGAATCCGCCGCATTGGCCGTGGCGCGGTTGCGCGACGACTTTGTCGACCTCAAGGGGTTTGATGATTGGGCTGAGTTGTACAAAGCCCGTGTGGAGCGCGACGCCAGCGGCACAGAAGAACAGCGACGTGAGCGGATGCATGGGGTGAATCCGCTTTATATCCTGCGCAACTATTTGGCGCAGAACGCCATCCAGGCGGCGGAGCTTGGGGATTACAGCGAAGTGCGCCGGCTGCATGAAGTGCTGAGCAAACCGTTTGAAGAGCAGCCGGGGATGGAACAATACGCCCAGCGGCCGCCGGATTGGGGGAAGCATTTGGAGATTAGTTGTTCTTCATAGCGCGACCTAGATAAAGGTCTCCACTGAAACCCCAAAGCGCTCCGCCAGCCAACGAATCTGCCGCAGGTTGAGCTGGCGTTTGCCACTAAGTACTTCAGAGACAACCGACTGCGCACCAACGCCCGGGAGATCACTTTGGGTCAAGCCATGCTCTCGCATCATTGAACGTAGCACTTCAACGCCACTGGCAACGGGCATCGGCCGGTACTCGAGATCGTAGGCCTCGATCCAGTCACTGAGGATATCCACCAGGCTCATGAGCGGGCTGGATTCATCTTCGCCTATCAGGTCCAGCAATTCGTCGAGGGCGCTGACCAAGGTATCGTAGTCCGCCTCGTTTCTTGGCTTGCGCAGCAATGGCGAAACAAATTGCCAGTGTTCGGCAGCCTGCCTGATGAGTGCGCTCATCTGATTTTCTCCTTCCATTTACCTTGCTCATATTCACGGTGATCGAACAGGTACTTGATATAAATTCGTTGTACTTGGTAATGCACGAAGGCAATCAACCTCAGCTTATTGCCCCCGATGTCAAACACATGGAACTGCCCGACTTTGTCTGTTGCAGGGAACATTCCTTTCATCGACGCAAAGTCGGCGGGACTGTTGCGTTTCATTCTGCGATACCACTCATCCAGTGCCGTGGCTGAATGCGGCCATCTTTCTTTCGCTTCCCATATCCTTTTTTCGCTGATCACTCGCATGCAACATCCTTATCGCATCTTGCTATGAAGGTTAGTCTTGCCGAAAAAATATCGCAATCTGCGATATTCCTTGGCGGACCAGTGGCGCAATTCCAAGCACCCTTCAACAGCCTAGATACGCCGCGATAGAAGTCACCACCAAAAATGTGAACGCGTACATCACTAGCGTCGAACCTTGATAAACACCCTTCCCGGCTCCAAATAGAACCCATTGGCCACTTTCACGGAGCCCAGCATGTCCGACTCTCTAGTAATTCCCTGCCCCCACTGCAACGGTCTCAACCGCATCCCCAATGAACGCCTGGGCGATTCGCCGAAGTGCGGGCGCTGCAAGCAACCGGTGCTGCTGAGCAAACCCTTTGAGCTGAAACAGGGCGATTACGCCAGCCAGATCAAGGGCGACCTGCCGTTGCTGGTGGACGTGTGGGCCGAATGGTGCGGGCCGTGCAAGTCGTTTGCGCCGGTGTTTGAGCAGGCCGCCGGGCAGTTGGCCGGGAAGTGCCGATTGGCCAAGCTCGATAGCGAGGCCAATCAGCAGTTATCCGCTCAGTTGGGGATTCGCTCGATTCCCAGCCTGATCCTGTTCAAGAATGGCCGGGAAGTGGCGCGTCAGAGCGGTGCGTTTCCGTTACCGCAGTTGATGAGCTGGCTGCGCAGTCAGGGCGTTTGAGGTAACGGGACACCCCGGTCCATCACTTGCCCCATCAGCAATACGCCCAATTCGCTCAACTGATGAATGGCCAACGCGACATCGCGCTGCTTGCCGGTGAGGTCGTCGGAAAGGTCGAGCAGGAGGGTGGTGACTGAGGAGAAGGTTTCGTAGGTATTGAGGATCAGGGTTTCGGTGGCTTGGCCGGGGCTGACTGTAAAAAGGTACGACGGGGGATTTGGAGTAGCTTTAAACATGGTCGACATTCCTGATTGGAGCCGCCATCTGATCGCTACTAAACGAATTAGGGTGGCAGCTGTACGCAGGTTAGTAGACCGGGAAATGTCGAAGCCGGCGCGCCCGAAGACGCCCTACGCACAGCTACCATCAAGCACAGACTCAGCGCCTGAAAGATGAAGCTTATGCACTTAACGACAAACACTCGGGCTACTAAACCCGATCACTGAGAATTCAGCGACCGAGCAACCTTAGAGACGCCCATCCAGACGCACAAGCCGGCGGATTCTGGCGTAACTGTAGGCAACGGCGCAAGACGACGATTTCCCTGTAGGAACAAAGACCAAATGTGGGAGCGGGCTTGCTCGCGAATGCGGTGGGTCAGTCAATAAAGATGTCGACTGATCCACCGCATTCGCGAGCAAGCCCGCTCCCACATGGGTGATGTGTTGCCTGCTAAATCAAACGTTTTCCAGCAGGTTATGCAACTCCACAAACTGCTGTGTCAGCTTGTGCCGTGGGTCCAGGTGGATCAGCGGCATGTTCGCCTGGTGCGATTCACGCATGCGCACCGAACTGGTGAGGTACACCGGCAGTACCGGCAACCCTTCGGCAATCAATTCATCCAGCATCTGCTGCGGCAGGCTCGCCCGGGCCTGGAACTGGTTGACCACGATGCCTTCCACTTCCAGCCCTTCGTTGTGGTCTTCCTTCAATTCTTCGATCTCGGCCAACAGGCCATACAGCGCCTGGCGGGAGAAGCTGTCGCAATCGAAGGGGATCAGCACGCGATCAGCGGCAATCAGCGCTGAAACGGCATAGAAGTTCAGCGCCGGCGGCGTATCCAGGTAGATCCGGTCGTAGTCCTCGCTCAATTCATCCAGCAGCTTTCGCAGCTTGTTGATCTTGTGCTTGGCCTCAAGCTTGGGCTGCAAGTCGGCCAGTTCCGCGGTAGCGGTGATGACGTGCAGGTTGTCGAACGGGGTTTCGTAGATATCCACCTGGTTCTTCTTCGAAAACGGCCCGGAAGACAGGGTTTGCTTGAAGAAGTCGGCGATTCCCATGGGGATATCGTCGCCGGTCAGCCCGGTGAGGTACTGGGTAGAGTTAGCCTGGGCATCGAGGTCCACCAACAGGGTTCGATAGCCTTCGCTGGCGCTGACCGCCGCCAGGTTGCAGGCAATGCTGGACTTGCCAACACCGCCTTTTTGGTTGAACACCACGCGCCGCATGGAAAAACCTCCGTGTATCAATGAATGACCCGAGTGTAGAGGGCAAAAGCGCCCGTTAGCTACCTCGTTTGTTCCTGTACTACAGCATCAGAGGCTCTATCTCGCATAACAATTTCCCGTCTGTCCGACAAAGCAGGAATTGCCTGACACCTGCTGCCCTACCTGCATGATGGACAATCGGTAATTCTTTCCAGCGAATTTGTAATCATCCGTGAACAATTCTTTACCAAAGTTTGCTAGAACCCCGCAGCACCGGGATAATGCGCGCCATTCGGCGATTGCACCCTGTCCCGGTATTCGGGGCCAATGGCCGCACAAGGAAGCCCGCAGGGGCGGGATAACTTCTCAGTGATCAATTTCAACATCGCCCAATGGCGCGCCTGGGCTCCCGGGCTCGAAAGCGCGGACGACTGGCGCACCTGGTGCCGGCAGCCGATGTTGCTCGCCCGCAGCGACGCGGCACCCGATGTGTCCTTCCTGCCGGCCATGCAGCGCCGGCGCCTGAGCCGCCTGGCGCGCATGGCCTTCAGTGTGGGCTGGCCCCTGGCCGAAGGCTTGCAACAGTTGCCATTGGTGTTTGTTTCCCGTCACGGCGAAACCCCACGCACCCTCGATATTCTCAGCGACCTGGCCAACGACGAGCCCCTGTCGCCGACCCAGTTCAGCCTGTCGGTGCATAACGCGGTGATTGGCCTGTGGTCGATCCTGCGCAATGAAACCAGTGAAATGACCGCCCTCGCCGCCGCCGGCGATGGCCTGGAGCACGGCATGCTCGAAGCCGCTGCCCTGCTCAATGAAGGCGCACCGGCTGTATTGCTGATCATTACCGAGGAACAGCCCCCCGAAGCCTATGCGCGCTGGATCGAGGACGTGCCCTTCCCCTACGCCCTCGGCCTGCTGCTGACACCGGGCGACGAGTGGCAGCTGGAACTGAATACAGCCGCTGTCCAACCCACCACCAAAGCCCAGTGGCCCCACGCCCTGAACCTGCTGCGCACCCTGCTGAACGAAGAGGGCGCCTGCCAACATGCCTGGAAGAACCGAGTATGGAACTGGCAACGCAAGTCCTGACCGAAAAGCCCCGGAAGGCCTACTACTGGCGCCTGTTCGCCACTGCCACCGCCTTCGCCCTGTTTGGCCTCGGCGGCCTGTGCCTGCGTGTGCTGGTGTTTCCGCTGCTCAGTTGCCTGCCGGGTGATGCCAAACAGCATCAGCGACGCGCCCGCCACACCATCAGCTGCCTGTTCTGGTTGTTTATCCGCATGATGACGCGCCTGGGCATCCTGACCTACAGCGTCGAAGGCGCGGAAAAGCTCGGCCGCCCGGGCCAGATGATCATTGCCAACCACCCATCGCTGGTGGACGTGGTGTTCCTGATCGCCCAGATGCGCCAGACCAACTGCGTGGTCAAGCAGAGCCTGTGGCAGAACCCGTTCACCCGTGGGCCGGTGCGCGACGCCGGTTACATCAGCAACGATGGCAGCGCCGACATGCTCGATGCCGCTGCCGATGCCCTGCGGGACGGCCAGACCCTGATCATTTTCCCGGAAGGCACCCGCACCTCACCGGGCCAGGCGCCGACCTTTCATCGCGGCGCCGCCGCCATTGCCCTGCGCGGTGCGAGCATCATCACTCCGGTGGTGATCAAGGTCAGCCCCACCACCCTGACCAAGGCCGAACCCTGGTATCGCATCCCGAATCGCCGCTTTCACTTCAGTTTGCGCGTGGGTGCCGATATAGAACCACAGGCGTTTGCCGCACAAGGGCCCGCGCCCCAGGCATCACGCAAGCTCAACGATTACCTGCACCAGTATTTTATTAAGGAGCTCGCCGAAGATGAGCGACCAACACCGCCTTGAGCACGACATAAAAACGCTGATCATCGAGGCCCTGGGCCTGGAAGACATCAGCGAGAGCGACATCGGCAACGAGCAAACCCTGTTCGGCGAAGGCCTTGGCCTGGATTCAGTCGACGCCCTGGAATTGGGCCTGGCGATCCAGAAAAAGTACGGCATCAAGATCGATGCCGACGCCAAGGACACCCGCAATCACTTCACCAACGTGGCCAGCCTCGCGGCGTTCGTCACGGCCCGACAGGCAGCTTGAGACCGTACCATGCAAACTCGTGACGATATTTTCAACACCTTGCGCGACGCCCTGGTGGAACTGTTTGAACTGGAACCGGAACGCGTCACGCTCGACGCCAACCTGTACCAGGACCTGGAAATCGACAGCATTGATGCAGTGGACCTGATCGACCACATCAAGCGCCAGACCGGCAAGAAAATCGCCGCCGAAGAGTTCAAGGCCGTGCGCACCGTGAATGACGTGGTCGAGGCGGTCTACCGTCTGGTTCAACCGGCCGCATGAGCCGGCTGATCGGCCTTGGCCTGTTGCTGGCGGGGCTGCTGTACCCTTTTGCGGTGTATTACGGCACTGAGCATTTTGCCCCGTGGCAATTTGGCCTGCTGCTGGGCAGCCTGTGGCTGTTGCGCGCCCTGACCGGCGCCAGGCGCCCGGGCAGCCGCTGGATGGCGGCGGCGATCATCGTCTTTTGCCTGTTGCTCGCCTGGTTCGACAACCCGCAGATGCTGCGCTGGTACCCGAGCCTGGTCAGCGCCTTCATGCTGGCACTGTTCGGCCTGAGCCTGAAATACGGGCCGCCGATGGTCGAGCGCCTCGCGCGCATGACCGAGCCGCAACTGCCCGAAAAAGCGATTGTGTATACCCGCCAGGTCACCGTGGTGTGGAGTGTATTTTTCCTGTGTAACGGCCTGCTCGCCGCCGCCCTCACCCTGTGGGCGCCGCTGAGCTGGTGGACGTTGTACAACGGCATGATCGCCTACGGGCTGATGGGGCTGTTGTTTGCCGTGGAATGGCTGGTACGACAAAGGGTTCGAGGCCGCGTATGAATTGGTTGAATCTTGAGCACTTGCTGCTTGAGCCTGTGGAGCAGCGTTTGGTGACCACCGAACCTGCCCTGGATCACCCACACCTGTGGGAGAAGTCCCTGAGCCTGGCCGCCGGGTTGCAAGCCCGGGGCATCCAGCGCCTGGCGGTGTACCTGGAAGATGCCGGCTTGCTGGCGATCGCCCTGCTGGGTGCGTGGCGCGCAGGCGTCAGCGTGTTGTTGCCCGCCGACCTGCAACCACAAACGCGCCAGCGCTGGGACGATGCCGTCGACGCCTGGCTGACCGAGGCCGGCGACCTGGACGCGCTGTATCAAGCGCCATCAAGCGCCGCAGCCCTGGACCTGGATGCCTGCTGCCTGAGCCTGTGCACCTCCGGCTCCAGCGGCGAACCCAAGCGCATCGACAAAACCCTGCGCCAGATGGCCAATGAAGTCCAGGCGCTGGAAACCTTGTGGGGCGCCGACCTCGGCGAGGCGTGCATCATCGGCAGCGTCGCCACCCAGCATATCTATGGTTTGCTGTTCCGGGTGCTGTGGCCGTTGTGTGCCGGGCGCACCTTTGTGCGCCAACAGTTGGCATTTCCCGAGGACTTGCAGCGCGCCAGCCGCGAGCATGCGCAATTTGCCTGGGTCGCCAGCCCGGCGCTCCTCAAGCGCATGGGTGACAACCTCGACTGGCCAGCGCTTACACCGGTCAAACGGGTGTTTTCCTCCGGCGGCGCCTTGCCCCTTGAAGCCGCCGGCAGCCTGCATCAGCGCCTGCAGCAATGGCCGACGGAAATCCTCGGCAGCTCGGAAACCGGTGGTATCGCCTGGCGCCAGGGCGAACAACCGTGGCAGCCGTTTGCCGACGTGCAGCTGAGCCAGGACGCCGACGGCGCCTTGCGCATCGCCTCGCCATACCTGCCCGCCGGCCATGTCGAACAGACCGCCGACGCCGCCACCATCCACGCCGACGGCCGCTTCGAATTGCTCGGCCGCCTGGACCGCATCGTCAAGCTGGAAGAAAAACGCATCTCCCTGCCGATGCTGGAACAGGCGCTGATGGACCATGCCTGGGTCGCTGAAACGCGCCTGGGCGTGGTGCAGGAAAACCGCGCCTCCCTCGGCGCCCTCGTGGTGCTCAGCGCAGACGGCTTGCATGCCCTGCGTAACCAGGGCCGGCGCACCGTCACCCAAACCCTGCGCCAGCACTTGAGCCAACACTGCGAAGCCCTGGCCCTGCCCCGCCGCTGGCGCCTGTTGCGCCAATTGCCGCTGAACACCCAAGGCAAGCTGCCCCAGGCCGACGTCGAAGCCCTGCTGCTGGCACCGCGCCCGAAAGCCCCGGAAGTACTGGAACAAGTCGAAGCCAACGGTGAATGGACCCTGCAACTGGCGATCCCGCCGGACCTCGCCTACTTCAGCGGGCACTTCCCGCAAACCCCGGTGCTACCGGGTGTGGTGCAAGTGGATTGGGCGCTGAGCCTGGGCCAGCAACTGCTCAAGCTGCCGGGGAAGTTCGCCGGGATGGAAGTGCTCAAGTTCCAGCAACTGGTACGCCCGGATGACCGGATCGAACTGCACCTGCGGTTCGATCAGGAGCGCGGCAAGTTGTACTTCGCCTACCGCAATGAGGCGGCCGCCTGCTCCAGTGGGCGGATCGTGCTGGGGAGGGTCAGTGATTAAGCTTTTGTGGCGAGGGAGCTTGCTCCCGCTGGAGTGCGCAGCACTCCCAACCCAGGCACTGTGGTTTATCAGGCAGGTCTCGGTCGCCTGTGTTGGGGCTGCTTCGCAGCCCAGCGGGAGCAAGCTCCCTCGCCACACGAAGTGCTTGTGCCAATGGGGTACCTGTTATGCATAACCCCTGCGCCTTGATCCCGGTCTACAACCACGAGGCCGCCGTGCCCGCCGTGGTGCGCACCGTGCTGTCCAGCGGCCTGCCATGCCTGCTGGTAGACGACGGCAGCAGCGCCACCTGCGCCGCCGTGCTGGCGCAACTGGCAACCCTCGACAACGTGTCACTGCTGACCCTGCCCGCCAACCAGGGCAAAGGCGCCGCCGTCATGGCCGGCTTTCGCGAAGCCGCACGCCTGGGTTTCACCCACGCCCTGCAAGTGGACGCCGACGGCCAGCACGACCTGCGGGAAGTCGGTACCTTCCTCGACGCCTCCCGCGCCCACCCGAATGCGGTGATCTGCGGCTACCCGGAATACGACGACAGCGTGCCCAAGGGCCGCCTTTACGCGCGCTACCTGACCCACGTTTGGGTGTGGATCAATACCTTGTCGCTGCAGATCCGCGATTCCATGTGCGGCTTTCGTGTGTACCCACTGCCACCGACCCTGGCCTTGATGGACTCGGCCAACATCGGCAAACGCATGGATTTCGACTCCGACATCCTGGTGCGCCTGGCCTGGCGCAACCAGCCGATGCGCTGGCTGCCGACCAAGGTGCACTACCCCGCCGACGGCCTGTCGCACTTTCGCCTGTTCCACGACAACGCGCTGATTTCCTCGATGCACACCCGGCTGTTCTTCGGCATGTTGGTGCGCGCGCCGATGATCCTCTGGCGCCGGTGGCAGGCATGAGCCAGGACACCAAGCACTGGGCCGACCGCGAGGAGCGCGGCAGCTTCTGGCTGATGAAATTCACCGCCTTCGCCGCCAAGGTCCTCGGGCGCCGGCTGCTGAGCCCGCTGCTCTACGGCATCATTTTCTACTTCTTTCTGTTCGGCCGCACGGCCCGCCAAAGCGCCTGGCAATACCAGCAGCGCCTGGCCGACTGGAGCCGGCGCGATGACCTGCGCCCTACCCACAGAAGCGTCTTCGGCCAGTTCATGGCATTCGCCGACGCCCTGCTGGACAAGCTCGACGTATGGAACGGCAAGTTGCGCCTGGAGCAGATCGAAATCATCGACCCGGCCCAACTGCGCGGCCAGCTGCGTAGCGAACGCGGGCAGATGCTGGTGGGCGCGCACCTGGGCAATCTTGAGGTGTGCCGCGCCCTCGCCGAGCTTGGCGAAAAGGTCACCATGAACGTGCTGGTGCACACCAAGCACGCTGAACGTTTCAACCGGATTCTGGGCGAAGCCGGGGCGACCAATCTGCGCCTGATCCAGGTCAGCGAACTTGATCCGGCAGTGATGATGCTGCTCAGCCAGCGCCTCGACGACGGCGAGTGGCTGGCGATTGCCGGCGACCGCGTACCGCTGCATGGCGGGCGCACGGTACGCGTGGATTTCCTCGGCCATGACGCCGCCTTCCCCCAAGGCCCGTGGCTGTTGGCCGGTTTGCTGAAATGCCCGGTCAACCTGCTGATGTGCTTGAAGCACCAAGGCCGTTATCGCCTGATCATCGAGCCGTTTGCCCAGTTGATCGAATGGAAACGCAGCGACCGCCAGCAGGTGATCGCACAATGGACCGCCCGCTACGCCGAGCGCCTGGGCCAGTTCTGCCTGGAAGCGCCCCAACAATGGTTCAACTTTTACCCTTTCTGGAAGACCGATGACGACGCATCTTGAGCCGGTAACCTTCGGCGAAATTCCCCTGCGCATCGAAGACGTGCTGGCCCTGGCCAACCGTCAGGCGCCGACTCAACTGCAAGCTGATGCCAAGTACCGCCAGCGCATAGCCAAGGGCGCGCAGTTCCTGGATTCGTTGCTGGACAAGGAAGGCGTGATCTACGGCGTGACCACCGGCTACGGCGACTCGTGCGTGGTGGCGGTGCCGCTGGAGCACGTCGAAGCGTTGCCCCGCCACCTCTACACGTTCCACGGCTGCGGCCTGGGCAAGTTGCTGGATGCGCAAGCCACCCGCGCGGTGCTGGCGGCGCGGTTGCAGTCGCTGTGCCATGGCGTGTCGGGCGTGCGCGTGGAGTTGCTGGAGCGCCTGCACGCGTTCCTGGAATTTGACGTGCTGCCGCTGATTCCGGAAGAAGGCTCGGTGGGCGCCAGCGGTGATTTGACGCCGCTGTCCTACGTGGCCGCAACCTTGTCTGGTGAGCGCGAAGTGCTGTTCCGTGGCGAACGCCGCCAGGCGGCGGAGGTGCACCGCGAGCTGGGCTGGGACCCGCTGGTACTGCGCCCGAAAGAGGCCCTGGCACTGATGAACGGCACCGCCGTGATGACCGGCCTCGCCTGCCTGGCCTTCGCCCGCGCCGACTACCTGCTGCAACTGGCCACGCGCATCACCGCGCTGAACGTGGTGGCGCTGCAAGGCAACCCGGAGCATTTCGACGAGCGCCTGTTCGCCGCCAAGCCGCACCCGGGGCAGATGCAAGTCGCCGCCTGGCTGCGCAAGGATCTGGCGATTGACGCGCCGACCGCGCCGCTGCATCGCCTGCAAGACCGTTACTCCCTGCGCTGCGCGCCCCATGTCCTGGGCGTGCTGGCCGACAGCCTGAACTGGCTGCGTTCGTTCATCGAGATCGAACTCAACAGCGCCAACGACAACCCGATCATCGACGCCGAAGAAGAACGCGTGCTGCACGGCGGCCACTTCTATGGCGGCCACATCGCGTTCGCCATGGACAGTCTCAAGACCCTGGTGGCCAACGTCGCCGACCTGCTGGACCGCCAGCTCGCCCTGCTGGTGGACGTGCGTTACAACCACGGCCTGCCGAGCAATTTGTCGGGCGCGCCAGCCGAGCGGGCGATGATCAACCACGGCTTCAAGGCTGTGCAGATCGGCACCAGCGCCTGGACCGCCGAAGCGCTGAAAAACACCATGCCGGCCAGCGTGTTCTCGCGTTCCACCGAGTGCCACAACCAGGACAAGGTGAGCATGGGCACCATCGCCGCCCGCGATGCGATTCGTGTGCTGGAACTGACCGAACAAGTCGCCGCCGCCACTTTGCTCGCCGCCAACCAAGGCGTATGGCTGCGGGCCCAGGCTGAAGATGCGCGCCCGCTGCCGCCGGCGCTGGCCGCCATGCACGACGAGCTGGCCAAAGACTTCCCGCCGGTCATCGAAGACCGCGCCCTGGAAGGCGAATTGCGCCTGTGCCTGAAACGCATCGCCGAGCAACACTGGAGGCTGCATGCGTAGCCCCGGCGTGTTGCACTGCGACACTGAAATCCTCGTGCCGTTTTTCGACATCGACACCATGAACGTGGTGTGGCACGGGCACTACGTAAAGTACCTGGAAGTCGCCCGCTGCGCCTTGCTGGACAAGCTCGGCCACAACTACACGGCGATGCTGGAAGCGGGCTACGCCTGGCCGGTGATCGATATGCAGCTGCGCTATGTGCGCGGCGCGACCTTCGGCCAGACCATCAACGTGCGCGCCAGCCTGGTGGAGTGGGAGAACCGCTTGAAGGTCAATTACCTGATCAGCGACAAGGCCACGGGCGAGCGCCTGACCCGCGCCAGCACCGTGCAAGTGGCGGTGGAAATTGCCAGCCGCGAAATGCAGTTGGCGTCGCCGAAGGTATTTGTCGACGCAGTCGAGAGGGCGCTGTCATGACACACAACCCTGTGGGAGCGGGCTTGCCCGCGATGGTCGTCAACGATAACGCGAGACGCCTGACACTTCTCGGCGCCCTCAGGTTCTTCGCGAGCAAGCTCGCTCCCACAAGGACCGCGCTAATCCTGTTGTTAAGCATTCCAGGCCTGGCCCATGCTTTCGACCTGCAACAACTCAGCGATCAGCTGGCAAAACCGTCGGTGATCCACGGCAACTTCATCCAGGAAAAACACCTGCGCGCCCTGCCGCAACCGCTGGTCAGCAAGGGCACGTTTGTCCTGGCCAAGAATCACGGCCTGCTGTGGCTGCTGAAAACCCCGCTGCAACAGGACTACCGCATCAGCGCCAACGGCATCGCCCGGCGTGACGCCAACGGCTGGCAATTGCTGCCGAACAAGAGCGCCGGCGCCGAGCAGAACCGTTTGTTCCTCGCGGTGTTACAGGGCGACAGCAGCGGCTTGCAGCGTGACTTCGAGCTGCAACTGCAAGGCGAAGCCCAGCAGTGGAAACTCACGTTGATCCCGCGCTCGCTGCTGCTCAAGCAGGTGTTCACCCAAATCAATATCGACGGCGGCGAACTGGTGCAGAAGATCGAGCTGCTGGAAACCCAGGGCGACAGCACCGTACTGCGCATGCAGGACAGCACCAGCAGCCAGCCCTTGAGCGACGCGGAGCAACACGACTTTGCCGAGTGAACGCTGGTTGCCGCGCCTGTTCCTGATCCTGCTGGTGGCCGTGTTGGCCCTGGCGGGCTGGCAATGGCGCCATGGCGCACCGCTGTCGGCGAACCTGATGGAACTGGTGCCCGGCACCGCGCCGGATGCGCTGGAGCTGCGCGCCGAACAGCGCATGCAGGAACCGCTGAACCGCGAAATGCTGGTGCTGGTGGGGCATGCCGACCGGCAAAAAGCCGTGGCCATGGCGACGCAATTGGGCGAGCGCTGGCAAGCCAGCGGCCTGTTTGAAAAGGTCCAGTGGAACCTCCAAGCCGACCTGCCGGCCCTGCGTCAGCAGTTGCTGCAAGGCCGGCTGGCGATGCTCTCGGCCAAGGATCGCGAGCAACTGATCGACGAGCCCCAGGCGTTTATTCAGCAGCGGGTTCAGGCGCTGTTCGACCCGTTCACCGGCTTCAGCCTGGTGCCCAGCCAGGACGATTGGCTGGGCCTCACCGGGCGCATCCAGAACAGCCAGCCGCAGCACGGTTCGGTGCAACTGGATATCGGCAGCGGCGCGCTGATCGCCGATGCCGACGGCAAAAGCTGGGTACTGCTGCGGGCCCGCACCACCGGCAATGCCTTCGACATGAAACTGCCGCTGCAAGTGGCTGACCTGCTCAAGGCCAGCCGCGAGCAGGCCGACCAGCAAGGCGCGCAATTGCTCGCCGCCAGCGGCCTGCTGTATGCAGCCAATGGTCAGCAGCAGGCCACCCGGGAAATCACTTGGGTCGGCGGCGGCGCGACGGTAGGCATCCTGTTATTGCTGCTGCTTGCGTTCCGCCGCTGGCGGGTGTTGCTGGCGTTCGTGCCGGTGCTGGTGGGCATGCTGTTTGGTGCGGTGGCCTGTGTGGCGCTGTTCGGGCATATGCATGTGATCACGCTGGTGCTGGGCTCGAGCCTGATCGGCGTGGCGGTGGATTACCCGCTGCATTACCTGTCCAAGAGCTGGAGCATGAGCCCTTGGCGCAGTTGGCCAGCGTTGCGCGTGACCTTGCCGGGCCTGAGCCTGAGCCTGGCCACCAGTTGCATCGGTTACCTGGCCCTGGCGTGGACGCCGTTCCCGGCGCTGACGCAAATCGCGGTGTTCTCCGCTGCCGGTCTGGTGGGCGCTTACCTGTCGGCCGTGTGCCTGTTGCCGGCCTTGCTCAAAGGCGTCGAGCTGCGCCCGGCGCAATGGCCCCTGCGCATTGCCGAGTTCCTGCTGAGCGTGCGCGAGTCGCTGCTCAAGCGCCTGCCAAGCCCGGTGTTGTTGATACTGGTGTTGGTGTTTTGCGCCGGTGGGCTGTGGCACCTGAACAGCAAAAACGATATCCGCCAGTGGATCGGTGCGCCACCGCAGTTGCTGCAGGAAGCCCAGGCCGTTGCGCGGATTACCGGGTTCCAGCCCACCAGCCAGTTCTTCCTGGTGCGGGCGGACAACCAGCAGCAGTTGCTGGAACGCCAGGCCGCGCTGAGCCAGCGCCTGGATCAGTTGGTGAACATGGACAAGCTCCAGGGTTACCTGGCGCTCAACCAGTTGGTCAGCGCGCCGGCGGAGCAACAGCAACTGCGCGAGGCCCTGAACCAACTGCCGCAGTACTGGCAGCCATTGCTGGACCTCGGCGTACCGGCCGCCGCCCTGCAAGCCGAGCTGGCCCAGTTGCAGGCCTTGCCCACCGAAGACATCGACGCAGCACTGGTCGGCCCGCTGGCCGAGCCGTGGCGCACGCTGTGGCTGGGGAATGTCGACGGTGGCGTGGCGGCGATGGTGAGCCTGCAAGGGTTGAACAACCCGGCCTTGCTGCGGGTGCAGGCCCTGGATCTGCCCGGCGTGCAGTTGGTGGATCGCCTCGGCGACTTGAACCAGGTGTTCGCCGCCACACAGATCAGCGCGGCGGAATTGAAATTGATGTCCTGCGTGTTGATCGTACTGCTGCTGATCCTGCCGTTCGGCTTCGGCGGTGCCTTGCGCATCGTCGCCCTGCCGTTGCTGGCTGCGCTGTGCAGCCTGGCCAGCCTGGGTTGGCTGGGGCAGCCGCTGACGTTGTTCAGCCTGTTCGGCCTGCTGCTGGTGACCGCCATCAGCGTCGACTACGCGATCCTGATGCGTGAACAAATTGGCGGCGCCGCCGTGAGCCTGTTGGGCACACTGTTGGCGGCCGTGACTACTTGGCTATCGTTCGGCCTGCTGGCTATTTCCAGCACACCGGCGGTGAGTAATTTTGGGCTGTCGGTGAGCCTGGGGCTGGCGTTCAGCTTCATGCTGGCGCCGTGGGCCAGCCCGTCCGGGACAAGGAAGATGAGATGAGCAGCCAATACCTGAGTAAAAACTACGTCGAAGAAACCAAATTCGGCTTCTGGTTCCTGCGCAGCCACACCTGGCAGCACCATGTGCTGCGCGTGGCCATCAACGACCTGCGCAGCCTGTTCAGCGACCCGCTGCCGGTTGCCCCGGTGCTGCTGGACGCTGGTTGCGGCCAGGGCAAGTCGTTCCAGTACCTGCAGCAGGTGTTCGCCCCCGACCGCCTGATCGGCCTCGACGCCGACCCCCACAGCCTCGACCTGAGCCGCACCGAAGCCGCGCGCCAGGGCATCGCCATCGAGTTGATCGGCAGCGACTGCGCGACCCTCGACGTGGCCGACGCCAGTGTCGACGTGCTGTTCTGTCACCAGACCTTCCATCATCTGGTGGAACAGCATCGCGCCCTGAAAGAGTTCTATCGCGTGCTCAAGCCGGGCGGCTACCTGCTGTTTGCCGAATCCACCGAGGCCTATATCGACACCTGGGTAATCCGCTGGCTGTTTCGTCACCCGATGCATGTGCAGAAAAGCGCCGAGGAGTACCTTGAGATGATTCGCGAGCAGGGCTTTGAGTTCGGCCCGCAGAACGTCTCGTACCCGTACCTGTGGTGGAGCCGCGCCACCGACTTCGGCCTGCTTGAGCGCTGGGGCCTGCGCCAGCCAAAACCGGCCGGCCAGCGCGAAGAAACCCTGGTCAACGTGGTCGCCCGCAAACCTCTGGCGAGCGCTGAGACATGATCCGAATGCTGTTGATCGGCTGCCTGTTGCTGCTGGGCGCGTGCGCCAGCCAGCCGCCGTTGCCGACGAAAAACCCGGTACTGAGCCTGCCACTGCAACTGCACGTACAGCGCGAACAGGACGGCCAACGCCAGGACTGGTTGCTGGTGATGCAGCGCGAAGGCGGCGGGATTCGCTGGTCGATGATGGACCCGCTGGGCATTCCCCAGGCTCGGCAGATGCTGATCAATGGCGCCTGGCAGGCCGACGGTCTGCTGCCGCCCAACCCCCAGGCGCGTGAATTGTTTGCCGCGCTGTTGTTCGCCCTGACCTCGGCGGATGAAGTTTCCAGGCTGTACCCCGGCACCCAGGAAATGGACCTGATCCGCACCCTGCCGTCCCACTGGAAGATCACCTATCACTCCTCCCTGGTGTTTCGCGTGGACGTGGTCGGGCAACACCTGACCTACCACATCTCGCCGCTTGGGGCTGCCCGATGAGCGCCTACCTCAATGCCCTCGGCGTGATCTGCGCCCTGGGCCGCGACAAGCGCGAAGTCAGCCGCAGCCTGTTTGCCGGCGACTGCTCCGGCATGCGCGCCGAAAGCGGCTGGGTGCCGGAGCGTGTGTTGCCGGTGGCCGCTGTGCACGGTGAACTGGCGGCGATACCGCCCGGGCTGGAATCCCATCGCAGCCGCAATAACCAGTTGCTGCTGGAAGCCGCGTTGCAGATTGACGACGAGATCCGGCAAGCGATCCAGACGTTCGGCGCGTCGCGCATTGGCATCGTGCTCGGCACCAGCACCTCGGGCATCGATGAAGCCAGCCGTGGCATCGCCCACTATCTGCGGGAAAACCAGTTCCCCGCCGACTACGACTATCAGCAACAGGCGCTTGGCGCCCCGGCCGATTTCCTCGCCGACTGGCTGCAACTGAGCGGCCCGGCCTACGTGATTTCCACCGCCTGCACCTCCAGCGCACGAGCGCTGATGAGTGCCCAACGCCTGTTGGACCTGGGCGTGTGCGATGCGGTGATCTGCGGTGGCGTCGACACGCTGTGCAAGCTGACCCTCAATGGTTTTTCGTCGCTGGAGGCGGTTTCGGCAGAGCGCTGCAATCCGTTTTCGCTGAACCGCAACGGCATCAATATCGGCGAAGCCGCCGTGCTGTTCCTGATGAGCAAAACCCCGGCGCCGGTCGCACTGCTGGGCAGTGGCGCCAGTTGCGACGCCCACCATATTTCCGCCCCCGAGCCTACCGGCAAGGGGGCGTTGCAAGCGATGCGCAAGGCCCTGGCCAGCGCACAACTGGCGCCCGGACAAATCGGTTACCTGAACCTGCACGGCACCGCTACCCAACATAACGATGCCATGGAAAGCCTGGCGGTCGCGGCCCTGTTCCCGGACGGCGTAGCCTGCTCCTCGACCAAACCCATGACCGGCCACACCCTGGGCGCCGCCGGCGCGCTGGAAGCGGCGTTCTGCTGGCTGAGCCTGGCAGAAGGCGTAGTGCCGCCGCATGTCTGGGATGGCCAGGCGGACCCCGACCTGCCCGTACTGAAGTGGGCGTCGCCCGGCGACGCCCTGGAAAAACGCTGCCTGATGAGCAACTCGTTTGCCTTCGGCGGCAACAACGTCAGCCTGATTATCGGAGACGCCCCATGACTGATTGGCCGCTCGCCGAACTGCTGCCCCACGCCGGTGACATGATCCTGATCGATCAGGTCCTGAGCTTTGATGAAGAACAGATCCAGACCCGCCTGACGGTCAAGCCCGGCGGTCTTTTCAACCGCGCCGACGGCAGCCTGCCTGCGTGGGTCGGCGTTGAGTTGATGGCGCAAAGCGTCGCGGCCTACGCCGGTTGCCGCGCGCGCCAGAAAGGTGAAGCCGTGGAGTTGGGCTTCCTGCTGGGCACGCGCAAGTTCGAGTGCAACGTCGAGCACTTTCCCGCAGGCACCGAGCTGACCATCCACGGCCTGCGCTCCCTGGAAGACGACAACGGCATGGGTGTGTTCGAATGCCACCTCACCGGCGACGGCATCCAGGCCAGCGCGCGCTTGAACGTATTTCGACCGCCCCAGGCGGCCAACTATTTAGATGAATCGAAGGACACCACGCCATGACTGAATCCGTATTGGTGACCGGCTCCAGCCGTGGCATCGGCCGCGCTATCGCTGTGCGCCTGGCCCAGGCCGGGCACGACATCGTGCTGCATTGCCGCAGCGGGCGTGCCGAGGCGGATGCGGTGCAGGTCGAAATCGAAGCGCTGGGGCGCAAGGCCCGGGTGTTGCAATTCGATGTGGCGGACCGCGCCAGCTGCAAGGAGATCCTTGAAGCCGACGTGGAAGCCCATGGCGCGTATTACGGCGTGGTGCTCAATGCGGGCCTGACGCGCGACGGCGCGTTTCCAGCGCTGTCGGAAGACGATTGGGACGTGGTGATGCGCACCAACCTCGACGGTTTCTACAACGTGCTGCACCCGGTGATGATGCCGATGATTCGTCGTCGCGCCGCCGGGCGGATCGTGTGCATCACCTCGGTATCCGGGCTGATCGGCAACCGCGGCCAGGTCAACTACAGCGCGTCCAAGGCCGGCCTGATCGGCGCCGCCAAGGCCCTGGCCATCGAGCTGGGCAAGCGCAAGATCACCGTCAATTGCGTGGCCCCCGGGCTGATCGACACCGCGATGCTCGATGAAAACGTACCGGTGGAAGAGCTGATGAAAATGATCCCCGCCCAGCGCATGGGCACTCCGGAAGAAGTCGCCGGGGCGGTGAATTTCCTGATGTCGGCAGAAGCCGGCTACATCACCCGCCAAGTGCTTGCCGTGAATGGAGGCCTGTGCTGATGAAACGTGTGGTGGTCACCGGCATGGCCGGCGTTACGTCCCTGGGCAGCGATTGGGCAACCATCGCCGCCAACTTCCGCGCCAACCGCAGCGGCATCCGGCGCATGGACGAGTGGGACCGTTTCACCGAACTGAACACCCGGCTGGCCGGGCCGATCGATGATTTCGTGGTGCCCTCCCACTGGACCCGCAAGCAACTGCGCAGCATGGGCCGGGTTTCCCGGCTGGCTGTATGGGCGGCGGAGCAGGCGCTCAAAGACGCCGGCTTGCTGGGCGACGAGTCGATCAAGGACGGGCGCATGGGCGTGGCCTGTGGCTCGTCCACCGGCAGCACCGACGAGATCAAGGCCTTCGGCAATATGCTGCTGAACTCGGTGGCCGAGGGGCTGAACGCCAACTCCTACGTGCGGATGATGCCCCACACCACGGCGGCGAATATCAGCATTTTCTTCGGCCTCACCGGCCGGCTGATCCCCACCTCCAGCGCGTGCACCAGCGGCAGCCAGGGCATCGGCTACGCCTATGAAGCCATCAAGTTCGGCCGCCTGCCGCTGATGTTGGCAGGTGGCGCCGAAGAGCTGTGCCCTACCGAAGCCATGGTGTTCGATGCGCTGTACGCCACCAGCCTGAAAAACGATGCACCACAAACCAGCCCGCGTCCCTACGACAGTGGCCGCGACGGCCTGGTGATCGGCGAAGGCGGCGGCATCCTGGTACTCGAAGAGCTGGAACATGCGCTGGCCCGTGGCGCGCATATCCACGCCGAAATCGTCGGCTTCGGCAGCAACGCCGACGGCCAGCACACCACCCGCCCGGAACAGGCCACCATGCGCCGCGCCATGGAACTGGCATTGGAAGATGCGGGGCTTGCGCCCGACGCCATCGGCTATGTGAACGGCCATGGCACCGCCACCGACCAGGGCGACATCGCCGAAACCCTGGCCACCAACAGCCTGTTCGGCAGCCGCATGCCCATCAGCTCGCAAAAGAGTTTCCTTGGGCACACCCTGGGCGCATGCGGCGCGCTGGAGTCGTGGTTCAGCATCGAAATGATGAACAGCGACCGATACGTGCACACCTTCAACCTCGACGAAGTCGACCCGCGCTGCGGCGAGCTGGACTACCTGCAAGGTGAGTTCCGCGAGCTGCACAGCGACTACGTGATGAACAACAATTTTGCCTTTGGCGGCGTCAACACTTCGCTGATCTTCCGCCGCTGGGTCTAAGTTTTTTTACTGACTGGAGAAATGGAATGTCTTCCCTGCTACGCGCAACACTGGTCGCTTTGGCCCTGCTCACCACCGCTGGCTGCACCAACAAACCGGTGCTCAACACCCAGCATGACTTGCCGGCGAACCCGCAGGTCAACGAAGAAAAAATGAAGCAGACCATCATCGCGGCCTTGAACAAACGCCAATGGGTGGTGCAGCGCCTGAGCCCGCAACTGGTGCAGGCCGAGATCAACGTGCGCAACCAGTTCCACGCTGAAATCGACATCCGCTACACCGCCACCAGCTACGCCATCACCTACCGCGACAGCCGCGACCTGGGCTACAAGGACGGCAAGATTCACCGCAACTACAACCGCTGGGTGAGCATGCTGGACCGTGACATCCTGGCGGCGTTGCGCACCAATGGTGTGAGTGACACGGCGCAGTTGCTCCAGCAGACCGGGACGTCGAAGCAGAACTGAAACACCCGCTTCCCTGTGGCGAGGGAGCTTGCTCCCGTTGGGGCGCGAAGCGCCCCTGAAACCTGCGCTTGAAGGTTGCCTGGTAAAACTCAGTCGTCGGGTTTTGGGGCTGCTGCGCAGCCCAGCGGGAGCAAGCTCCCTCGCCACAGGTTATGCGTCGGTCATACCAATGCCTTGCGGGTCAGCAGCTCGACAAACGCCTTGGCCATCGGCGTCTGCTGACCCTTGCGCTGCACCAGCCACACCGCCGTCACCGCCTCCTGATCCAGCAACGTGCGATACACCACGCCATCAATGCGGATCCGCTGATACGACGCCGGCAACACCGAAACACCCAACCCCGCCGCCACCAGGCCGATGATGGTCATCGCCTCCCCGGCCTCCTGCGCGAAGTGCGGGCTGAAGCCGGCATCACGCGCCAGGCTCATCAATTGGGCATACAACCCGCTGCCGTAAGTCCGCGGGAAAAACACAAACGGTTCTTCGGCCAATTGCGCCAGGTGCAAACCCCGCTCACTGCCCTCCACCAACGGATGCCCGGCGTTCAGCACGGCCACCAAGGGCTCGCGCATCAGTTCCACGACGCTCAAGGAGTCGGGCAACGGCAACGGTCGCATCAACCCCACCTGAATCGACTCATCCACCAGCGACTCGGCCACCTCCGTGCTGCTCATCTCCTGCAGATTCAAATGCACCGCCGGGAATGCCTGGCGAAACGCGAAGATCGCCTGTGGGATGCTGGAGTTGAACGGCGCAGAAGAGGTGAAGCCAATCTTCAACTCCCCCAGTTCCCCCAGCTGCGCCCGACGCGCCACGTCCGCCGCTTTATCCACCTGCGCCAGCACCAACCGCGCCTCTTGCAGGAACAACCTGCCGGCCTCGCTCAGCTCGACCCGACGATTGGTACGCTCAAACAACCGCGCACCTATCTCCTGCTCCAGCGCCTGGATCTGCTGGCTCAGGGGCGGCTGGGAGATCCCCAGCACCTGCGCGGCGCGGCCAAAATGCAGCTCTTCAGCCACGGCGATGAAGTAACGCAGGTGGCGCAGTTCCATGAAAACCTCATTAGGTCGTAGAAGCTCTTAAACAGGTCGAACAATATATTGGAAAGAATCAATAGGGAGCTATATTCTTTTTTGCATTGCCAGCCCTGGCAGCCTTTCCTCCCCGAGGTCCCGCGTGAAATCTGCTGTCGCTCCGCTTGCTCAAGAAGTACCGCCCACCGCCCTCGATGAAGTGGTGGCACAGCTCAACGAGCAGTACATCGAAAAAGGCACCCCGATGTTCATGCGCACGGTGCTGGCGCTGTTCTCTGGCGGTTTCGCCACTTTCGCCCTGCTCTACTGCGTACAGCCGATGATGCCGGCGCTGTCCCACGAATTTTCCATCAATGCCGCGCAAAGCAGCCTGATTCTCTCGGTGGCCACCGGCATGCTTGCCATTGGCCTGCTGATCACCGGGCCGATTTCCGACACCCTGGGGCGCAAGCCGGTGATGGTTGCCGCACTGTTCTGCGCCGCGTTGTGCACCATCGCCAGCGGCCTGATGCCAAGCTGGGAAGGCATCCTGCTGATGCGCGCACTGGTGGGCCTGTCCCTCAGCGGCCTGGCAGCGGTGGCCATGACCTACCTGAGTGAAGAGATCCACCCGCAACACATCGGCCTGGCCATGGGTTTGTACATCGGTGGTAACGCCATTGGCGGGATGAGCGGGCGCTTGATCATCGGCGTACTGATCGACTTCGTCAGCTGGCACACCGCGATGCTGATCATCGGCGCCCTGGCGCTGATCGCGGCCACGGTGTTCTGGAAGATCCTCCCCGAATCGCGCAACTTCCGCGCCAGCACCCTGCACCCGCGCAGCCTGGTGGACGGCTTCACCATGCACTTCAAGGACGCCGGCCTGCCGTGGCTGTTCCTCGAAGCCTTCGTGCTGATGGGCGCCTTTGTGACGATGTTCAACTACATCGGCTACCGCTTGCTGGCGGACCCGTACGATTTGAGCCAGGCCGTGGTAGGCCTGCTGTCGCTGGTCTACCTCTCGGGTATCTACAGCTCGGCGAAAATCGGCTCCCTGGCCGACCGCCTGGGCCGTCGTCGCGTGCTGTGGGGCACCATCGTGCTGATGCTCGGCGGTATCGCCCTGACGCTGTTTACCCCGCTGTGGCTGGTAGTGCCCGGCATGCTGATCTTCACCTTCGGCTTCTTCGGCGCCCACTCGGTGGCCAGCAGCTGGATCGGCCGCCGCGCACTGAAAGCCAAGGGGCAGGCGTCGTCGCTGTACCTGTTCAGTTACTACGTGGGGTCGAGTATTGCGGGGACGGCGGGCGGTTTCTTCTGGCACTACGCCGGGTGGAACGGGATTGGCGGGTTTATCGTCGCGCTGTTGATCGTCGCGTTGCTGGTGGCGTTGAAGCTGGCGAAGTTGCCGCCGTTGCAGGAAGCCAAGGCTTAACCAGCGCTTACAAAAAAGCCCGGCATCTGCCGGGCTTTTTCATTGCCGCGCGATCACTCGTGATACTGCGCCGACAACTCGTGCACCGCCCGCAGGAACGCACCTGCGTGCTCCGGATCAACTTCCGGAGTAATGCCGTGGCCAAGGTTGAACACGTGACCACTGCCTTTGCCGTAGCTGGCGAGGATGCGGCCGACTTCAGTACGGATGGCTTCCGGCTTGGCGTACAGCACGGTCGGGTCCATGTTGCCTTGCAGCGCAACCTTGCTGCCCACGCGGCGACGGGCTTCGCCGAGGTCGCAGGTCCAGTCCAGGCCCAGCGCGTCGGCGCCGGCGTCGGCGATGCTTTCCAGCCACAGGCCGCCGCCCTTGGTGAACATGATCACCGGCACCTTGCGGCCTTCGTGTTCGCGGATCAGGCCGCTGACGATCTTGCGCATGTAGGCCAGGGAGAACTCCTGGTACGCCGCCGCCGACAGGTTGCCACCCCAGGTGTCGAAAATCTGCACCGCCTGGGCGCCGGCCATGATCTGGCCGTTGAGGTAGGAGGTGACCGACTGCGCCAGCTTGTCCAGCAGCAGGTGCATGGCTTGCGGGTTGTCGTACAGCATGGCCTTGGTCTTGCGGAAGTCTTTCGACGAGCCGCCTTCGACCATGTAGGTGGCCAGGGTCCACGGGCTGCCGGAGAAGCCGATCAGCGGCACGCGGCCGTTCAGCTCGCGGCGGATGGTGCTGACCGCATCCATGACGTAGCCCAGGTCCTTGTGGGGATCGGGGATCGGCAGGGCTTCGATATCGGCCAGGGTACTGACGACTTTCTTGAAACGCGGGCCTTCGCCGGTTTCGAAGTACAGGCCCTGGCCCATGGCGTCAGGGATGGTCAGGATATCGGAGAACAGGATGGCCGCATCCAGCTGTGGATAGCGGTCCAGCGGTTGCATGGTGACTTCGCAGGCGAACTCCGGGTTCATGCACAGGCTCATGAAGTCGCCGGCGTGGGCGCGACTGGCGCGGTATTCCGGCAGGTAGCGACCGGCCTGGCGCATCATCCACACAGGGGTGACGTCCACGGGTTGCTTGAGCAGGGCACGAAGGAAACGGTCGTTCTTGAGGGCAGTCATGTCGGCATCCGCAAAAAAAGTGCGGGCATTTTCTCAGAGCGCGACGCAAAAGGCACGGCAAGAGCCGTGCCTTTTGTCTATCGGGTCAATTTGTCGCGGATATGAAAGCGCCACAAAACAAATGTGGGAGCGGGCTTGCTCGCGAAAGCGGTGGGTCAGCCAACACATCTGGTGACTGATATACCGCATTCGCGAGCAAGCCCGCTCCCACATTTTGATCCCATTTCAATCCGGGATCGGGGTCAGACCTGCAGGTAATCCAGGATCCCTTCGGCGGCGTTGCGGCCTTCGAAGATGGCCGTCACTACCAGGTCAGACCCGCGAACCATGTCGCCACCGGCGAAGATTTTCGGGTTGCTGGTCTGGTGTTTGTACTGGCCTTGTTCCGGGGCTACAACGCGGCCCTGGCTGTCGGTCTGGATTTCGAACTGCTCGAACCAAGGCGCCGGGCTTGGGCGGAAACCGAAGGCGATGACCACGGCGTCTGCCGGGATGATCTCTTCGGAACCCGGGATCGGCTCGGGGCTGCGACGGCCACGGGCATCCGGTTCGCCGAGACGGGTCTCGACCACTTTCACGCCTTCGACACGGTCTTCACCGACGATAGCGATCGGCTGGCGGTTGTAGAGGAATTTCACGCCTTCTTCCTTGGCGTTCTTCACCTCTTTGCGCGAACCCGGCATGTTGGCTTCGTCACGACGGTAGGCACAGGTCACCGACTTGGCACCCTGGCGAATCGAAGTACGGTTGCAGTCCATCGCGGTATCACCACCGCCCAGCACCACGACCTTCTTGCCTTTCATGTCGACGAAATCTTCCGGCGACTTTTCAAAGCCCAGGTTGCGGTTGACGTTGGCGATCAGGAAGTCCAGAGCGTCGTACACGCCCGGCAGGTCCTCACCGGCAAAGCCGCCCTTCATGTAGGTGTAGGTGCCCATGCCCATGAACACGGCATCGTATTCTTCAAGCAGTTGCTCCATGGTCACGTCCTTGCCGATTTCGGTATTGAGGCGGAACTCGATACCCATGCCGGTGAAGACTTCGCGACGATGGCTCAGTACGGTTTTTTCCAGCTTGAACTCGGGGATGCCGAAGGTCAGCAGGCCACCGATTTCCGGGTTCTTGTCGAACACCACCGGGGTCACGCCGCCACGTACCAGCACGTCGGCACAGCCCAGGCCCGCCGGGCCCGCGCCGATGATCGCGACGCGCTTGCCGGTCGGCTTGACCTTGGACATGTCCGGGCGCCAGCCCATGGCGAACGCGGTGTCGGTGATGTACTTCTCCACCGAACCGATGGTCACCGCGCCGAAGCCGTCGTTGAGAGTGCACGCACCCTCGCACAGACGGTCCTGCGGGCACACCCGGCCGCACACTTCCGGCAGGGTGTTGGTCTGGTGAGACAGCTCGGCGGCGGCGAGGATGTTGCCCTCGGCCACCAGCTTCAGCCAGTTCGGAATGAAGTTGTGCACCGGGCACTTCCATTCGCAATACGGGTTACCGCAACCCAGGCAGCGGTGGGCCTGGTCGGCCGAGTGCTGGGGTTTGAAGGGCTCGTAGATTTCCACGAACTCTTTCTTGCGTTGACGCAACAGTTTCTTCTTCGGATCTTTGCGCCCGACATCGATGAACTGGAAGTCGTTATTCAGACGTTCAGCCATGTTAAAACCTCATCAAACTCTTCAGGCGCATATCACTGCGGGTTGGCACGGATGCTGGAAAGCAACGATTTCAGGTTGGCAGCCTTGGGCTTGACCAGCCAGAAACGACGCAGGTAGTCATCGAGGTTTTCAGCGAGGTTGCGACCCCATTCGCTGTTGGTTTCCTCGACATATTCGTCCAGCACATGCTGCAAGTGGTTGCGATAGGATTCCATCGCTTCGCCGCTGATCCGCTGGATCTCCACCAACTCGTGGTTCACCTTGTCGACGAAGGTGTTGTCCTGGTCGAGCACGTAGGCGAAACCGCCGGTCATGCCCGAACCGAAGTTGTAGCCGGTCTTGCCCAGCACCGCGACAAAACCCCCGGTCATGTACTCGCAGCAGTGATCGCCCGTGCCTTCAACCACGGTGTGGGCACCGGAGTTACGCACTGCGAAACGCTCACCGGCCGTGCCCGCGGCAAACAGCTTGCCGCCGGTTGCGCCGTACAGGCAGGTGTTGCCGATGATGGCACTGTCTTGAGTCTTGTAGACGCTGCCCACTGGCGGGACGATCACCAGCTTGCCGCCGGTCATGCCCTTGCCCACGTAGTCGTTGGCATCGCCTTCGAGGTACATGTTCAGGCCACCGGCGTTCCATACGCCGAAGCTCTGGCCAGCGGTACCCTTGAAGCGGAAGGTGATCGGCGCCTTGGCCATGCCCTGGTTGCCGTGCTTGCGCGCGATTTCGCCGGAGATGCGTGCGCCGATGGAACGGTCGCAGTTGCAGATATCCAGGGCGAATTCGCCGCCGCTCGCGTCGTTGATCGACGAAGTGGCCATCTCGACCATCTTCTCGGCCAGCAGGCCCTTGTCGAACGGCGGGTTGCGGTCAACCTGGCAGAACTGTGGCTTGTCGGCCGGGATGTGATCGCTGCCCAACAGCGGCGTCAGGTCCAGGTGCTGTTGCTTGGCGGTCTGGCCTTCGAGGATGTCCAGCAGGTCGGTACGGCCGATCAGCTCTTCCAGGGAACGCACGCCCAGCTTGGCCAGCCACTCACGGGTTTCCTCGGCGACGTAGGTGAAGAAATTCACCACCATGTCGACGGTACCGATGTAGTGGTCCTTGCGCAGCTTCTCGTTCTGAGTGGCCACGCCGGTGGCGCAGTTGTTCAGGTGGCAGATGCGCAGGTATTTGCAGCCCAGGGCGATCATTGGCGCGGTGCCGAAGCCGAAGCTTTCGGCGCCGAGGATTGCAGCCTTGATCACGTCGAGGCCGGTTTTCAGGCCACCGTCGGTTTGCACCCGGACCTTGCCGCGCAGGTCGTTGCCGCGCAGGGTCTGGTGGGTTTCAGCCAGGCCCAGTTCCCACGGTGCGCCGGCGTACTTGATGGAGGTCAGCGGCGAAGCGCCGGTGCCGCCGTCGTAGCCGGAGATGGTGATCAGGTCGGCATAGGCCTTGGCCACACCGGCGGCGATGGTGCCCACGCCGGCTTCCGCTACCAGTTTCACCGAGACCAGGGCCTGCGGGTTGACTTGTTTCAGGTCGAAAATCAGCTGCGACAAATCCTCGATCGAGTAGATGTCGTGGTGCGGCGGCGGCGAAATCAATGTCACGCCCGGCACTGCATAACGCAGCTTGGCGATCAGGCCGTTGACCTTGCCGCCTGGCAGTTGCCCGCCTTCGCCCGGCTTGGCGCCCTGGGCAACCTTGATCTGCAGCACTTCGGCGTTGACCAGGTATTCCGGGGTTACACCAAAACGGCCAGTGGCGACCTGCTTGATTTTCGAGCTCTTGATGGTGCCGTAGCGCGCCGGGTCTTCACCGCCTTCGCCGGAGTTGGAACGCGCACCCAGGCGGTTCATGGCTTCGGCCAGGGCTTCGTGAGCCTCAGGCGACAAGGCGCCCAGGGAAATACCGGCGGAGTCGAAACGCTTGAGGATCGATTCCAGTGGCTCGATCTCGCTGATGGCCAGCGGCGTGTCCAGGGTTTTCACCTTGAACAGGTCGCGGATCATCGACACCGGGCGGTTATCCACCAGCGCGGTGTATTCCTTGAACTTGGCGTAGTCGCCTTGCTGCACGGCGGCTTGCAGGGTGTTGACCACGTCCGGGTTGTAGGCGTGGTATTCGCCACCGTGCACGAACTTCAGCAGGCCGCCTTGCTGGATCGGCTTGCGCGCGCTCCAGGCTTCGGCGGCCAGGGCTTTCTGCTCGGCTTCGATGTCGACGAAACGCGCACCCTTGATGCGGCTCGGCACGCCACGGAAGCTCATCTCGCAAACTTCTTCCGACAGGCCGATGGCTTCGAACAATTGCGCGCCGCGGTAGGACGTGACGGTGGAGATGCCCATCTTCGACAGGATCTTCAGCAGGCCCTTGGTGATGCCCTTACGGTAGTTCTTGAACACCTCGTAGAGGTCGCCCAGGACTTCGCCGGTACGGATCAGGTCGCCGAGTACTTCGTAAGCCAGGAACGGATACACCGCCGAGGCGCCGAAGCCGATCAACACCGCAAAGTGATGCGGGTCGCGGGCGGTGGCGGTTTCAACCAGGATGTTGGAATCGCAACGCAGGCCCTTTTCGGTCAGGCGGTGGTGTACCGCGCCGGTGGCCAGGGAAGCGTGGATCGGCAGCTTGCCCGGGGCGATATGGCGGTCGGTCAGCACGATCTGGGTACGGCCGGCACGCACGGCTTCTTCAGCCTGATCGGCGACATTGCGCACCGCGGCTTCGAGGCCGAGGCTCTCGTCGTAGTTCAGGTCGATGATCTGCCGGTCGAAGCCCGGGCGATCCAGGGTCATCAACGAGCGCCACTTGGCCGGGGAAATGACCGGCGAGCTGAGGATCACGCGGGAAGCGTGCTCAGGCGATTCCTGGAAGATGTTGCGCTCGGCACCGAGGCACACTTCCAGGGACATCACGATGGCTTCGCGCAGCGGGTCAATCGGCGGGTTGGTCACCTGGGCGAACTGCTGGCGGAAATAGTCGTACGGCGTGCGCACGCGCTGGGACAGCACGGCCATTGGCGTGTCATCGCCCATGGAGCCGACGGCTTCGTAGCCCTGCTCGCCCAGTGGGCGCAGCACCTGGTCACGTTCTTCGAAAGTGACCTGGTACATCTTCATGTACTGCTTGAGCTGGTCGACGTCGTAGAAGGCAGAACCGTGGTCGTTGTCTTCCATGGTCGCCTGAATGCGCAGGGCATTCTTGCGCAGCCATTGCTTGTACGGATGACGGGACTTCAAGCGGTTGTCGATGGCATCGGTGTCAAGGATCTGACCGGTCTCGGTGTCCACGGCGAGGATCTGGCCCGGGCCAACGCGGCCCTTGGCGATCACGTCTTCCGGCTTGTAGTTCCACACGCCGATTTCCGACGCCAGGGTGATGAAGCCGTTGGTGGTGGTCACCCAGCGCGCCGGGCGCAGGCCGTTACGGTCGAGCAGGCACACGGCGTAGCGACCGTCGGTCATTACCACGCCGGCCGGGCCGTCCCACGGTTCCATGTGCATCGAGTTGTACTCATAGAACGCCCGCAGGTCGGGGTCCATGGTCTCGACGTTCTGCCACGCTGGCGGAATGATCATGCGCACGCCACGGAACAGGTCGATGCCGCCAGTGACCATCAGTTCGAGCATGTTGTCCATGCTGGAGGAGTCGGAACCCACGCGGTTGACCAGCGGGCCGAGCTCTTCCAGGTCCATCAGGTCGTTGGCGAACTTGGTGCGACGGGCCACGGCCCAGTTGCGGTTGCCGGTGATGGTGTTGATCTCGCCGTTGTGGGCGAGGAAGCGGAATGGCTGGGCCAGCGGCCATTTCGGCAGGGTATTGGTGGAGAAGCGCTGGTGGAACACGCAGATTGCGGTTTGCAGGCGCTCATCGCTCAGGTCTGGATAGAAGGCGGTCAAGTCCGCCGGCATCATCAGGCCTTTATAAATGATGGTCTTGTGGGAAAAGCTGCAGATGTAGTGGTCGGTGTCGGCGGCATTGGCCACGGACGAGCGACGACGAGAGGTGAACAGCTTGATCGCCATGTCCTGGTCACTCAGGCCGTCGCCTGCGATGAACACTTGTTCGATCTGCGGCAGGCGCTCCAGGGCCAGGCGGCCCAGTACGCTGGTGTCGATCGGCACTTTGCGCCAGCCGACGAGCTGCAGGCCAGCGGCCAGGATCTCGCGGTTCATGTTCTCGCGAGCAGCTTCGGCTTTTACCGGGTCCTGGTTGAAGAACACCATGCCCACAGCGTACTGCTTGGGCAAATCGGCGCCGAAATGTTCCTTGGCGACTGCGCGCAGGAACTGGTCGGGCTTTTGAATCAGCAAGCCGCAACCGTCACCGGTCTTGCCGTCGGCGTTGATCCCACCGCGGTGGGTCATGCAGGTCAGGGCCTCGATGGCCGTTTGCAAAAGGGTATGACTGGGCTCGCCCTGCATGTGGGCTATCAGGCCGAAACCGCAGTTATCCTTGAATTCATCGGGTTGGTACAGACCTGCTTTCATAGACACTTTCTCACCAGGCTGCCTCTTATTTCGAGGCAAATTTCTTTTCAATTCAACCGGTTACCTTCCACGCCGAACGTACGCCGGCTTAGCGGGGGCAAAAGGGAGGTCATTGTACACACCGACACAGACGCTCACAAATTTAGCGACGAAATGTCGCAAATCTATGTCGCATTTATGAAAGGTTTAAAGCGATATGCTGTGCTAGTCAAAACTTTTTTAATTTTGACCGCTACGACTCAAAAGCCACTGTGACGCAGACACCACAAAGCGCGCGGCCTTCAGGGCTGCACGCTGTGTTGTTTTTTTTGAGGTGCCGAGAGGGCGGCCTGGGTAAGGCCGCCGGATCTTCAGCGAGTTGTTGCCAGTTCTTGTTGAACGCTGGCGACAGTGCGAGGCCAAGGTTTACCAGCCTGAACCTTCGCTGGCAAGGCCTTGATAGCGGATTCCGCTGCTGTACGGCTGGAGAAGTTGCCGTAAGTGATCACGTAGAGAGGCTTACCGTTGAGCACTTTCTTGAAATAACGGTACTCGCCGCCCTGCTCTTTCACGAACGCCTGGGCGTTGGCTTCGGAGCTGGTGCCGAGGATCTGCACCACGAAGTTACCGGTAGGCTGGCTGGCATACCAGCTGCTGCCGGCAGCGCCAGTCGCGGCCTTGGCCACGACGGCCGGTTTTTCGGCAGGCTTGGCGGCTGGAGCCGGCTTGGCCGCAGGCGCCGGGGCGACTGGCTTGGCCACAGGCGCAGGCTTGGCGGTGGCGACCTGGGCTGGCGCTGGCGTCGGCTTGGCCGCTGGCTGACCGGCTGGCACGCCCGCAGGTGGCGCGGTGGTGGTCACGGTCGGCGGCGTGGCGCTGGAGCCTTCAACGGGCACCCCATCGTCGCCTTCGGAGATGCCGCCAGCTTCTTCGGCGAGCGGGCCGCGCATCACCGGTTGGCCGACCATTGGCAGGTTGGTGGGTTGGCCGGAGTTGGCAAACTCAACGTTCGGTGTTGGCTTGCCCAGTGGCAACTGCGCCTGTTCGGTTGGCGCGCCAGCGGTGGTCGGTGCCTTGTTGCGACCTGGAATCAACCAGGCGGCGGCGACGGCAACCACGACAACGGCAGAAATTGCCAATACGTGCTTCTTCGGCATAGTAAACCCCATCTTTGGACGCTTTACCGCTGAGCGGCTGGCAATCATGGCTTCGATCATGGCATCCCGGGCAACCTGGTTGATGGTGCCAGGCCAGCCGTCGGAGCTTTCGTGAATATCAGAGATCTGCGAAGCGGAGAAAAGTTCGATGCCCTGCCCCGCGCCTTCCAACCGCTGGGCCAGGTATTCGCGGGTTTCTTCTTCTTCGTAAGGCTGCAGTTCGATGACGTGGAACAGCTCCTGCTCACCGCTGATCTGTTCAAGTTCGGCGATCAGCGAAGACTCGCCAAACAGGAACACATGCGGGCGCCCTTCAGGCGTACCGGCCGCCAGGGCCAGCAACGCTTCCAGGGCAGATTCGTCGAGCTGCTCGGCGTCATCCACCAGCAGGTAGACTTCCTGGCCGGTCAGGCCCAGTTGCACCACTTGCTTGAGGATCGCATTCGGCTCGGCAGTGGACACGTCGAGGGCCTGGGCCACTTGACGCAACACGCCTGCCGCATCACCGGCACCACGGGCGGAAACCACCACGCTCTGTACCGATTGCTTGTTGGTGCTGGCCACCAGCGCCTGGCGCAGCAAGGTCTTGCCGCTGCCCAATGGGCCGGTGACCACCAGCAGCAACTGGCTGTAGCGCGCCAGGTGGTGCAGTTGCCCCAGCACCGGCTTGCGTTGCGCAGGGAAAAACTTGAAACCAGGCACCCGAGGAGCAAAAGGGTCGTGGCTTAACTGGTAATGGCCGAGGAACGCCTCGTCGGCATGCAAACTAGTCATCGGGATCTTATTAACCTTTAAGCTGGGCCAGGGCGCGGTAATCCGCTCCCAGCGTGGCCTGTAAAATCTCTTTCGGATAATCGTCGGTCACTACCGCTTCGCCCATTCGGCGCAACAGCACCAGTCGCAGTCGACCGTCGATCACTTTCTTGTCTATTGCCATATGTTCGAGAAAATCTGCCTCGGTCATCTCCTCGGGAGGAATGACCGGCAACCCGGCGCGCTGGAACAGGCGGATCCCGCGATCACGCTCCTGGGCGCTGATCCAGCCCAGGCGTTGCGACATCTCCAATGCCATCACTGTGCCAGCCGCTACGGCCTCTCCATGCAACCACACACCATAGCCCATGTGGGTCTCGATCGCATGGCCGAAGGTGTGGCCGAGGTTCAAGGTGGCGCGCACGCCGGACTCACGCTCGTCGGCATTCACCACCAGCGCCTTGGCGGCGCAGGAGCGGGAAATCGCTTCGGTGAGTGCCACCTGGTCGAGGGCGCGCAGGGCGTCGACGTGTTCTTCCAGCCAGGTCAGGAACGGCTCGTCGCAGATCAGCCCGTACTTGATGACTTCCGCCAGGCCCGCCGACAGCTCGCGGGGTGGCAGGGTATTGAGGGTGGCAGTGTCGATCAGCACCACATTCGGCTGATAGAACGCGCCGACCATGTTCTTGCCCAGCGGGTGGTTGATGCCCGTCTTGCCGCCCACCGACGAATCGACCTGGGACAGCAAGGTGGTCGGTACCTGGATAAAGTCCACGCCGCGCTGATAGCAGGCGGCCGCAAAGCCGGCCATGTCGCCGATCACACCGCCACCCAGGGCCACCACCGTGGTGCGCCGGTCATGACGGGCCGTCAGCAGGCCATCAAAGATCAGTTGCAGGGTTTCCCAGGTCTTGAAGGCCTCGCCGTCCGGCAGCACCACCGAGATCACCGAGTACGCCGCCAGGCTGCGGCTCAGACGCTCAAGATACAGCGGCGCGACCGTTTCATTGGAGATGATCGCCACTTGCCGCCCGGCAATATGCGGTGCGAGCAACTCGGGCTGGTCCAACAAACCTTCGCCAATATGGATCGGGTAGCTGCGCTCGCCAAGATCGACCTTAAGTGTCTGCATGTGTCCCCGCGTTGAAGATGAAAGCAGGCGTCCTGCCCTACATTAACGTTGTCGGCAACGTCGGGATCTGACGCTGCCTGATGGCTCTACGCCACAACTCGGACGGTCATGACGCGCCGCCGAGGATAGCGCATTTCGGCCCTGGCTTTAACGGGGTGGCAACTGTGCCAGGCGCTCGAGAATGTCGAGAACCACCATTCGTGGCGGCCGCTCATCGGTTTCCACCACCAGATCGGCGATTTCCCGATAAAGCGGGTCGCGCAGCGTCAGCAGGTCCCGCAGGGTTTTTGCCGGGTCGGCGGTGCGCAGCAATGGGCGATTGCGGTCGCGAGCGGTGCGGCCCACCTGCTGCTCGACAGACGCGTGCAGATAAACCACGCGACCGCCGGCGTGCAGCGCCCGGCGGTTCTCGTCGCGCATCACTGCGCCACCGCCGGTGGCCAATACCACGCCATCGCAGCCGCACAGTTCGGCAATCATCGCCTGCTCGCGGTCGCGAAAGCCCAGTTCGCCTTCCTTATCGAAGATCCACGGGATATTGGCGCCCGTGCGCAATTCAATTTCCTTATCGGAGTCTTTGAATGGCAGGCGCAGCTCTTTGGCCAGCAAACGGCCGATGGTGCTTTTTCCAGCCCCCATCGGTCCTACAAGAATCAAATTTCGCACAGAATCAACGACTCACAGCAATCGCCTGGTTATTCATAATACGCGGAGTCAGGAATACCAGCAGCTCGGATTTTTTCTCCGAAACCACATCCCGCCGGAAAAGGCGGCCAAGATACGGCACATCGCCCAAAAATGGCACTTTATCTACCACTTTGCTTTGAGTATTGGAGAAAACCCCGCCGATCACGATGGTCTCCCCGTCCTTGACCAGCACCTTGGCATTGACCTCGTTTTTCTTGATCGGCGGCACATCGTTGAGCCTGTTCAGGTAGTCGGGCTCGTCCTTGGTGACCTTGACCTCCATGATCACCCAGCCGTCCGGGGTGATTTGCGGGGTCACTTCCAATGACAAGGAGGCCTCCTTGAACGACACCGAGGTCGCGCCGGTGGAGCTGGACTCCTGATAGGGAATCTCGGTGCCCTTGAGGATTCGCGCGGTTTCCTTGTCGGAGGTGACGACCTTGGGCTGCGAAACGATTTCACCATTGCCGGTTTTTTCCATGGCGGTCAGTTCCAGGTCCAGCAGCAGGTTGTCGGTGATAAACGCGACACCCAGGCCGGCGCTGCCGTTGACCGCCCCCAGGTCCACAAACGGCGAGCTGGGCGGGGTTTCAGGCGGCTCGGCCCCCTCCGCCAACGGCTTCCTGATCCCGCCAGCCCCCCAGTTACCCCGATTCAGTTGCCCGCCCCAGCGCACGCCAAGGCTTTTGTCGTAATCCACATTGGCCTCGACGATCCGCGCCTCGATCATCACCTGCCTTACCGGAATATCCAGTTGCGCCACAATCTTGCGCAGCTCCTCCAGCCGCTCCCGGGTCTGGTAGGCGATGATGTTGTTGGTGCGGTCATCCACCGCCACCGAGCCGCGCTCATCGGTTGCACCTTCCAGGCCCACGGCCGACTGGAAGAGCTTGGCCAGGTCCGACGCCTTGGCGTAATTGACTTGCAGCAACTCGCGGCGCAGCGGTGCCAACTCAGTCATTTGCTTGCGCGACTCCATCGCCAGCAACTCGCGGGCGGCCAACTCCTCGGCCGGCGCGACCAGCAGCACATTGGCCGTCACACGCTTGTCCAGCCCCTTGGTTTGCAGCACCAGGTCCAGGGCCTGGTCCCAGGGCACGTCCTTGAGGCGCAGGGTGATCGAACCCTGCACGTCGTCACTGGTCACCAGATTGAGGCCGGCAACGTCAGCAATCTGTTGCAGCACCGCGCGCAACTCGATGTTCTGGAAGTTGAGGGACAGCTTGTCCCCGGTAAATGCCACGCGTCCGGTACTCAGGGGCGCATTGCCAGGTGGCGGCAGGTGAATCAAGTCGATTCGATTGGGCACAGCCATGACCATCGGTGCCGTGAACGCTATCCATAGCGCCACACCGAAGGACGAAAAAGTCCTTTTCATTGTTTGTTTCCGTTATGAGTTCACGTTCAGGGCAAGGGTTTGCGAGCGTTCCAGCCACGCGCCCTGGCCATCCGGGAAAAGCTCGGCCAGTTCGACATGGGAGTCATGAATCGCCGTGATGCGCCCGTGGTCCGGGCCCAGGTAATCGCCGATTGCCAGCCGATGGACAGACGACGCTCCGCGCAGCAGGGCGAAGGTTTGAGCCCCCAGGGACAAGGTCCCGACCATTTCGAACTGCTCCACGGCGAAGCCTTCGAGGATTCCGCGAGGCCTGGCGAGATCAGGTCCGGCAGCCGGTCGCCCGGCGGGTCGAACCAGTTGGCGAGAGGGCGGCTGGAAAGGGTCGCGCAAGGCTGCAAAATCGTAGGCCACTTGCTGCAGCCCGGGCTCGGCGGCAGCCTGTGCCGGCGGGTGCAAATCAACCTCCAGGTCATCGCCCGCCTGGCGGTTGTGACGATAAGTCCTGGCTACCAGACTGAGATGCAACACCGAGGGATCGACAGGACTGAATGCCAAGTCATGCACCGTGACAATTCCCGGCAAGCTGGCCATGCCGTTGATGAACGCCGCCAGGTCGTGAAAAGTCCCGGTGACGCCAATCTGCATGGGCGATTCGATGTACAGGGCACGAGACTGGTCATCCCGAAGTTCGATGGCCTCCAGCACCAAGCCATTGGCGGCACTCAGGCGGCCAATATCTTCAAGCAGGCCGGGTACCTGGGGGTCGGCAGGCAGCCACCGTAACAGGTTGGCGAAATGGCCTCGCATTGTTTCGAGTTCGCGGGCCAGGGACTCCAGGCCGGCAGCCTGGCTGGTTTTCAGCGCGACCTGCTGTTCAAGCGCCACTTCCTGCGACTCAAGCTGGCGCAGTTGCTCCCGCGCCCCACTCAAGTAGAAGGTATTGCCCACCGCCCACAGCAGGCAAACCACCGCGCCAGCCAGCAACGCCTTGCCCGGCAAGGGCCAGTTGGCGGCGTTCTGGCAGAGCTGGGTTATATCGGATTCCGTCAGCCCTGGCAGGCCTGACGCCCCTCTCATTGGCGCACCTCATCCGAGTGTCCATGGCGAACCGTCAACTGGAAGCCATTGTCGTCGCCCTCCTGCGCGCCGCGAACCCGTTGAAGCCGGGGCGCTTCCAAGTCTTCGGCAGCTTCGAGGCCTCGCATGAACTGAGCAATGTCCCGGTTCGATCCGGCCGTGCCGCTGATGGAAACAGAACCGCCGTCGACGCTCACTTCGCGCAACTGCACCCCCTCCGGCACGGCGCGGGCCAACTGGTCCAGCAACTGAGCACCCGCCGCACGATCGTCCTGCAAACCCTGCACAACTTTCATCCGTTCCATCAACTGCTGGCGCTGCTCATGCAGTTCGTCGATGGCCTTGATCCGCGAGTCGAGCCCGGTGACACCCTGGCTCAACTGGTTATTGCGGGCCAACTGCCGATCGATTGCACGGTCGATCACCTGGTCTGCCAGCCAAACCGCAGCCAGCGCCACCGCTGCAGCCCCCGCCAAAAACACCAGAAAATATTTGCGCCGCCGCTCATTCCGTTCTGCGCGCCACGGCAACAGGTTGATTCGTGTCATCAGTCGAAACTCCTCAGGGCCAGCCCGCAGGCCACTCCCATTCCCTGGGCATCCACGGCCCATTGCGCGCCATCGACACGACGGCCCGGCGTGATGCTGTCCGAAGCCTGCCTGCCCGCGCGAGCCAATGCAAATGCTTCGACATCCACTATCCGCGTCGCCAGCCCCGCAAGGGCCAAAACCGCCTCACGGGCCTCCACCTGTTCCTTGAGGCAGGCAACCAGCAGCACATCGACGCTTTGCGGGTCATGGGCCGACGGGCCCTGCACCTGGAAGTCGATAGCCACATCCTCCAGCGGATAAGGAATGTACTGGTCTGCTTCCCCATGGATTCGACGCACCATTTCAGCATCCGTCAGCCCCGTGTCCATCTCCAGCACGCGGGTAATCACCGAGGGCCCTGCCACGGCCACGGCGGCATGCCTGAGTGATGTATGCGCCTGTACCAGCGCCCGGGAAAGTGCCTGCGCGACGGCATCGAAATCAACCACGCTGCTGTCGACCACCGCATGGGCCGGCAACTGCTGCATGGCGTAGCCCCGCACGCTGTAGCCAGTGCCTGAAGCCTCCAGCTCCACCAGCCTGACGCCGGTGTCATTGATGTCGATACCCAGGACGGCATCGGCTTTTCGCCTGAAAAATCCCTTTCTCATAAAACTCCCCAAAACTTTCCCTGTCTTACGGACTGATTGCTGCCAGGCTTCCTGCATTCGGTCGGCTTGTATGAGCGGCGCGAATGACGCCCGAAGCCGAAAAATGCTTTAATGCCCAGCGTTTTTTCCCGCGTTTATCTGCTGGCCGGGTCGATCCACCACTTGCCGTGCATGCCCCGACGCCTAACCCATTCTTTTCCTTGGAAATCCAAAAGCCTTGATTCGTCTGCTGAAGTTTTTCGGGTACTCCATTGTCGCGATCGTCTGCGGGCTGATGCTCGTGCTCAGCGGGGCCTATCTCTACCTTAGTCCGGGTTTGCCCTCCGTAGAGGCCCTGAGAAGTATCCAGTTGCAGATTCCTTTGCGGGTCTACAGCAGCGATGAAAAACTGATCGCGGAGTTCGGCGAAATGCGCCGCACACCGATCCGTTTCGCCGACATTCCACCCAATTTCATCAACGCCCTGCTGTCGGCTGAAGACGATAACTTCGCCAATCACTATGGCGTCGACCCAAGCAGCCTGGTGCGGGCGGCCACGCAATTGGTCAAAAGCGGACACATTCAATCCGGTGGCAGCACCATCACCATGCAGGTGGCGAAGAACTTCTTCCTGACCAGCGAACGCAGCTTTTCCCGCAAAGCCACGGAAATCCTCCTGGCGTTGCAGATCGAACGTCAGCTGACCAAGGACGAGATCCTTGAGCTGTACGTCAACAAGATCTATCTGGGCAACCGCGCCTACGGCATCGAGGCGGCTTCGCAGGTTTACTACGGCAAGTCGATTCGTGACGCCAGCCTGGCGCAGATGGCGATGATTGCCGGCCTGCCCAAGGCGCCTTCACGCTTTAACCCGCTGGCCAACCCGGCGCGCAGCAAAGAGCGCCGCGACTGGATCCTGGGCCGCATGTACAAGCTGGGCAAGATCGACCAGGCCGCGTACGAAAGTGCGGTGGCCGAGCCGCTGAACGCCAGCTATCACGTGCCGACCCCGGAAGTGAATGCCCCGTATATCGCCGAAATGGCCCGTGCCGAGATGGTCGGCCGCTATGGCAGCGAGGCGTACACCGAAGGTTTCCGCGTGACCACGACGATTCCGAGCAACCTGCAGGAAATCGCCAACAAGTCGGTACACGATGGCCTGGTCGCCTATGACCAGCGCCATGGCTACCGCGGCCCTGAATCACGCCTGCCGGGCAAGACCCTGAGCGCCTGGACCGTCGAGCTGGGCAAACAGCGCCCGATCAGCGGCCTTGAACCCGCCATCGTCACCCAGGTGAAGAAAGATGGCGTGCAGGTACTGACCCGCACCGGCGAAGAGCATGTGTCGTGGGACAGCATGAAATGGGCCCGCCCTTTCCTGAACACCAACAGCATGGGCCCGATGCCCAAGCAGCCGTCGGACGTGGCGCAGGTCGGCGACCTGATTCGTGTGCAGCGCCAGAAGGACGACAGCCTGAAATTCAGCCAGGTGCCCGTGGCACAGGGCGCGCTGGTGTCGCTTGACCCGCAGAACGGTGCAATCCGTGCCCTGGTCGGCGGCTTTGCCTTCGAGCAGAGCAACTACAACCGCGCCACCCAGGCCAAGCGCCAGCCGGGTTCCAGCTTCAAGCCGTTCATCTACAGCGCTGCACTGGATAACGGCTACACCGCCGCCAGCCTGGTCAACGATGCACCGATCGTGTTCGTCGACGAGTACCTGGACAAAGTCTGGCGCCCGAAGAACGACACCAACACCTTCCTCGGCCCGATCCGCGTCCGCGAGGCGCTGTACAAGTCGCGTAACCTGGTGTCGATCCGCCTGCTGCAGGCGATGGGCGTAGGCAAGACCATCGACTACATCACCCGCTTCGGCTTCAACAAGTCGGACCTGCCGCCCAACCTGTCCCTGGCACTGGGTACCGCCACGCTGACACCGATGGAAATCGCCACCGGCTGGAGCACCTTTGCCAACGGCGGCTACAAGATCACCCCGTACCTGATCGACAAGATCGAAAGCCGTAGCGGCGAAACCCTGTTCACCGCCAACCCGCCACGGGTACCGGGCGACGTGGTCAATGGCGTCGCGGCCACTGACGGCCAGGCAGCACCGGCCAACGGCGGCATCACCATCGAGCCGACGCCAGGCGAAGCCCCGGCAGCTGGTGCACCCGCCGCACCACAAGCGCCGGCGGTAGCCGAACGCGTTGTGGATGGCCGTACCACCTACATCCTCAACAGCATCCTGGAAGACGTGATCAAGAAAGGTACGGGGCGTCGTGCCCTGGCCCTGGGCCGTGCCGATATCGCCGGCAAGACCGGTACCACCAACGATTCCAAGGATGCCTGGTTCTCAGGCTACAACGCCGACTACGTGACCACCGTATGGACCGGTTACGACCAGCCGGAAAGCCTCGGTCGCCGGGAGTTCGGCGGCACTGTCGCGCTGCCGATCTGGATGAGCTACATGGGCGCCGCGCTGAAGGATATGCCGCTGCATACCCAGCCGGAACCGGAAGGCATCCTGAGCCTGCGGATCGACCCGGTCAGCGGCCGTGCAGCAGCGCCGAGCACGCCGAATGCGTACTTCGAGCTGTTCAAGAGCGAGGACACGCCGCCGTCGCTCAACGAGCTGGGCAATGGTGTTGCACCGGGCAGCCCGCTGCCGGCGGACGAGGCGGCGCCGATCGATTTGTTCTGACGCAAGTCCCCTGTGGGAGCCGGGCTTGCCCGCGATAGCGGAGGGTCAGTCACAGTTGTGTTAACTGTCCTGCCCTCATCGCGGGCAAGCCCGGCTCCCACATTTGGATCGTCGCAAGCCTTGAACTGATCAACAGGCAATAAAAAAGCCCCGACTCGCAAGAGCCGGGGCTTTTTGGTGGTGCGCTACAACGGCTTAGCCGTTGAACACATCATCCACGCTTTGCAGCGGGTAGTTCTTCGGATACGGCAGGGTGGCCACACCCGTCTCGATTGCGGCTTTGGCCACGGCATCGGAGATCAGGGTGATCAGGCGTTTGTCCATTGGTTTCGGGATGATGTACTCACGACCGAATTCCAGCTTGATGCCGCCGTAGGCGTCGCACACTTCCTGAGGAACCGGCAGCTTGGCCAGTTCGCGCAGGGCGTTGGCGGCCGCGACTTTCATCTCTTCGTTGATGCGCTTGGCGCGAACGTCCAGGGCACCACGGAAGATGAACGGGAAGCCCAGTACGTTGTTGACCTGGTTCGGGTAGTCCGAACGGCCGGTGGCCATGATCACGTCGTTACGGGTGGCATGGGCCAGTTCCGGGGAGATTTCCGGATCCGGGTTGGAGCACGCGAACACGATCGGGTTGGCGGCCATGGACTTGAGGCCTTCGGCGCTCAGCAGGTTCGGGCCGGACAGGCCAACGAACACGTCTGCACCGTCCAGGGCGTCAGCCAGGGTACGCTTGGAGGACGGATGCGCGAACATCGCCTTGTACTGGTTCAGGTCGGTACGCTCGGACTGCACAACGCCCTTGCTGTCGACCATGTAGATGTTTTCCAGCTTGGCGCCCATGCTCACCAGCAACTTCATGCAAGAGATGGCCGCAGCGCCGGCGCCCAGGCAAACGATCTTGGCTTCGCCAAGGGTTTTGCCGGCGATTTCCAGGGCATTGATCATGCCGGCCGCGGTAACGATCGCGGTGCCGTGCTGGTCATCGTGGAATACCGGGATGTCGCACTGTTCGATCAGGGCCTTTTCGATCTCGAAGCACTCAGGTGCCTTGATGTCTTCCAGGTTGATGCCACCGAAGGTGATGGAGATGCGCTTGACGGTGTCGATGAAAGCCTGCGGGCTTTCGGAGTCCACTTCGATATCGAATACGTCAATGCCGGCGAAGCGCTTGAACAGCACGCCTTTACCTTCCATGACTGGCTTGGAAGCCAATGGGCCGAGGTTACCCAGGCCGAGGATCGCGGTGCCATCAGAGATCACTGCAACCAGGTTGCCTTTGCCGGTGTACTTGTAGGCCAGTTCAGGATCGCGGGCGATTTCACGTACGGGCTCGGCAACGCCAGGGCTGTAGGCCAGCGACAGGTCGCGGGCGGTGGCAGTGGCTTTGGTGAGCTCTACACTCAGCTTTCCTGGACGAGGATGGGCATGATATTCGAGAGCGGCAGTTTTCAAATCAGACATATCGGCATTCCGCTTTTACTGTTGGTCGACGGACCGCCGAGGATACGCGTGTCGCAAAGTCCCCACAAGACTGGGCAGTCACAGGTGTCAAGGGCCCTGCCCTACGACTTTTGGCCAAGAGCCACGGGATACAAGGGCTCAACTGTTCACAATCGACCTGAAAAATGTCTACAATTTTTTCTTACGGCGCCTGCTCGAGCATGCCGGGATCGGTCAGTGGCAACAGCCAGCGTGCCTGGCCCTTTTCCAGGCCGCCGCGTCGGTAGCGGTCCAGCACCCAGCCGCGGGCTTCGATGGACTGGCCCTGCAAACCCTTCAACAGCACACTGTCGAACGTGGCCACCTGATTGGGCGCAATGCGTAATACCAGTGAGCCCTGCAACTCGATCCAGACTCCGCCGCGATTGCGTTCGATTTTGCTCACTCGGCCGCTGACCACCGCAAAGCCCGAGCGCCGGATCTTCGCCGCATCGACCACCGGTGACCGGCGCCACACCCCCAGCCGGGCCTGCCGGGCGCTGCGTTCGGCGGCTTGCTGGCAGGCCACCAGTTCCACGTTCGGCGCGACGGCCACCTGGAAGCCAAGGCCTTCGGCGAGCAACTGTGCCTCCAGATTTGCTCCATTGGCACCGTAGAGATGGGCCAGGGTGCGGCCGTAACGGTCCTTGCTCTCCCGTCCGGGCACCACGCCAACGCGCCCACCGCTCGCGTCCACAAGACTTTGCAGGCGCTCGCGAGCAGCCACGGCGAAGGGCTCATCAGTGCGCCCCTGCTTGCCGGTTTCCGGGGCATTGACGCCGATCATGCGTATGCTGCGGCCGTCCTTGAGGCGCACGGTGTCACCATCCACTACCCGCTGCACGTCGAAGGTCGCGACATCGCCGGGCGCCGGGCAGAACACCTCGGCCTGGGCGGGCGCCAGCCAAATCGCAGACACAAAAAAGGCGCCCACGAGGGACGCCTTTTTCATCAGCGAGGACAAGCCATACAGGCCATCCAAGCGAACCAGCCTTACTCGGCTTTAGGAGCAGCTTTAGCGCCGAAAGCACCGAAGCGGGTCTTGAAGCGGTCAACACGGCCGCCAACATCCAGAGTCTTCTGCTTACCGGTGTAGAACGGGTGGCACTCGTTGCACACGTCGATTGGCAGAGCTTTGCCGAAAGTCGAACGGGTTTCGAACTTGTTACCGCAGCTGCAGGTAACGTCGATGGCAACATAGTTTGGATGGATATCGGCTTTCATGGTGTATTCCTCAGGCTAGCGTGCCGCCAATCAACACTATTGTTGAATACCGCACGTAATTAGGCCGCGGATTCTACCAGACCTTTTTAAACGCGCAAGAAGCACTACGGCCCCTTTCATCAGAAAAGCACGGCATACACAAGGTCCTGTGGGAGCCGGGCTTGCCCGCGATGCAGGCGCCGCGGTGCCTCAGGTGCACCGTGTCGATACTATCGCGGGCAAGCCCGGCTCCCACATCCACCGCTGGTCTGCTAGGCTCCCGCCCTTCTTCGCCGCCCGTCATATGAGAACCCCCGCGTGCCCGACGCCATTTTGCGCCTCGCCCTGCCCTCGCCCCTGCGCCGCCTGTTCGATTATCGGGCCCCTGCCGGCGTATTGCGGTCGCAGTTGCAGCCCGGCATGCGCGTACGGGTACCGTTTGGCCGGCGGGAGATGATCGGCATCCTGGTGGAGGTCGCCGATCACAGCGAAGTGCCCGCCGAGAAGCTCAAGCCCGCCGTGGCCATCCTCGACAGCACGCCGCCGCTGCCGCCCGCACTGTTCAAACTGTGCCTGTGGACCTCGCAGTATTACCAGCACAGCCTCGGCGACACCTTGAGCTGGGCGCTGCCGGTGCTGTTGCGCCAGGGCGAACTGGCCGAGGCGCGTCAGGAGCGTTTCTGGTCGATGGTCCCGGGGGCGCGCATGGACGACCCGCGCATCGCCCGCGCCCCGCGCCAGCGTGAAGCCCTGGCAACCCTGGCCCAGCATCCCCACGGCGTCGCCCATCAGCTGTTAAGCAAGTTGATGCTGAGCAAGGACAGCCTGGATTTGCTACTCGCCAAAGGCCTGGTGCAAGTGGAAATCCGCAAGCACGCCCCCGGCGAGCGCCACGAACACTGGCTGGCCCAGCCGGAACTGCCGCTCAACCCCGAACAACGCGCCGCCTATGAAGCGATTCGCGCCGGTTTCGACAGTTTCCACGCGTTCCTGCTGGCGGGCGTCACCGGCAGCGGCAAGACCGAAGTCTATTTGCAACTGATCCGCGAAACCCTCGAAGCCGGCAAACAGGCACTGGTGCTGATCCCCGAGATCAACCTCGGCCCGCAAACCCTGGCGCGTTTCGAGCAGCGTTTCAACGCGCGCATCGCCCTGGTGCACTCGGCGGTCAACGACCGCGAGCGCCTGGAATCCTGGCTCGCCGCCCGGGACGGTGAGGCCGACATTATTATCGGCACCCGTTCGGCGCTGTTCACCCCGATGAAAAATCCCGGGCTGATCATCATCGACGAAGAACACGACGGCTCCTATAAACAGCAGGAAGGCCTGCGCTACCACGCCCGCGACCTGGCGCTGGTGCGCGCCCGCCAGGAAAACATCCCGATTGTGCTGGGCTCGGCCACGCCTTCCCTGGAAAGCCTGCACAACGCCTACACCGGGCGCTACGGCCTGCTGCGCCTGAACGAGCGGGCCGGCGGCGCCAAGCAGCCACGCTTCCTGCGCCTGGACGTGAAAAGTCGCCCGCTGGACAGCGGCATTTCCGGGCCGATGCAACAAGCCATCGGGCAAACCCTCGCGGCGGGCCAGCAAGTGCTGGTGTTCCTCAACCGCCGGGGTTTTGCGCCGACGCTGCTGTGCCACGACTGCGGCTGGATGTCCGAGTGCAATCGCTGCGATGCGCGAATGACCGTGCACCAGCGCTCCGGCGAGTTGCGCTGCCATCACTGCGGCCATGTGGAACGGGTGCCGCGGCACTGCCCGCAGTGCGGCAAAGTCGACTTGCGACCGGTGGGTGCGGGCACCGAGCGCGCCGAAGAACGACTGGGCATCCTGTTCCCGGATTACCCGGTGCTGCGGGTCGACCGCGACAGCACCTCGCGCAAGGACGCGATGAATCAGTTGTTCGCAACGATCCAGAAGGGCCAGCCGTGCATTCTGGTGGGCACGCAGATGCTTGCCAAAGGGCATCACTTCCCACGGGTGACCCTGGTGTCGATCCTGGATGCCGACGGCGGGCTGTTCTCCGGGGATTTTCGCGCCAGCGAGCGCATGGCGCAGTTGATCGTGCAGGTCGCAGGCCGGGCCGGGCGGGCCGAAGAGCCGGGCAAGGTGATCATCCAGACGCACCTGGCCGACCACCCGCTGCTGATTCAACTGACAGAACAAGGCTACTTTGCCTTCGCCGAACAGGCCTTGAGCGAGCGACGCTCGGCAGGTCTGCCACCGTTTGCGCATCTGGCGCTGCTGCGGGCCGAAGCGCACAAGCCGGGGCAGGCCGAAGGTTTCCTGGATGAAGCGTGCAGCGAGGCTGAACGTTTGCTGGGGGAACTGGGTCTGACCGGCATCGAGCTATTGGGCCCGGTGCCAGCACCGATGGAACGCCGCGCCGGGCGTTACCGCGCCCAGCTACTCTTGCAAGCCAGCGCCCGCGCGCCGCTGCATCGTTTATTAAGCAGCTGGTTACTTGCGCTGGAGCAAATGCCCAGTGGTCGCCAGGTGAGATGGTCGCTGGACGTAGACCCGGTAGATTTGTACTAACCCCCTGTGGCGAGGGAGCTTGCTCCCGCTGGGCTGCGTAGCAGCCCCAAAAAAGCCGGGAGCGCTACGCACTCCAGCGGGAGCAAGCTCCCTCGCCAGAGCAAGCTCCCTCGCCACAGGTTAATCGTCCGTCAAGGTCCCGCGAAGGTTGGCAAGCCCGCCCTCGCCACGGATAATGCCCAGTTTTTCCACCTGCGCATCGCGCGCCACCGCTTGCGGTCGAAAGAGAACACCATGAAAGACACCATTCGCCAGCTGATCCAACAAGCCCTCACCCAACTCGTCAACGAAGGTGTGTTGCCTGAAGGCCTGACGCCGGCGATCCAGGTGGAAAATACCCGCGACAAGACCCACGGTGATTTCGCCAGCAACATCGCGATGATGCTGGCCAAGCCGGCCGGCCTGAAGCCGCGCGACCTGGCGGAAAAAATCATCGCCGCGCTGCCGGCCGACCCGCAGGTGACCAAGGCTGAAATCGCCGGCCCAGGCTTCATCAACTTCTTCCAGAACACCCAGGCCCTGGCTTCGCGCCTGGACGCGGCCCTGGCCGACGCGAAAATCGGCGTGCGCAAGGCCGGCCCGGCACAGCGCGTGGCCATCGACCTGTCGGCACCGAACCTGGCCAAGGAAATGCACGTGGGCCACCTGCGCTCCACCATCATCGGTGACGGCGTGGCGCGGGTCCTGGAGTTCCTCGGCGATGACGTGATCCGCCAGAACCACGTGGGCGATTGGGGTACCCAGTTCGGCATGTTGATGGCCTATCTGCAGGAAAACCCGATCACCAGCAACGAGCTGTCGGACCTGGAGAACTTCTACCGCGCCGCCAAGAAGCGTTTCGACGAATCCGAAGAATTCGCCGACCGCGCCCGTGGCCTGGTGGTCAAGCTGCAAGCCGGCGATGCCGAATGCCTGGAACTGTGGGGCCGCTTCCGCGAGATCTCGCTGTCCCACTGCCAGGAAATCTACGAGCTGCTCAACGTCAAATTGACCATGGCCGACGTGATGGGCGAAAGCGCCTACAACGACGACCTGATCAACGTGGTCAACGACCTCAAGGCCAAGGGCCTGCTGGTTGAAAGCAACGGCGCGCAGTGCGTGTTCCTCGAAGAATTCAAGACCGCCGATGGCGACCCGCTGCCGGTGATCATCGTCAAGGCCGATGGCGGCTACCTCTACGCCACCACCGACCTGGCCGCCGTGCGCTACCGCAGCGGCGTGCTGAAAGCCGACCGTGCCCTGTATTTCGTTGACCAGCGCCAGGCCCTGCACTTCCAGCAAGTGTTTGAAGTGGCGCGCCGCGCCGGTTTCGTGACCCACCCGATGCAGATGGAACACATGGGCTTCGGCACCATGAACGGCGCCGATGGCCGCCCGTTCAAGACCCGTGACGGCGGCACCGTGAAGCTGATCGACCTGCTGAACGAAGCCCAGGACCGCGCCTACAACCTGGTGAAGGAAAAGAACCCGGAGCTGGCCGAAGCCGACCTGCGCAACATCGCCCGCGTGGTGGGGATTGGCGCGGTGAAATACGCCGACCTGTCCAAGCACCGCACCAGCGACTACAGCTTCAACTTCGAACTGATGCTCAACTTCGAAGGCAACACTGCGCCGTACCTGCTGTATGCCTACACGCGGGTGGCCGGTGTGTTCCGCAAGCTGGGCAAGGACTTCAGCGAAGTCGAAGGCCAGATCAACCTTGAGGCGCCACACGAGCAGGAACTGGCCGCCAAGCTCGCGCAATTCGGCGAAGTGCTGAACAGCGTCGGCGAAAAAGGCACACCGCACATCCTCTGCACCTATTTGTACGAAGTCGCCGGTTTGTTCTCCAGCTTCTACGAGAACTGCCCGATCCTGACCGCAGACGACGAAGCCCAAAAGCAGAGCCGCCTGCGCCTCGCCGCACTGGCAGGACGGACCCTCAAGCAAGGCCTGGAATTGTTGGGCCTGGAAACTCTGGAGCGTATGTAAGTTGGCTGCCAAGAAAAAACCTGCACCCAAGCGCGGCGCCAGCCGCTACCAGGCACCGGCGAAGAAACCTATTCCGGGCTGGTTGTGGATGGCCATCGGCCTGACGGTCGGCGCGTTTGTGGTATTCCTGATGAAGCTCGACCCGGGCAAGGGCGATGACGTCAAACGGGTCAAGCAAGAACAGCAGAAGGCCACGAAAATGGCCGAGGCGAACAAGACACCGCCTAGCCCGACTGCGCCGGTGAAGCCGAAATACGACTTCTACACGCTGCTGCCGGAATCGGAAGTGATCGTGCCGCCGGACGCCGTGCCGGAGAAAACCCTGCCGACGCCGCAGCCGGTGCCGACTACGCCGGTTACCCCGGCGGAAGCAGCGAAGATCGACACGGCCCGGGCCCAGGCTGCGCTGGCCGGGATTACCCCGCCGCCACCGCCGCCGGTTGCCACCACCAAGGCCGCGCCGGTGACCAAGTTCTTCCTGCAGGCGGGCTCGTTCCCGAAACAGGCGGATGCGGACCGTGTGCGCGCGCAGATTATTTTGCTGGGACAGGCGGTGACGGTGGAGTCCGGGACGGTTAAGGATGCGACCTGGTATCGCGTGCTGGTGGGGCCGTTCAGCAACCGTGAACAGCTGACCGTGGCGCAGAAGCAACTGGCCGGCGCCGGGTTTAGCAACCTGTTGTTACAACAACGCCAGAGCCGCTGATTCCGGAAACAGCATCGGGTTAATGTGGGAGCGGGCTTGCTCGCGAATGCGGTAGATCAGTCAATATTTTAGGTGACTGACACACCGCATTCGCGAGCAAGCCCGCTCCCACATTTGATTTTCATCGGCCTCAGGACCGAGTCCGACACATAAACACCACTCGTCCGCCCTCCCGTCCTACAGTTGAAATCCCCCCCGCCACCCCCATATGAGTTCCATCAGGGCATTTTCGCCCCGCAGCGTGGAGACTCTCCCCTTGACCACCATCGTTTCAGTTCGCCGCCACGGCAAAGTCGTCATGGGCGGCGACGGCCAGGTTTCACTTGGCAATACCGTGATGAAAGGCAACGCGAAAAAAGTCCGTCGCCTGTACCACGGCCAGGTCCTCGCCGGTTTTGCCGGCGCCACCGCTGACGCCTTTACCCTGTTCGAGCGCTTTGAAGGCCAACTTGAGAAGCACCAGGGCCACCTGGTCCGTGCCGCCGTCGAGCTCGCCAAAGAATGGCGCACCGACCGCTCCCTCAGCCGCCTGGAAGCCATGCTGGCCGTCGCCAACAAAGACGCCTCGCTGATCATCACCGGCAACGGCGACGTGGTTGAACCCGAAGAAGGCCTGATCGCCATGGGCTCCGGTGGCGGCTACGCACAAGCGGCGGCCAGCGCCCTGCTGAAGAAAACCGACCTGTCGGCCCGGGAAATCGTCGAGACTGCCCTGGGTATCGCTGGCGACATCTGTGTCTTCACCAACCACAACCTGACCATTGAGGAGCAGGACCTCGCCGAATAAGCCGCAGGCTTATTCCCGCTTGAGGACCGCCAATTACTATGTCCATGACTCCCCGCGAAATCGTCCATGAACTCAATCGCCATATCATCGGCCAGGACGATGCCAAGCGCGCCGTTGCCATCGCCCTGCGTAACCGCTGGCGCCGGATGCAACTGCCCGAAGAATTGCGCGTTGAAGTAACCCCCAAGAACATCCTGATGATCGGCCCGACCGGTGTCGGTAAAACCGAGATCGCCCGGCGCCTGGCCAAGTTGGCCAATGCTCCGTTCATCAAGGTCGAAGCCACCAAGTTCACCGAAGTGGGCTATGTGGGCCGTGACGTCGAGTCGATCATTCGTGACCTGGCCGACGCTGCCCTGAAGCTGCTGCGCGAACAGGAAATGACCAAGGTCAGCCATCGCGCCGAAGACGCCGCTGAAGAACGCATCCTCGACGCCTTGCTGCCACCGGCACGCATGGGCTTCAACGAAGACGCCGCGCCAAGCTCGGATTCCAATACCCGCCAGCTGTTCCGCAAGCGCCTGCGTGAAGGTCAGCTGGACGACAAGGAAATCGAGATCGAAGTCGCCGAAGTGTCCGGTGTCGACATCTCCGCACCGCCTGGCATGGAAGAAATGACCAGCCAGTTGCAGAACCTGTTCGCCAACATGGGCAAGGGCAAGAAGAAAAGCCGCAAGCTCAAGGTGAAGGAAGCGCTGAAACTGGTGCGCGACGAAGAAGCCGGGCGCCTGGTCAATGAGGAAGAACTCAAGGCCAAGGCCCTGGAAGCGGTCGAGCAGCACGGCATCGTGTTCATCGACGAGATCGACAAGGTGGCCAAGCGCGGCAATTCCGGCGGCGTCGACGTGTCCCGCGAAGGCGTGCAGCGCGACCTGCTGCCGCTGATCGAAGGCTGCACCGTCAACACCAAGCTGGGCATGGTCAAGACCGACCACATCCTGTTTATCGCATCCGGTGCGTTCCACCTGAGCAAGCCGAGCGACCTGGTGCCGGAGCTGCAAGGCCGCCTGCCGATTCGCGTTGAGCTGAAAGCCCTGACGCCAGGCGACTTCGAACGCATCCTCAGCGAGCCGCATGCGTCGCTGACCGAGCAATACCGCGAATTGCTTAAAACCGAAGGCTTGGGCATTGAGTTCCTGCCGGACGGTATCAAGCGTCTGGCGGAGATTGCCTGGCAGGTCAACGAGAAGACCGAGAACATCGGTGCCCGTCGCTTGCACACCCTGCTTGAGCGCCTGCTGGAGGAAGTGTCCTTCAGTGCCGGCGACATGGCGGGCGCGCAGAATGGCGAAGCAATCAAGATCGACGCCGACTACGTCAACAGCCACCTGGGCGAATTGGCGCAGAACGAAGATCTGTCTCGTTATATCCTGTAAGCCTCACGCAGGAACCGCTCTGCTTTAATGTGGGAGCGGGCTTGCTCGCGAATGCGGTGGGTCAGTTTATGCAACGGTGACTGACCCACCGCATTCGCGAGCAAGCCCGCTCCCACAGTTTAAAGCCGGTTCCTTCAGGATCATCTCTGAGCGGTTCCCCAAATGACCAAACTGCCTACCGCCATCAACCTGCACAAAGCCTCCAGGACCCTGGGCCTCACCTACGGTCCCGACGAGGTGTATCAACTGCCCGCCGAATTCCTTCGCGTGCACTCCCCCTCCGCCGAGGTCCAGGGCCACGGCAAACCGATCCTGCAATTCGGCAAGCTCAATGTCGGCTTGACCAAGATCGAACCCGCCGGCCAATACGCACTGAAATTGACCTTCGACGATGGCCATGACAGCGGATTGTTCACCTGGGACTACCTCTATCAACTTGCCGTGCGTCAGGACGCGCTGTGGGCTGACTATCTTGCCGAGCTGAAAGCCGCCGGAAAAACCCGCGACCCGAGCCAGTCGGTCGTACGGCTGATGCTCTAGCCCAGGCCTCTTGCTCATTAGTGGGCATTTTCTAATTCCATCTGCTTGAATGCCCCTCTGTCGTGGCCAACGATTGGCCCGCTTGCGAAAAAAATTAAACTCGGGTAACCAATGGAACTGGCAAGTTCCCTGCATTTGACGATGCGGTATTAACGGTCACCCGAGCAGTAGTACCAGGCTGTGCTGTGTGGCAAGTAGTGGTACACAGCGGTACCCGGTACTCGTCTGTCGGACAATGGAGCGTCGTAGATGAGTAACAAGAACAACGATGACTTGAAACGCCAGGCCTCGGAAAACACCCTGGGGCTGAACCCGATCATCGCGTTACGGAAAAAGGATTTACTGGCATCCGCTCGGATGGTGCTGACCCAGGCCATCAAACAACCGTTGCACAGCGTCAAGCATGTCGCCCATTTCGGCGTCGAATTGAAGAACGTGGTGTTCGGCAAATCACAGCTGACACCCGAGGCCGACGACCGTCGTTTCAACGACCCGGCGTGGACCCAGAACCCGCTCTACAAACGTTACCTGCAAACCTACCTGGCGTGGCGCAAGGAGCTGCACGACTGGATCGGTGACAGCAACCTGTCGGAACACGACATCAGCCGCGGCCACTTCGTCATCAACCTGATGACCGAGGCCATGGCGCCCACCAACAGCGCAGCCAACCCGGCGGCGGTCAAACGCTTCTTTGAAACCGGCGGCAAGAGCCTGCTGGATGGCCTGTCCCACCTGGCCAAGGACATGGTGCACAATGGCGGCATGCCGAGCCAGGTCAACATGGGCGCCTTTGAAGTGGGCAAGAGCCTGGGCACCACCGAAGGCGCCGTGGTGTTTCGCAACGATGTGCTGGAGCTGATCCAATACCGGCCGATCACCGAGCAGGTGCACGAACGTCCGCTGCTGGTGGTGCCGCCGCAGATCAACAAGTTCTATGTATTCGACCTGAGCCCGGACAAGAGCCTGGCGCGCTTCTGCCTGCGCAATAACCAGCAGACGTTTATCGTCAGTTGGCGCAACCCGACCAAGGCCCAGCGCGAGTGGGGCCTGTCGACCTACATCGAGGCGCTGAAAGAAGCGGTCGATGTGGTGAGCGCGATCACCGGCAGCAAAGACATCAACATGCTCGGCGCCTGCTCCGGCGGCATCACCTGCACCGCCCTGCTGGGCCACTACGCGGCGCTGGGCGAGAAGAAGGTCAACGCCCTGACCCTGCTGGTGAGCGTGCTGGACACGACCCTGGACACCCAGGTGGCGTTGTTCGTCGACGAACAGACCCTGGAAGCAGCCAAGCGCCATTCCTACCAGGCCGGTGTGCTGGAAGGCCGCGACATGGCCAAGGTGTTTGCCTGGATGCGCCCCAATGACCTGATCTGGAACTACTGGGTCAACAACTACCTGCTGGGCAACGAGCCACCGGTGTTCGACATCCTGTTCTGGAACAACGACACCACCCGCTTGCCGGCCGCGTTCCATGGCGACCTGATCGAACTGTTCAAGAACAATCCCTTGGTGCGGGCCAATGCCCTGGAAGTGTGCGGCACGCCGATCGACCTGAAGCAGGTCACTGCCGATATTTATTCTTTGGCCGGCACCAACGACCACATCACACCGTGGCAGTCCTGCTACAAGTCGGCGCAGCTGTTTGGCGGCAAGGTGGAGTTTGTGCTGTCCAGCAGCGGGCATATCCAGAGCATTCTGAACCCGCCGGGCAATCCCAAATCGCGTTACCAGACCAGCGATACGATGCCGGGCAAGGCCCTGGACTGGCAGGAGAACGCCACCAAGCACACCGATTCGTGGTGGTTGCATTGGCAGGCGTGGCAGGCGGAGCGGTCGGGCAAATTGAAGAAGGCGCCTGCGAACCTGGGCAACAAGACTTATGCAGCGGCGGAAGCGGCGCCGGGCACTTATGTACATGAACGATAAAGCACACACACTTTTGTGACTGGAACGGTATCAACTGTGGGAGCGGGCTTGCTCGCGAAGGGGGTGTGTCAGTTGATGCATCTAGAGACGGATTCACCGCCTTCGCGAGCAAGCCCGCTCCCACACTGACCGAGTTCCGACAGGGAATAGCGCGCCACTTTGCAGGGTAAGCCCATGCCGCAACCGTTCATCTTCCGTACCATCGACCTGGATGGCCAAGCCATCCGCACGGCGGTACGCCCGGGCAAGCCTCACTTGACGCCGCTGCTGATTTTCAATGGCATCGGCGCCAACCTTGAGCTGGTGTTTCCGTTCGTCCAGGCCCTGGACCCGGACCTGGAAGTGATTGCCTTTGATGTGCCAGGCGTCGGCGGATCGTCGACCCCCAGCCGCCCTTATCGCTTTCCCGGCCTGGCCAAACTCACCGCGCGCATGCTCGACTACCTGGACTATGGCCAGGTCAACGCGGTGGGCGTTTCCTGGGGCGGCGCGCTGGCGCAGCAGTTCGCCTATGACTATCCGGAACGCTGCAAGAAGCTGATTCTGGCCGCCACCGCCGCCGGTGCCTTCATGGTGCCGGGCAAGCCGAAGGTCTTGTGGCTGATGGCCAGCCCCCGGCGTTATATCCAACCGTCCCACGTGGTGCGCATTGCACCGATGATCTACGGCGGCTCCTTCCGTCGGGATTCGAAACTGGCCGCCGAACACGCGAGCAAAGTGCGTTCGGCGGGCAAGCTGGGTTACTACTGGCAACTGTTCGCCGGGCTTGGCTGGACCAGCATCCACTGGCTGCACAAGATCAAGCAGCCGACCCTGGTGCTGGCCGGCGACGACGACCCACTGATCCCGCTGATCAACATGCGCATGCTGGCCTGGCGCATTCCCAACGCCCAACTGCACATCATCGACGACGGCCATCTGTTCCTGATTACCCGGGCCGAGGCCGTGGCGCCGATCATCATGAAGTTTCTCCAGGAAGAACGCCTGAGGGCGGTGATTCACCCGCAACCCGCACTTTAGACGGCGGCGGTCAGGACGACCGCGCCGCGCAACTTGGCCAGAACCGACTATGGTTCTGAATTGGCGTGCTTGTTGATGGCTTGACGAAGGAGTGTTGGCGCATGCGAGAAAGACCCGTATCGAACCCGGTGCCCACACCCGCCGCGTTCATCAATATTGAAAGTGCGATCACCGGCCTGCGCGGCCGGGATTTGCTCTCGACCCTGCGCAGCGTCGCCGCACACGGCTTGCGCAATCCGGTGCACACCGCCCGCCACGCCTTGAAGTTGGGCGGGCAATTGGGCCGCGTGCTGCTCGGGGAAACGGTGCACGAGCCGAACCCGAAGGACAGCCGCTTCGCCGACCCGACCTGGCAGCTCAACCCGTTTTATCGGCGCAGCCTGCAAGCCTACCTGAGCTGGCAAAAACAGACCCGCCACTGGATCGACGACAGCAACCTCAGCGCCGACGACCGGGCGCGGGCGCACTTTGCCTTTGCCCTGCTCAACGATGCGGTGTCGCCATCCAACACCCTGCTCAACCCGCTGGCGATCAAGGAGCTGCTCAACTCCGGCGGCAACAGCGTGGTGCGTGGCGTCAGCAACCTGTTCGACGACCTGCTGCACAACAACGGCTTGCCGCGCCAGGTCACCAAGCAGGCCTTTGAAGTCGGCAAGACGGTGGCCACCACACCCGGTTCGGTGGTGTTTCGCAATGAACTGCTGGAGCTGATCCAGTACAAGCCCATGAGCGAAAAACAGTACGCCAAGCCGCTGCTGGTGGTGCCGCCGCAAATCAACAAGTACTACATTTTCGACCTGAGCCCGAACAACAGCTTCGTCCAGTTCGCCCTGAAAAATGGCCTGCAAGTGTTTATGGTCAGCTGGCGCAACCCGGATGTACGCCACCGGGAATGGGGCTTGTCCACCTACGTTGCGGCTTTGGAAGAAGCGCTGAACGTAACCCGCGCAATCACCGGCGCCCGTGAGGTCAACCTGATGGGCGCCTGCGCCGGTGGCCTGACCATCGCCGCGCTGCAAGGCCATCTGCAGGCCAAGCGCCAGCTGCGCCGAATCTCCAGCGCCAGCTACCTGGTGAGCCTGCTGGACAGCCAGATCGACAGCCCCGCCACCCTGTTCGCCGACGAACAGACGCTGGAAGCCGCCAAGCGCCGCTCTTACCAGCAAGGCGTACTCGACGGCCGGGACATGGCCAAGGTATTCGCCTGGATGCGTCCCAACGACCTGATCTGGAACTACTGGATCAACAATTACCTGCTGGGCAAGGAACCGCCGGCCTTCGACATCCTGTACTGGAACAACGACAACACCCGCCTGCCCGCCGCGCTGCATGGCGACTTGCTGGACTTCTTCAAGCACAACCCGCTGAGCCACCCCGGCGGCCTGGAGGTATGCGGCACGCCTGTCGACTTGCAGAAGGTGACGGTGGACAGTTTCAGCGTAGGCGGCATCAACGACCACATCACGCCGTGGGACGCGGTGTACCGCGCCACCCAGCTGCTGGGCGGCGACAAGCGCTTCATTCTGTCCAACAGCGGGCATGTCCAGAGCATCCTCAACCCGCCGGGCAACCCCAAGGCCAACTACGTCGAGAACCTCAAGCTGAGCAGCGACCCGCGCGCCTGGTACTACGACGCCAATCATGTCGAGGGCAGCTGGTGGCCCAACTGGCTGGCGTGGATCCAGCAGCGCTCCGGTGTGCAGCGCGAAACACTGACCGCCCTGGGCAACCAGAATTACCCACCGATGGAAGCGGCGCCGGGCACCTATGTGCGAGTCCGCTGAGCCCCACGACGACTTTAAGAAGACTGGATGAAGACCCGCGACCGTATCCTTGAATGTGCCTTGCAGTTGTTCAACCACAAGGGCGAGCCGAACGTGTCGACCATGGAGGTGGCCAATGAAATGGGGATCAGCCCCGGCAATCTCTATTACCACTTCCATGGCAAGGAACCGTTGGTGCTCGGGCTGTTCGAGCGCTTTCAAAACGAATTGGCGCCGTTGCTCGATCCGCCGGAAGACGCACAACTGGCGGCCGAGGATTACTGGCTGTTCCTGCACCTGATCGTGGAGCGCATGGCGCACTATCGGTTTCTGTTCCAGGACCTGTCGAACCTGGCGGGCCGCTTGCCGAAACTGGCCAAGGGCATCCGCAACCTGCTGACGGCGCTCAAGCGCACGCTGGCCTCGTTGCTGGCCCGCCTCAAGACGGATGGGCAACTGGTCAGTGAAACCCAGGCGCTGGGGCAGTTGGTGGAACAGATCACCATGACCTTGCTGTTTTCCCTGGACTACCAGCGGATTCTCGACCGAGAAGGTGAGGTGCGGGTGGTGGTGTACCAGATCATGATGCTGGTGGCCCCGCATCTGCTGATGCCGGCGAGGCTGGCGACAGAGAGGTTGGCGCTGCGTTACCTGGACGACGCGGACTAAAATGTGGGAGCGGGCTTGCTCGCGAAAGCGGAGTGTCAGTCAATACATGTGTGACTGATCCACCGCTTTCGCGAGCAAGCCCGCTCCCACATTGGATTTGTGTTGTCCTGTAGATTCCATAAAAAACGCCCGACCTTCGCAGGCCGGGCGTTTTTATGTGTCCCGTAAAAATCAGGACTGACTGGTAGGCGTCGGGCTTGCCGGCGTTGCAGTCGGGGTAGCAGCAGGCGTCGGTGGCGTGACCGAGTTGGTCGCCGGCGCTGCAGTTGCAGGCTTGGCCGCTACCGCTGGCTTCGGCGCTGCTGGCTTTTTGGCTACGGCCGGCTTCTTCGCCGCAGCCGGTTTTGCAGCTGGCTTGGCCGCTGCAGGTTTTGCAGCCGCAGGCTTGGCGGCGGGTTTGGCAGCAACCGGCTTGGCTGCAGGTTTCGCAGCGGCTGGCTTGGCAGCAGGCTTCGCTGCAGCAGGTTTGGCGGCAGCGGTTTTCGCCGCTGGCTTGGCTGCTGCTTTTGCTGCCGGCTTGGCTGCAGGTTTCGCCGCAGGTTTTGCAGCTGCTTTAGCGGCCACTGGTTTAGCGGCAGGCTTGGCGGCCGGTTTAGCCGCTGCGGTTTTCGCCGCAGGCTTGGCAGCCGATTTTGCAGCAGCTTTGGCCGGCGCCTTGGCGGCGGGCTTGGCTGCCGGTTTGGCGGCGGCCTTGACCAGCGGTTTAGCGGCGGTTTTAGCAGCAGGCTTGGCCGCTGCAGTTTTTGCGGCAGGCTTGGCAGCCGGTTTAGCCGCTGCAGTTTTAGCCGCAACTGGCGCAGCTTTAAGGCCAGTGAGTTTTTCGATTTGCCTGGTCAAGGTATCGACCTTGCTGTGCAGCGCTTTCACTTCAGTACGGCTAGGTACGCCGAGTCGCGAAATGGCACTGTTCAGTCGCTTGTCAAAAGCCCCTTCCAGTTCGCCCCACTTGTCGCTGATACGTGATTTGGCAGAACCGGCGGAAGCCTTTGCCGCATCGACTTGTTTACCCACTGTGCTCTTGGTCAACTTCTCGGCCTTCTCGCCGTCCTTAACCAAAGTCTCGAAGTATTTACCGCCGTCACTGCTCACCTTCGAGTACACGCCTAAACCGGCCAGCCAGATCTTGCGGGAGTATTTTTCAACTTCCCCGATCCACGAGCTGCCTTCTTTATCAGTAGTCTTTTTACCAGCCATCCCGTTGTCTCCTTAGTGTTTACGCGCGACACGTTCGAGCAATGCCGTCAGCTCATCGAGCTTAGCAGAGAGTGTCTCCACGTCATGTTTAGACGGAATGCCGATCCGATTCAAGGCACTTCCAACACGACTATCAAAAGCGCTTTCAACTTTATCCAGTTGCACTTCGACTCGACCTTTGACACCGAAGACTTCGCTCTTGACTTGATCAATCTGACTGTTGGCTGCATCAAGTTGTTCAATCACAACTTTTTTGCCTTTAGTTTCAACATGTTGACCAGTCTTAACCAGCTCTTTGAAGTACTCGGCGCCCTCGCTTCCGACCTTGGCGTAAGCCCCCAAACCGGCCAGCCAGATCTTGCGGGCATAGGATTTAACGTCAGTCAGGGCGTTAGTTCCGGTAGCAATTTTTTTCTTCAAAATAACTTTGGCCATGGTGCACCTCACGCATAAAGGGGGGAGGAACTGCCCACAGAAGTTGGGGGCTTGGGCACAAAGTAGGCAGAAAAATTAGAATCGGCACCCTAAGAAGGTCGCAAATCAGGCCAGGGCTTTATCCAGTGCCTTCTCGATTTCGGACTTGATGGTGCCACTCATGGCCGACATCAACAGACCCAGCTCGACTTCAATCCGCAGGGAATCTTCCGCCACTTTCACGGTGCCTTTAACGCCCGAACGTTTGAGGTTCAGTGTGTCGCCGGCCCACGAAGACTCCAGGCCATATTGCTCCTTGAGTTTGCTCGCCAACTTGTCGGCTTTTTCTCGGGCAGCGTCTTTGCCCAGTGTGTGGGCACGTTCAACCTGTATACGGGCCATTTGAATGACTCCTCGTTATAGAGACTTGTCGACCCGCCATGCGGCAAAAGGTCTCGGTGACCACCTATCTTACCTTCAGCCTTGCCAAGACAAAGCATGCCTTGGGGATTAGAATGCCCCCATTCTCTTTTGGTGACAGCGATATGACTGATCAGCGCAAAGGCAGCGATGCCGAACCCACCACTCACTTCGGCTTCAAGAACGTCCCGGAAAGCCAGAAAGCGGAAAAAGTCGCCGAGGTGTTTCACTCGGTCGCCGCCAAGTACGACTTGATGAACGACGTGCTCTCCGGCGGCATGCACCGCCTGTGGAAGCGCTTCACCATTGAGTTGTCGGGTGTACGCACCGGCAACCGTGTGCTGGATATCGCAGGCGGCACGGGCGACCTGGCCGCCAAGTTCTCCAAGCTGGTGGGCCCCACCGGGCAGGTGGTACTGGCCGACATCAACGGCTCGATGCTCAAGGTCGGTCGTGATCGCCTGCTGGACAAAGGTGTGGCGGGCAATATCGAGTTCGTCCAGGCCGACGCTGAAAAGCTGCCGTTCCCGGACAACCACTTCGACTGCGTGACCATCGCCTTCGGCCTGCGTAACGTGACCCACAAGGAAGACGCACTGCGCTCGATGCTGCGCGTACTCAAGCCCGGCGGTCGCCTGCTGGTGCTGGAGTTCTCCAAGCCGACCAACGCACTGATGTCCAAGGTCTACGACACCTACTCGTTCGCCTTCATGCCGTTGATGGGCAAGCTGATCACCAATGACGCCGAAAGCTACCGCTACCTGGCCGAATCGATCCGCATGCACCCGAACCAGGAAACCCTGAAGTCGATGATGGTAGAGGCCGGTTTCGACCGCGTGACCTACCACAACATGACCTCGGGCATCGTCGCCCTGCACCGCGGCATCAAGCCCTGATGCTGTTCGCAGGCCTTCTCGCCAGCGTCGAACACGGCCTCAACCGTGTACTGCGCCTGGACAGCACCGCCCTGGCACGGCTGGCGCACCTGAACGGCAGGATCATCGCCGTCGACTGCACCAGCCCCGCCTTGCAGCTGTTTATCCTGCCCAGCGATGAAGGCCTGTTGCTGGCGTCCCACTGGGCCGCCGACGCCGACTGCACCCTGCGTGCTTCCGGCTCAAGCCTGCTGCGCCTGGCCCTGAGCCGGGACAAGACGGCGATCCTCCACGGCCCGGACGTGGAACTTGAAGGCGACAGCGCGGTGCTGATGGACCTGGCCGCCGTGCTGCAAGACCTGGAACTGGACTGGGAATACGAGCTGTCACGTTGGCTCGGCCCGGTGGCCACCCAACTGATCAGCGGTCATCTGCGCAGCCGCACGCGCTGGTACCAGCAGGGTTTCGCCAGCCTGAACCAGAACCTCGCCGAATACCTGAGCGAAGAATCGCGCACCCTGGTCGGACAACGGGAAGCGGAAGCGCGCTTTCGCGAACTCGACCAGGCCAAACTCGACCTGGAACGACTTGAGGCGCGCTTCGAGCGCCTGAGCCGCTCCCTTGATTCAAGCGATAACGCATGAAGCTGCTCGCCGTCCGCCGTTTGTTTCGTATCCAGCGCGTCGTAATCCGCTACCGCCTCGATGACCTGCTGTTCGCCCTGCCGCTGCCGTGGTTTCTGCTGGCGGTGCGCTATGTGCTGCCGTGGCGCTGGTTCCCGCGCAAGACCCTCGAGCTGAGCCGTGGCGCGCGCCTGCGCCTGGCGTTGCAGGACCTGGGGCCGATCTTCATCAAGTTCGGGCAGATCCTCTCCACCCGCCGCGACCTGTTGCCCGAAGACATCGCCGACGAACTGATGCTGTTGCAGGACCGCGTGCCGCCGTTCGACTCGCAACTGGCAGTCACGCTGATTGAAGAGCAACTGGGCAAGAAGATCAGCGAAGTCTTCAGCCGCTTCGACATCGCGCCATTGGCCTCGGCCTCGGTGGCCCAGGTGCATGCCGCGCAACTGAAAAGCGGCGAAGAAGTGGTGGTGAAGGTGATCCGCCCGGGCCTCAAGCCGATCATCGGCCAGGACCTGGCGTGGCTGTTCATCCTTGCCCGCGCCGCCGAGCGCTTTTCTGCCGATGCACGCCTGCTGCACCCGGTAGACGTGGTGCTGGACTACGAAAAAACCATCTACGACGAACTCGACCTGCTGCGCGAAGCGGCCAACGCCAGCCAGCTCAAGCGAAACTTCGAAGGCTCGCAGCTGCTGTACGTGCCGCAAGTCTATTGGGACTGGTGCCGCCCGAAAGTGCTGGTCATGGAGCGCATCTACGGCGTGCAGGTCACCGACCTCGCGACCCTGGCCGACCAGCGCACCGACATGAAGATGCTTGCCGAGCGCGGCGTGGAGATTTTTTTCACCCAGGTGTTCCGCGACAGCTTCTTCCACGCCGACATGCACCCCGGCAACATTTTCGTCAGCACCGTGAACCCGTGGAGCCCGCAGTACATTGCGATCGACTGCGGCATCGTCGGCAGCCTGACCCCGGAAGACCAGGATTACCTGGCGCGCAACCTGTTCGCTTTCTTCAAGCGTGACTACCGCCGCGTGGCGCAGTTGCACATCGATTCGGGCTGGGTGCCGGCCGAAACCAAGCTCAACGAATTCGAAGCGGCGATCCGCACTGTGTGCGAGCCGATCTTTGAAAAACCGTTAAAGGATATTTCCTTCGGTCAAGTGCTGATGCGTCTGTTCCAGACGGCGCGGCGCTTCAATATGGAAGTGCAGCCGCAGTTGGTACTGTTGCAAAAGACCCTGCTGAACATCGAAGGCCTGGGCCGTCAGCTGTACCCGGACCTCGACCTGTGGAACACCGCCCAGCCGTTCCTCGAGCGCTGGATGCGGGACCGTATCAGCCCGAAAACCCTGCTGGGCAACCTGCAAAGCCAGGTCGAGCAACTGCCGCACCTGGCCAACATGACCCGCGACCTGCTGGAGCGCATGTCCCAGCCCCACGCCAAGGACCCCGCACCGCCGTGGCACAAGCGCAAGGACGACTGGTTCCTGCGCCTGCTGGGCGCCGCGCACCTGGTGGGCGGTACGATACTGGCCGCCGGCGGGCCGCTGAATGAACTGGGCCACTGGCCGGCCGGCATCATGGTCGCGGTGGGCGTGTATCTGATCGTGCGTCGATAGCCAATCCGGTTATACACTGTCGCAAATTGCCGGAGCCGAAAATGAAAGACTGGCTGGACGAGATCAAGTGGGACAGTGACGGCCTGGTGCCGGCCATTGCCCAGGACTACAAGACCGGGCGCGTGCTGATGATGGCCTGGATGAACCGCGAGGCCCTGAGCCTGACCGCCGCCGAGAACCGCGCCATCTACTGGTCACGTTCCCGTGGCAAACTGTGGCGCAAGGGCGAAGAGTCCGGGCACGTGCAAACCCTGCATGAGATGCGCATCGACTGCGATGCCGATGTGGTGATCCTCAAGGTCGAGCAGATCGGCGATATCGCCTGTCACACCGGCCGTCACAGCTGCTTCTACCGCGTGTTCCAGGACGGCGAGTGGAAGACCGTCGAGCCCGTGCTCAAAGACCCGCACGCTATCTATTCGGCAGGACACTGAACATGAGCGATACCCTCAACCGTGTGGCCCAGGTGCTGGAAGACCGCAAAGGCGCGGACGCCGACAGCTCCTACGTCGCCAGCCTGTACCACAAGGGTCTGAACAAGATCCTGGAAAAACTCGGCGAAGAATCCGTCGAGACGATTATTGCGGCCAAGGACGCGCAAATCAGCGGCGACTGCAGCGACGTGATCTACGAAACTGCCGACTTGTGGTTCCACAGTCTGGTCATGCTCGCCCAACTGGGGCAGCATCCACAGGCAGTGCTTGATGAACTGGACCGTCGCTTCGGCTTGTCCGGGCATGCCGAAAAGGCCTCGCGCCCGTCCGTCTGACCAACTTTTACAGAGGAATTGCAGCATGGGCATTTTTGACTGGAAACACTGGATCGTCATTCTTGTGGTCGTTGTGCTGGTGTTCGGCACCAAGAAACTGAAAAACCTCGGCACCGACGTCGGTGAATCGATCAAGGGCTTTCGCAAGGCCATGAACGACGACGAAAAGCCTGCCGACCCGGCCGTCAATCCGGTGCCACCGGCGCAGCCTGTACATCCGCAGGCCACTCAGCCGATCACTGAACGTCGCACCTTCGACGTGCAGGCCGAGCACGTCAAAGAGCAGAACCAAAAAGACTCGTGAGTACTGAATAATGTTTGGTATCAGCTTCTCTGAACTGCTGCTCGTCGGCCTCGTGGCCCTGCTGGTACTGGGGCCGGAACGCCTGCCCGGTGCCGCGCGCACGGCCGGCCTGTGGATCGGGCGCCTGAAACGCAGTTTCAACGCCATCAAACAGGAAGTTGAACGGGAAATCGGCGCCGACGAGATTCGCCGGCAACTGCACAACGAACACATTCTGTCGTTGGAGCAGGAGGCACGGAAGATTCTCTCGCCGGTGCAGGAAACGCCCAAGCCGGTCGAGCCTGTGGCCGAGCATTCGATTGCTCCGCCCGCCGCACCCGCGCCTGCACCGGTCGCTGAACCCGTGCACGCCGTCGAGCCTGCGCCCACTGCGCCCGTGACCCCGACCGAACCCGCGCCGACACCTGCCGTGTCGCCCGCGCCCCACGACCCTACATTGCCGCCGCGAGCCCCATGAGCGCTGATAAACCGGAAACCGACCAGCACATGCCACTGGTCTCGCACCTCACCGAGTTGCGCACCCGCCTGCTGCGCTGTGTCGCGGCGATCTTCATCATCTTTGCCGGGCTGTTTGCCTTCACCCAGCAGATCTACACCTTCGTCTCAACGCCGCTGCGCGACTACTTGCCGGCTGGCGCGACGATGATCGCCACCGACGTGTCGTCACCGTTCCTCACGCCGTTGAAGCTGACGATGATGGTTTCGCTGTTCCTGGCGATCCCGGTGATCCTGCATCAGATCTGGGGCTTTATCGCGCCGGGCCTGTACAAGCATGAAAAACGCATCGCCGTGCCGCTGCTGGTGTCGAGCATCCTGCTGTTCTACACCGGGATGGCTTTTGCCTACTTCCTGGTGTTCCCGCTGATCTTCAAGTTCTTCGCCGCCGCTACGCCGGCCGGTGTGGAAATGATGACCGACATCACCAGCTACCTCGACTTCGTGATGACGCTGTTCTTCGCCTTCGGCGTGGCGTTCGAAATCCCGGTGGCCGTGGTGCTGCTGGTATGGATCGGCGTGGTCGACGTCAAATACCTGAAGAAAATCCGCCCGTACGTGATCATCGGCTGCTTCGTGGTCGGCATGATCCTGACCCCGCCGGACATCTTCTCCCAGACCCTGCTGGCCGTACCCATGTGGATGCTGTTCGAGATTGGCATCCTGTTTGGCAGCCTGGTGAGCAAGCGTGGCGATCACCCCGATGACCAACCCGCCGACGACGACCAGCCGCCAGCGACCCAGCCGTGAACCTGCTGCTGCTTGAGGAGGCCGACTTTATCGCGGCCGACCGGGTGGTGCTGCGTGATCGGCGCCTGGTGCATATGCAGGAAGTCCACCGTGCCGCCGTAGGCGACAGCCTGCGGGTCGGACGGATTGGCGGCTTGATGGGCAACGCGCAGTTGCTGCGCCTGGAAGCCCGGGAAGCCGAGTTGGAAGTGACCTTCGACCAGCCGCCGCCGGCCAAACTGCCCCTGACCCTGCTGCTGGCCCTGCCCCGCCCGAAAATGCTCCGCCGGGTGCTGCAAACCGTGGCGTCCATGGGCGTGCCGCGGGTGGTGCTGGTGAACAGCTATCGCGTGGAAAAGAGCTTCTGGCAGACGCCGTTCCTGGAGCCGGAAGCGATTCGCGAGCAATTGATCCTCGGCCTGGAACAGGCCCGGGACACGGTGCTGCCCGAGATCGTGATCGAAAAGCGCTTCAAGCCATTCGTCGAAGACCGCCTGCCCGCCATGGCGCAAGGCACCCTCGGCCTGATTGGTCACCCTGGCGACTATCCGCCCTGCCCTCGCGGGCTGGATGAGCCGGTCACCCTGGCGATCGGGCCGGAAGGCGGCTGGATTCCCTACGAGGTGGACCTGCTGGCCAAGGCCGGATTGCAGCCGGTGCAACTCGGCGCGCGCATCCTGAGAGTCGAAACCGCCGTCACCGCGCTGCTCTCAAGACTCTTCTAAACCCCAAAGTGGCGAGGGAGCCTGCTGTGGCGAGGGAGCTTGCTCCCGCTGGAGTGCGCAGCGCTCCCATTTTTTTGGGGCCGCTACGCAGCCCAGCGGGAGCAAGCTCCCTCGCCACAGCAAGCTCCCTCGCCACAAATACATTCGTCCTACAGAAAGATCCCAGCCAGCCGATACGCTCTGAATAAGTCCAAGCCTTGTTCCAGGGGAGTTCGCAGCATGTATCGTTGGTTAGCCGAGAAACTGGGGAATGTCAGCGTCAACCGCAAGCTGAGCATAGGCTTCGGCCTGGTATTGGTCTTGACCCTATTGATCACCTTCACCGGCTGGACCGGCCTCAGCGGCGTGATCAGCCGTGGCGACAAGCTGGGCTACATCTCCAGCCTCAACGGGCTGACCAAGGACCTGCGCCTGGCGCGACTGGACTTCGAAATGCGCCGTGGCGAACAAGGCACCAGCGCGGTCAACGACCTGATCACCCAGCTGGACAGTGGCCTGAAAACCGCCGCAGACCTGATCGAGCAACCCGACGACAAGCTCGTGGTAGAGCAGCAACAGGATGCCTTGGGCCAATACAAAAAAGCCTTCGGCGCCATGGTGCAGGCCGGCCTCAAGCGTGAAGGCGCCCGCAGCAAACTGGGCGATACCGCCGACAACGCCGTGGCAAAAATCAACGAAGTGGAAAAATCCCTGCTGCAAGGCGACAGCGTCACCCTGTTCAACAGCGTGGTCGACCTGAGCAAACTGATCCAGCAAGCGCGCTTCCAGGTGCGCGGCTACACCTACAGCGGCAAGGTCGAAGCCGAACAACCGGCCCTGGATGCCATCGACAACGCCCTGAAGAAAATCACCGACCTCAACGACCCGTTGCCCGAGCAATACCGGGCCAACCTGCAAGAGGCCAGCGTCTCGCTGCAGGCCTACCGCGCCGCCGTGAGCCAGTACCGCGACTCCCAGGTGGCCAGTGCCGCCGCGATGAAAATCATGGGCGAGCAGGGCGATATCCTGCTCGACCGCAGTAACAAACTCACCACTTCGCAAACCGTGGTGCGTGATACCGATGCCGCCCACGCCAAGAACCTGCTGTTACTGGCCACCGCCCTCGCGCTGGCGTTTGGTGTACTCGCCGCCTGGGCCATTACCCGGCAGATCGTGATTCCACTGAACCAGACCCTCAAAGTCGCCGAACGCGTGGCGTCCGGCGACCTGAGCCACAACCTGATCTCCCGGCGCCAGGATGAACTGGGGCAGCTGCAACGGTCGATGCAAAGCATGACCGTGGGCCTGCGGGAACTGATTGGCGGTATCAGCGACGGCGTCACCCAGATCGCCAGTGCCGCCGAGCAGCTATCGGCCGTTACCGAGCAGACCAGCGCCGGGGTCAACAGCCAGAAGGTCGAGACCGACCAGGTGGCCACCGCCATGAACGAAATGGCCGCCACCGTGCAGGAAGTCGCCCGTAACGCTGAAGAAGCCTCGGAAGCCGCCGTAGCCGCCGACCAACAGGCCCGTGAAGGCGACAAGGTGGTCGGTGAGGCCATCGCCCAGATTGAGCGCCTGGCCAGCGAGGTGGGCAACTCCACCGAAGCCATGGGCCATCTCAAGCGTGAGAGCGACAAGATCGGCAGTGTGCTGGACGTCATCAAGTCGGTGGCCCAGCAAACCAACCTGCTGGCCCTTAACGCAGCGATTGAAGCGGCGCGCGCCGGTGAGGCCGGACGCGGTTTTGCGGTGGTTGCCGATGAAGTGCGCAGCCTTGCCCAGCGGACGCAGAAGTCCACCGAGGAGATCGAAGAGTTGATCGTCGGCCTGCAAAGCGGCACCCAGCAGGTGGCAACCATCATGGACAACAGTCGCGGCCTGACCGACAGCAGCGTCGAGCTGACCCGGCGGGCCGGCAATGCCCTGGAGAACATCACCCGTACCGTCTCGGCGATCCAGGCGATGAACCAGCAGATCGCCACCGCCGCCGAGCAGCAAAGCGCCGTGGCCGAAGAGATCAACCGCAGCGTGCTCAACGTGCGGGACGTTTCCGAACAAACCTCGGCGGCCAGCGAAGAAACTGCGGCTTCCAGTGCCGAACTGGCGCGCCTGGGGGTTTACCTGCAAAGCCTGGTAGGTCGCTTCAGGGTCTGACCCGCTTGCGGCGTCCATCAGGGCCGCCGCGCCGACAATATGTGAAATTTCCTACGCGTTTTTCAGGTCGTGGATCACACACCTGGCGCCGAATAAAAGTAGCGTTTCAACTCCCCTGACCATTGTTGGCCGGACGCTTGAGACGCTCCTTTTGATTCGTTGGAGGTTCACCATGTTTCGTCCACTGACCCGCCTGCTCGGAAACATCAGCATCAGCCTCAAACTTGCCCTGGGCTTTGGCCTGGTGCTCAGCCTCAGCCTGATCATCGCCTCTACCGGCTGGCAAGCCTTGAGCGCATCCCTCGAGCGCTCCCAAAAACTCACGCTGCTCTCGCAATTGGCAGTCGTCGGCGAAGAGTTGCGCGCTGATCGCATCGTCTATCGCACCCTGAACGACCCAGCCAGCCTGTCCAAAATAGAGCTGCACATGGACAAGATCGACCAGTTTCTGGTGGATCTTTCCCCACGATTTACCGACCCGGTCAACCAACAACAACTGCAGGAAAGCCGACGCTTCGTCACCAGTTTCAAGACCGCCTTAAGCGGCCTGGAGGGGCTGATCAAGCAACGTGAAAACGCCCGTGAACAGCTCAAGCGCAGCTCAGTCCAGAGCAGTGACAGCCTCTCTGAACTGTCGAGCAACCTGCCCAATCAAGACGATGAAAACGCCCTCGATGCCGTGGAACAATTGCGCCAGGCCCTGGAACAAGCCGAAGACCGCGCCCAGAGCCCCGCCTGGGCCGCTGCGTCATTGGACGCCTACGCCAAGGGCGTGGGTGATGCGCTACTGGCCCTGGATGGCGCCCAGGCGGCGGTAGGCGCGCTGCCGGTTGACGCCAGCGCCCTGAAAAAAGTCCTGCTCGATTTTCGGACTCACCTGACACGCCTCAAGGACGCCCAACTCAGCGCCGAAACCACCCAGAACCAGCTTGAACAGTGGCTGGATCAATTGCTCACGGAAAGCGACCTGCTGAGCCAGGACCAGACCGCCAAGCGTGACAACGAAGCCAGCCTCGCCCGCACCCTGCTGCTCAACGTTACTGCAGCGGCGCTGTTGCTCGGTGTCGTGGCCGCCTGGTTGATCGCCGTCCAGATCGTCGCACCACTGCGCCAGGCCCTGTCCGTGGCCAACCGGATTGCCGAAGGTGACCTGAGCCACGACATCCAGGCCTCGCGCCAGGATGAACTGGGGCAGTTGCAGCGCAGCATCGGGCAAATGACCCTCAACCTGCGGGGCTTGATCAGCGGCATCGGCGACAGCGCCCAGCAGATCGCCAGCGCCGCCGAGCAACTCTCGGCGGTCACCGAGCAAACCCGCGACGGGGTCGACGGCCAGAAGCAGGAAACCGAACAGGTGGCCACCGCCATGAACGAGATGCTCGCCACCTCCCAGGAAGTTGCGCGCCATGCCGAGCAAGCGTCGCTGGCTGCTGCCGAGGCCGACCGGCAGGCGGGCCAGGGCGATCAGGTGGTGGCTGAGGCCATTACCCACATCGAGCACCTGGCTCAGGAGATGGCGCGTTCAAGCCAGGCCATGCAAGGCCTGCAACAGGAAAGCCGGAAGATCGGCAGCGTGCTGGAAGTGATCAAATCGGTGTCGGAGCAGACCAACTTGCTGGCCCTCAACGCCGCCATCGAAGCGGCCCGCGCCGGCGAGGCTGGCAGAGGCTTTGCCGTGGTCGCCGATGAAGTGCGCAGCCTGGCACAACGCACCCAGCAGTCGGCCGAGGAAATCGAGGAGTTGATCAGCGGCCTGCACCGGGGCACGCAGCAGGTGGCCGACATCATGGACAACAGTCGCAGCCTCACCGACAACAGCGTGCAACTGACCCGTCGCGCAGGAGAGGCGCTGGCTGGCATCACCCGTACCGTGTCGGTGATCCAGGAGATGAACCCGCAGATTGCCGCTGCCGCAGAGGAACAGACGGCGGTCGCCGAGGAGATCAACCGCAGCGTGTTGAAGGTCAAGGATGTATCGGAACAGACCTGGGCCGCGAGTCAGGACACTGCGGCGGCCAGTGTCGAACTAGCGCGCCTGGGGGCGGATTTGCAGGTGTGGGTGGGCAAGTTCAAGGTCTGAAAAAACCCAACCTGTGGCGAGGGAGCTTGCTCCCGCTGGAGTGCGCAGCGCTCCTATCTTTTTTGGGAGCCGCTACGCAGCCCAGCGGGAGCAAGCTCCCTCGCCACAAGAAGCATTCCCACGCATTTATAGAACCTGGCGCAGGAAGGCTTGGGCGCGAGGGTCCTTCGGCGCATCGAAGAATTGCGCCGGGGCGGCGTCCTCCAACAGTTTGCCGTGATCGAAGAACAGCACGCGATCAGCCACTTCCCGGGCAAAGCCCATTTCATGGGTGACGCAGACCATGGTCATGCCTTCCAGGGCCAGGGTCTTCATCACGTCCAGCACTTCGCCGACCATTTCCGGGTCCAGGGCCGAGGTGGGCTCGTCAAACAGCATCACCTTGGGCTCCATCGCCAGCGCGCGGGCAATCGCGACGCGCTGCTGCTGGCCACCGGAAAGCCGCGACGGGAACTCGTGGGCTTTCTGGGCAATGCCGACTTTCTCCAGGAGCGCCAGGGCCTTGGCCTCGCGCTCTTTCTTGCCGCGCTTGCGCACGACTTTTTGCGCCAGGCAGAGGTTTTCCAGCACGGTCATGTGGGGGAACAGGTTGAAGTGCTGGAACACCATGCCGACTTCACGGCGGTAGGCGTTCACGTCGGTTTTCGGGTCTGCCAGTTGCAGGCCGTCGATGCTTACCGAGCCGGAATCGAATTCCTCCAGGCCGTTAAGGCAGCGCAGGAACGTCGACTTGCCGGAACCGGACGGGCCGATCACCACCAGCACTTCACCCCTGGCCACCTGCGTGGTCACGTTATCCACCGCGCGCACGACGTGGCCACGGGTGTCGAAGACTTTTACCAGATCGCGGACTTCAATCACTTTGCGCGAGCCTCCGCTCAAGCCGGCTGGCGATTTTCGACAGCGGCAGGTTGATCAGCAGGTACAGGCCTGCGACGCAGAACAGGATTTCGAACGGCGAGAACGAGGTGGTGATGACCTCGCGGCCGCTTTTGAGCAGCTCGGTAATCGCGATCACCGACACCAGGGACGTGTCCTTCACCAGGCTGATAAATTGCCCGGCCAGGGGCGGCAGCACGCGCTTGAAGGCTTGCGGCAACACCACGTGGCGCATCGACTGGCCAGCACTGAGCCCCAGGGAACGTGCCGCCTCATTCTGCCCACGGGCAATCGACTGCACGCCGGCGCGGATGATTTCCGCCACATACGCGCCGGTAAACAGTGACAGCGCGGCGATCCCGGCGAATTCCCGGGACAGGTTGAGCACCGTGCCGATAAAGAAATAGAAAATGAAGATCTGCACCAACAACGGCGTACCGCGTACCAGTTCGACGTAGATCGTCGACAGATCGCGTAAAGTCGGGTTGTTCGACAGGCGACACAATCCGGTCGCCAGGCCGATCAACAGTCCCAGCACCCCGGACACCACCGATAGCCACAACGTAGTCCACAAGCCCCACAGCAGAGGGCCCGCAGCCCAATGCCGGGTGACGCCGACCACATCGCCCTCGGCCACGTCATCGCCCTTGGCCACTTGCAGGCTGTTCTCGGCCACGGTCAGGTGCTGTTCGTTGCCCTCGTCATTACGCAGGGTGACGTCAGCCACATCGCCCTTGCGTACCAACTCGCTGACGGTGGAAATGTCCGACGCACGCTGGGATTCTTCGGCCTGGTAGACGAAGTACTGCGGCACGCGGTTCCAGCGCCATTCGTAGGACATCAGCGAGGTGGCGTAATACAGCGCGCCGGCCAGGCCGACCAGCACCAGCACCGTCAGCAGGTGCCAGGGCCATTGGGCTTTTTTCTGTTTCATTACGGGTTCCGGGATATGTCGAGATCGTTCCCACGCTCTGCGTGGGAATGCCTCACTGGACGCTCAGCGTCCGCTTTGTGACGCAGAGCGTCACGGGCTGCATTCCCACGCGAAGCGTGGGAACGATCAATGCAGGTCAGCTTTTATTCCATGTCCTTGAGCCACTCGGAACTCTTGAACCACTTGTCATGGATGCGATCGTAGGTGCCGTCGTTTCGGATCTGGTGCAGGAAGTTGTTGATGAAGTTGATGCTGTCGTAGTCGCCCTTCTTCAGGCCGAACGCCAGGGGTTCAAAGGTGAACGGCTGATCAAGGAACACCAGTTTGCCGGCGCCGACCTTGTTCACGGCCACCACGTTGTACGGGGCGTCATAGACGAAGGCGTCAGCCTTGCCGTTGACCACGTCCAGAACAGCTTCCTGCTCGTTGTCATAGCCGTGGTACTTGGCTTTGGAGATCAGCTTCTTGGCCACCATCTCGCCGGTGGTGCCGAGCTTGGAGGTCAGGCGGTATTTCTCGTCATTCAGGTCTTTGTAGGACTTGATGGTGCCCTCCAGCTCCTTGCGGATCAGCAGGGTCTGGCCGACCACGATGAACGGTTCGCTGAAGTTCAGGCGCAGGTTGCGTTCCTGGGTCAGGGTCATGCCGCTGCCGATCATGTCGAACTTGTCGGTCAACAGGGCCGGGATGATGCCGTCGTAACCGGTGGAAATCGGCTCGAACTTCACGCCCATCGACTTGGCCATGGCCTTGAGGATGTCGACTTCAAAGCCGATGATTTCACCGCGTTTGTTGGTCATCTGGAACGGCATGTAGGTCGGGTCCATGCCGACCTTCAGCGTACCGCGCTTGACCGCATCATCGATGGCGCCGGCATGTGCCGCGTTGACCGCCACCAGTGCGGTGACACCCAGCAGCAGCATCGAAAGATACTTTTTCATCATCAAGTCCCCTGAACTCATTTTCTTGTGAGGTCGGCGCGCAAAAGGGCTGCACCATTTCGGGGTGCGATCCTAACTCACTCACCGCCGGGTACAAAGGTTTCGCCGGGATTTGTTGCCAAGGTATGACAGAAAAGCCCCATAACCGTGCAGAGAAAGGCATGGCTAGACACCTCGACCCACGGCCCAGCCAATTGCTTGATGTGTAAGCAGTTATGACTACCAGTCCACTTCCGCCATCCAGCCCGAGTCCTTGAACCACTTGTCATGCAGCCGATCGTAGGTGCCGTCCTGGGCCACCTGGTTGAGGAAATGATTGATCCAGTTGAGGCTGTCGTAATCGCCCTTTTTCAAGCCGAACGCCAGGGGCTCGTAGGTGAAGGGTTGCTCCAGCGCCAACAGCGCACTGTTCTGGGGCTTGGTAATGGCGATCAGGTTATACGGCGCATCATGGATAAACGCATCGGCCTTGCCCTCCACCACCTGGCGCACGCCTTCTTCAGGTGTTGGAAAACTGCGCAGCCGTGCAGTGCCGAGAAACCTTTTCGCCGCCGCCTCGCCTGTGGTGCCTTCGGCGGCCACGATCCGGTAACCGGCCTCGTTCAAGTCCTCGATGCTCTGGACCTTGTCGGCCAACCGAGGGTTCAGCAGCACGGTCTGGCCGACGATGATGAACGAGTCGCTGAAATTGAGGGTCAGGTTGCGCTCCTGCGTGACAGTCATGCCGCTGCCGATCAGGTCGAACCGGCTGGCCAGCAGGCCGGGAATCAGGTCGATATACGGTACCGAAACCAGCTCCAGCTTGACCCCCAGCGCCTTGCTCATCTCCCGAAGCAGGTCAATTTCAAACCCGACGATCCGGCCTTTCTTGTCGGTCATCTCAAAGGGCACGTAGGCCGGATTGGTGCCGACTTTCAACACCCCCCGCCGAACGGCCTCATCTATGGCTCCGGCATGCGCCAGGTAACCGTGGGAAAATGTGACGATGCCGAGCAGCAGCATCGACAAATACCTTTTGATCATGAAAAAAGCCCCTGTTCCATTAAACACTCCCACACCCGGCCACGCGCAAGTTCGCGTAAGCCGCAGGCTTCGAGTCAGATTTGGGGGGCGATGCTAACCCACTCGCAGGCACGGCAATATGCCTCGGAGAAGGGTCTTTTGTTTCGAAATAACAAGGAGTTAGCGCGATGCAGCAGAAGGGAAAAACAACGTAGGACGGTTATCGCAAACGCCCCCGAGGTGGCACCTCGGGGGCGTCGGAATCAGGCCGGTTGAGCCTGGGACGACAGCGGCTTCAATGGCAGCAATGGCGCATGCGGATCGGCCTTGACCGATTCACGCCAGGCGCTCAGCCACTCGGCGTGGCCTTCGCTCCAGACCTGCTCGTGCAAGCGTGCCAGGGCGACCGGGTCGCTGAGCAAGGCCAGGCGTTCACCGTTGTTGAGGCCGGCCGGGCCGACTTTCAACGCGTGGCGAACCCGGTCAACACGCAGCCACTCAATCGGCTCCGCCTGCCCGTGACGGGAAGTTGCCAAGGCGCACGCCAGGGCGTTCTGCTGCGGATCGACCACCGCCCGCACAAAACCGTCATTGAGCGCATGCCAACGGTTTTCGTGGGTGTACTTGTCGGTCGACAACAGCGCCTGGGGCGGATTGTATTCCTCGGGGATCAGGAACAGGCTCTCGTCGCGAGACTTGAGGCCCAGTTTGACCCGGCTGGAAATCACCGACACCGGAATCGACAGCATCAGCGAACCGACGATCGGCACCAGCCACCACAGGAAGCTTGGGTTCAACCACACCACCAGCAGCGCCCAGAAGAAGCCGAGCAGGGTCTGCGGACCGTGGCGCTTGACTGCCTCGCTCCATGGTGTGGAGTCGTCGTCACGCTGTGGCGAGTTCCAGGTCGCCGCCCAGCCGAGGAACGCGGCCAGTACGAAACGGGTGTGGAAAATCATCCGCACCGGCGCCAGCAACATGGAGAACAGCATCTCCAGCAGCATCGACAGGGTCACCTTGAACTTGCCGCCGAACTCTTTCGCGCCCTTGGCCCAGATCAGGATGATGCTCAGCAATTTAGGCAGGAACAGCAGCACGATGGTGGTGGAGAACAGCGCCACCGCCTTGTCCGGATGCCATTGTGGCCACAACGGATACAACTGGCGCGGCGCCATGAAGTACTGCGGCTCCATCAGTGTGTTGACCGCCAGCAAGGCCGTGGACAGCACCAGGAAGAAGAACCACAACGGCGCCGACAGGTACGACATCACGCCGGTGAGGAACACCGCACGGTGCACCGGGTGCATGCCTTTTACCAAAAACAGGCGGAAGTTCATCAGGTTGCCGTGGCACCAGCGACGGTCACGCTTGAGTTCGTCCAGCAGGTTCGGCGGCAGCTCTTCGTAGCTGCCCGGCAAGTCGTAGGCAATCCACACGCCCCAGCCGGCACGGCGCATCAGCGCCGCTTCAACGAAGTCGTGGGAAAGAATCGCACCGGCAAACGCACCTTTACCCGGCAACGGCGCCAGGGCGCAGTGCTCGATAAACGGCTTCATGCGGATGATCGCGTTGTGACCCCAGTAGTGGGATTCACCCAGCTGCCAGAAGTGCAGGCCGGCGGTAAACAGCGGGCCGTACACCCGGGTGGCGAACTGCTGCATGCGCGCATACAGGGTATCCATGCCCGACGCACGTGGCGCGGTCTGGATAATCCCGGCATCCGGCGTGGCTTCCATCAGGCGCACCAGGCTGGTCAGGCATTCGCCGCTCATCACGCTGTCGGCGTCGAGCACCACCATGTACTTGTAGTCACCGCCCCAGCGACGGCAGAAGTCGTCGAGGTTGCCGCTCTTGCGTTTGACGCGACGGCGACGGCGGCGATAGAAGATCTTGCCGAAGCCACCGGCTTCGCGGCACACGTCGAGCCAGGCTTGCTGCTCGGCGATGCAGATGTCGGCCTCGTTGCTGTCGCTGAGGACGAAGAAGTCGAAACGGTCCAGGTCACCGGTGGCAGCCACCGATTCGAACGTCGCGCGCAGGCCGGCAAATACCCGGGGCACGTCTTCGTTGCAGATCGGCATGACCAGGGCGGTGCGGGCGTCTTTCGGAATCGGCTCGTCACCGGCACTTTTACCGGAGATACGGTATTTATCGTGACCGGTCAGCAGTTCCAGGAAGCCCATCAGCGCGGTCCAGAAACCGGCAGAGACCCAGCAGAACAGAATCCCGAACAGCACCAGGATGCTGGTTTGCAGGGCGTAAGGCAGAACCTGGGTAGCGGTTTGCAGCAAGGTCTGGTTGCGGATCTCGTCAAAGTCGACGAAGGACCAGCCCTGGTACGGCATGATGCCTTTCATGTACCAGCCGGCAACGATCGTCTGGCCGAGCATCAGCACCAGCAGGATATAGCGACGAATTGAACCGACGGTGCGCCAGCGGGCAGCCGGCAGCACGCGCTCATCCTTCGGCGGTGCCGGTGGATTGGTGCGGCCGGTCAGGCGGCGCCAGCCACGCACCAGGATATTGGTGCGCCACGGCTCAGGCACGACCTTGGTCCGACGGATCGGCGGCGTGGCCTTGAGGCAAACCCGGCCGCTGGCGTCGAGCACCAGCATTTCGGCGTCTTGCAGCTCTTCGGCAGTGTTGAGGGTCAGCCGGGCGCCTACCGATGCCTGGGCAGCGTCGGCAGGTGCGTCGAACGTGGACGATGACAGGCGCTTGTGCAATTCACTGAAGGACTCGCAGCCCGCCAGTTCGGCGCGCTGCTCATCGGTCATCGGTAGATGCGCCAGGTACTCGGCAAGCGTCTCTGGCTGGACTTGAGAATTACTCATCGGCAGGCAACTGATAGCTCCAGGTTTCGGTCAGGACTTGCTCTGTCTTGGCCTGATCCTGGGTAGGGAGTGGTGTGGCTGGGGCAGCCGCTTCCGGCTGCTTGGCGTCCTTGTCCTTGGCGTCTTTCTTGGCCGCTTTCTCGTGCTGTTTAGCCAGTACTTTGTCGGCTTTCAACACTTGGGTCGAAACCTTCTCCGGTTCCGGCTGCACGATGTCCTGAACCAGAGCAGCGCGCATTTCAGTCGGTTTGCCTGCGTCCTTGATCTTCATGCGCAGGGTCAAGCGCCAGCCTTGGGTGTGCGGGTTGTAGCGCACGCTGTTTTCAACGATTTCGGCGTTGTCGCCCACGCTGACCTGGCTGCGAACCGGTGCGTCAGCTGGCAGTTTCTTCAGGGACGGGCCCTCGAAGTCCACCAGGTAAGCCACGCTGCCGTCTGGCTGACGGATCAGGTTGGATTGCTTGACGTCGCCGGTGGAACGCAGGGTCTGCTTGACCCAGGCGCTTTCTGGCGAATGGAACTCGGCGTCTTGCAATGTCCAGTGCAGGCGGTAGGCAACGTCCAGCGGCTTGCCTGGCTCCGGCAGTGTTTCCGGGCTCCAGAACGCAACGATGTTGTCGTTGGTTTCATCGGCGGTCGGAATCTCTACCAGGTCGACGGAGCCCTTGCCCCAATCGCCTTCAGGCTCGATCCAGGCGCTTGGGCGCTTGTCGTAGTTGTCGTCGAGGTCTTCGTAGTGGCTGAAGTTGCGGCCGCGTTGCAGCAGGCCGAAACCACGCGGGTTTTCCACGGTGAAGTTGCTGACCGACAGGTGTTTGGGGTTGTTCAGTGGGCGCCAGATCCACTCGCCGTTGCCGGCATGGATCGACAGGCCGCTGGAATCGTGCAGCTCGCGACGGTAGTTGAGGACCTTGGACGGCTGGTTGGCGCCGAACAGAAACATGCTGGTCAGCGGGGCGATGCCCAGCTTGGTGACCTTGTCACGCAGGTACATCTGGGATTTGACGTCGACGATGGTGTCGGTACCCGGGCGCAGGATCAGGCGATAAGCGCCGGTGGCCCGCGGCGAATCCAGCAGGGCGTAGATCACCAGCTGTTTCTCACCCGGTTTTGGACGCTCGATCCAGAACTCGGTGAAACGCGGGAATTCTTCGCCGGACGGCAACGCAGTGTCGATCGCCATGCCGCGGGCAGACAGGCCGTAAACCTGGTCCTTGCCCACGACGCGGAAATAGCTGGCGCCGAGCATGGTCATGATTTCGTCTTGCTTGTCGCCCTTGTTGATCGGGTACAGCACACGGAAACCGGCATAACCCAGCTGTTCGGTGGATTTGGGATCAAACTTGACGTCGCCGAAATCGAAGCGGGACGGGTCGTACTTGATTTCCTGAACGCTGTCGGCGGTGACTTCGTTGATTTTCACCGGTGTATCGAAATGCATACCCTGGTGGTAGAAGGACAGCTTGAACGGGGTGTTCTGATCGGCCCACTCGGCTTTTTCGTTGCGGAAACGAATTTTCTGGTAATCAGCGAATTTCATTTCGCGGAATTCGTTCGGCAAATTGCTGCGCGGAGCTTCGTATTTCTGCCCGGCCAGCTCTTTTGCCTTGGCCGACACATCATCCAGACTGAATGCCCACAGTTGACCCGCGCCGAACAGGCAAAACAGGGCAGAGCCCGTCACCAGTACGTTTCGTAACCGTTTGGCAGACAATTTTGGTGCATTACAGGGACTAACAATCACGAGCAACCCTCGCCGAAAACAGATCAAAAAACCAACGGCCAGCTATCTATATGCCAGGTTGGCGAGCATTGTTCCGACTCCCATGGGGCTAAATGATTCCCCAATGGCTATCGGACAAGTCTCTACCTAAGTCAAAAATGGACCAATTAACGCTGATCCCCGTAGCGCGCGATTATCTAGTAGCCCGCGTGACAACGCATCAGGGTCAGCGAAGTATTTGTAGCGAAAACCCGGTTTTTTGGGCATCACAAGTCGTTTTCAGTACATTCACGTCTGTAACAGGAAGGTGACCGGCCCATCATTGACCAAATGCACCTGCATATCAGCGCCAAAACGCCCTGCCGCTACCGTGCCATGCAATTGTTGCGCTTGTAACAGCAGATAGTCGAAAAGCGCCTCGCCCAACGCCGGCGGTGCCGCCGTAGAGAAGCTCGGCCTCAGCCCACTCTTGGTGTCTGCCGCCAGGGTGAACTGCGACACCAGCAGCAAACCGCCGCCAATGTCTTTCAAGGACAGGTTCATCTTGCCCTCGTCGTCGCTGAACACCCGATAGTTAAGCAGCTTATGCAGCAGCTTGTCGGCGCTGGCTTGCGTGTCCGAAGGCTCGACAGCCACCAGCACCAGCAAACCCTGGTCTATCGCCCCGACCACCTGCCCTTCTACCTCGACCCGGGCGCCGCGCACCCGTTGCAAAAGCCCCTTCATGCTTCTTCAGGCGGCAAATCAAGCAGGCGCCGTGCCATTTCACTCGCCGCACGCACCAGCGCATCGGTGATTCCGGGTTCGGAAGCCGCATGGCCGGCCTCGCGGATGATCTGCAGCTCACTGTTGGGCCAGGCCTGATGCAGCTCCCAGGCATTGTCCAGCGGGCAGATCATATCGTAGCGGCCATGCACGATTACGCCAGGCAGGTGGGCGATCTTGTGCATGTCGCGGATCAACTGGTCAGGTTCAAGGAACGAGTTATTGGTGAAGTAATGGCATTCGATACGGGCAATCGACAGGGCGCGCTGGGGTTCGGAGAAACGCTCGATCAATTGCGGGTTCGGGCACAGGCCCAACATGCGCCCTTCCCACGTGGACCAGGCCTTGGCGGCGTGCATCTGGGCGATCTGGTCGTTGCCGGTCAGGCGCTTGTGGTAGGCGCTGAGCAGGTCGTGCCGCTCCTCCGCCGGGATAGGCGCCAGGTAGTCCTGCCAGTAATCGGGGAACAGGCGGCTGGCGCCAGCCTGGTAGAACCACTGAATGTCCTGGGGGCGGGCCAGGAAAATGCCCCGCACGATCAGGCCGTGCACACGCTCCGGGTGGGTTTGCGCGTAGGCCAGGGCCAGGGTCGAGCCCCAGGAACCGCCGAACAGCACCCATTTTTCGATGCCCAGGTGTTCGCGAATCCGCTCAAGGTCGGCCACCAGGTCCCAGGTGGTGTTGTTTTCCAGGCTGGCCCGTGGGGTGGAGCGCCCGCAGCCACGCTGATCAAAAGTAACAATTCGGTACAGATTAGGATCGAAATAGCAGCGGCTATTGGCATCACACCCGGCGCCGGGGCCGCCATGGATGAACACAACGGGCAAGCCTTCCGGGGAACCGCTTTCGTCGACGTACAGGACGTGGGTTTCATCGACGGCCAGATCGTGCCGGGCGTAGGGTTTGATCTGCGGGTACAAAGTCTGCATTGCGCGCTCCGTAAGGGGTCGAGTTCATCCCTGGGGGGACGTCTATTATTTTGCCGTCTGGCATCATAAACCCGAATTGTGCAATGAGCATGTCCTCGTGGACCTAGACCTGTGTCAGCAGAACACCACGCAGGTAGTCCAGCAGATAAACGTACAGCCGGTCGACCTCCAACACCTGGCCCCGGGCCCGCAGGCAGCCGTGAACCAGGCCTTTGCCGGGATACAGCGTGGCCGCCACCCCGGCGCCTTGCAGGCGTTCGGCGTAGAGCATGCCGTCGTCCCGCAACGGGTCGAACTGGGCGACAGCGATCAAAGCCTGCGGCAACCCGCTGAAATCCACGGCCAGCAATGGCATGGCGTAGGGCGACGGCTTGCCCGGCCCACGCAGGTAAAGGGCGAGATAGCACTCGGTGTCGGCGGTACTGAGCAGCGGCGCGTCGACGCAATCGCGGCGGGACGGCAGGTCGGCGGGGCCGCCCAGGCCGGGGTAGATCAGGACTTGCGCCAGGGGCTGCGGCTGATGGTCATCCCGCAGGCCCAGGCACAGGGCCGCCGCCAGGTTACCGCCGGCGCTGTCACCGGCCACCACCAGACGCTGAAGGTTGATCGGCTGGGGCGCTTCGCCCACCTGGATCGCCTGCCAGACCGCACGGCAATCCTCAAAGGCGGCCGGAAACGGGTGTTCGGGTGCCAGGCGGTAATCGATGGCGATCACCAGCACTTGCAGTGAGTCGGCCAGTTCAGCACACATGAAGTCATGGGAATCCAGGCCGCCGACCACCCAGCCGCCACCGTGCATATAAAGGATGCATGGCCAGCCGCTATCAGGGGTTGGCGTCGCCGGTTGATAAATGCGTACGCCCACGCCACCCAGGGAAACGTCTGACACCTGTAACCCTTCGGGCCGCGCCGGGGTGAACGCCTGGCACATGCGGTCGTAGCCTCGGCGCAATCCGGCCAGCGATGTGTCGTCGCTGGTGAAGGATTCGGTTTTTTCGACGAAGGCGCACATCTGCGCGGAAATCGGGTAATGGGACATCAGAAATTGCCCTGCTGCTGAAAACTTGAAGCACACCACAAGACAAATGTGGGAGCTGGCTTGCCTGCGATAGCGGTGTATCAACCAACGCCATCGGCGACTGATACACCGCTATCGCGGGCAAGCCCGGCTCCCACAGGGGTGCTCTATTGTTCGATCTATCGTGTTCGCATCAGGGCTTGAGGCTGGCCTGCACCGCCGCCACGCCGTCCTTGCCATCCAGGGTCGTCACGCCCGCCAGCCAGCGCTGCAAGTCCTCGGGATTGTCGCGCAACCATTGTTTGGCCACCTCCTGCGGCGTCTTGCGGTCCATGATCGGCACCATCAACTGGCTTTCCTGGGCCGCGGTGTAGGTCAGGTTTTCCAGCAGGCGTGTCACGTTGGGGCAACGTTCGGCGTAATCCGGCGCCGTCACCGTGGACACCGTGGCCATGCCTTCGTTGGCACCGAACACATCTTCACTGCCGGTCAGGTACGCCATTTTCATGTTGATGTTCATCGGGTGCGGGGTCCAGCCGACAAACACCACGAACTCCTTGCGATTCACTGCCCGCTGCACCGCCGCCAGCATGCCCGCCTCGCCGGACGCCACCAGCTTGAAGCCGCCGAGGCCAAAGCGATTGCTGTCGATCATTTTCTGGATATCGGTATTGGCACCGCTGCCCGGCTCGATGCCATAGATCTTGCCGCCCAGCTTGTCCTTGAAGCGGGCAATGTCGGCAAAGGTTTTCAAGCCGGCGTCGGCAACGTACTGCGGCACCGCCAGCGTCGCCTGGGCGTCGGACAGGCTCGGCTTGTCGAACACCTTGACCTGCTTGGCCGCGAGGAATGGCGCGATGTTGTTGTCCATCGCCGGTTTCCAGTAGCCGAGGAAGATATCCAGGCGCTTGTCGCGGATGCCGGCAAAGATGATCTGCTGCACGGCGCTGGTTTGCTTGCTGTCATAGCCCAGGCCATTGAGCAGCACGTCGGCCATGCCGCTGGTGGCGATCACGTCAGTCCAGCTGACCACGCCCATGCGCACGACCTTGCACGAGGCCGGGTCGGCAGCCATCGCGTTGGCGCTCAAGAGTGCGGCGCCGGTGAGAATCAACAGACAACGGTTGAACAGTCTTTTCATCGATGCGGTCTCACTCGGCAGTTTTTATTGTGGGAGTGGCGTCTGACGCGCCGTGCCCAACACCTTACCCAGCGAGACCTCGATCAAAGCGAACTGTGGCGACAGGGATTTGCACACAGACGACTTGGGAGGTGTGTTGCTGTTGAGGGCCTCTTCGCGAGCAAGCCCGCTCCCACATTCGACCGTGTTCCTCCTGAAGAAACACGGTCGAATGTGGGAGCGGGCTTGCTCGCGAAGGCTATCTCAGCAGCGACGCCACTCAGGAGTAATGCCGCTTGCCCCACGCCAGGAACCCTTCCAGCAGTTCCTTCAACACCACCCGCGTCGGCTCGGCCAGGTCGGCGCGATAACGGAAGGGCTCAAACTCTTCCATGTAGGTGCACTGCCCCAACTCCAGCTGCACGGCGTGGATGTTCTCGGCCGGGTTGCCGTAGTGACGGGTGATGTGCCCGCCCTTGAAGCGCCCGTTGAGCACATGGCTGTACTGCGGGTGGCCGGCACAGATGGCTTCCAGTTCGCTGGCCAGCTGCGGATCGCAGGCCGCGCCGTTGAAGGTGCCGAGGTTGAAGTCCGGCAGCTTGCCTTCGAACAGGTGCGGGATCACCGAGCGGATCGAGTGCGCATCAAACAGCAGCGCATAACCGAACTCGGCCTTGAGCCGGGCCAGTTCGTTTTGCAGAGTGCGGTGATACGGCGTCCACACCTGCTCCAGGTACGTGGCGCGCTCGGCCTTGGACGGTTCCAGGCCTTCGCGGAACAGCGGCACACCGTCAAACAGTGTCGCCGGGTACAGGCCGGTGGTCGCGCCAACGTACAGCGGCTTGTCGTCTGAAGGCCGGTTCAGGTCGATGACAAAGCGCGAATACTCCGCCGCCAGGGTGCTGGCGCCCAGCGCTTCGGCGAAGTCATACAGCGTGGGAATGTGCCAGTCGGTGTCCGGCAGGCTTTGCGCCTCGGGGATCAGCCCGGCTTGCACCGCCGGCGTCAGGCGCAGGCCCGCGTGGGGCATGCTGATCAGCAGCGGCACACGGCCTTGTTTGAAGTTCAGAACCTTATCCACAGCGGTACTCCTTAAACGGTGACTTCGACGCCGTGGCGCACGACGCGTTTATCCAGCTCGCCACCCAGCCAGTAGGCCAGGTCGGCGGGACGATCAATCTGCCAGGCGACAAAATCCGCGACCTTGCCCACTTCCAGCGAGCCATGGCTGTTGCCCAGGCCCAGGGCGGTGGCCGCGTGTTGCGTGGCGCCGGCCAGGGCTTCTTCCGGGGTCATGCGGAACAGGGTGCAGGCCATGTTCAGCATCAGGCGCACCGACAACGCCGGCGAGGTGCCCGGGTTGAGGTCGCTGGCGATCGCGATCTTCACGCCGTGCTTGCGCAGGGCATCCATCGGCGGCAACTGGGTTTCCCGCAGGAAGTAGAACGCGCCCGGCAGCAGCACCGCGACGGTGCCGGAAGCGGCCATGGCGATGGCGTCTTCCTCGGTCATGAATTCCAGGTGGTCCGCCGACAGCGCCTGGTAACGCGCCGCCAGGCTGGAGCCATGCAGGGACGACAACTGTTCGGCGTGCAGTTTTACCGGCAAGCCAAGTTTCCGGGCGGCGATGAACACGCGCTCCACCTGCTCCGGCGAGAACGCCAGGTACTCACAGAAGGCGTCGACCGCGTCCACCAGGCCTTCCGCTGCCAGCGCCGGGAGCATTTCGGTGCAGATGTGTTCGATGTAGGCATCGGCCCGGTCCACATACTCCGGCGGCAACGCATGCGCCGCCAGGCAGGTGCTGCGCACACTGACCGGCAACTCGGCGCCGAGGCGACGGATCACCCGCAGGATCTTGCGCTCGCTGGCCAGGTCCAGGCCGTAGCCGGACTTGATCTCGACGGTGGTTACACCGTCGCGCAGCAAACTGCGCAGGCGCTTGTGGCCGCTGGCAAACAGTTCATCTTCGCTCGCCGCACGCGTGGCGCGCACGGTGCTGGCAATACCGCCACCGGCCGCTGCGATCTCGGCGTAGCTCACGCCTTGCAGCCGCTGCTCGAACTCGCCGCTGCGATTGCCGCCGAACACCGTGTGGGTGTGGCAGTCGATCAGCCCGGGCGTGACCCACGCCCCTTGCAGGTCATGGGTGGTTGCGTAGTTCGCATCCGGCAGATCGGCGCGCGGGCCGATCCACTCGATGAGCGTGCCCGAGGTAACAATGGCGGCGTCCTCGATGATCGAGTAGTTGCCCTGGGCCATGGTTGCAACGTGGCAGTGTTGCCAAAGCGTTTTCATCAACGCCTCCATTAGGTTATCGATGAGACAAAGCCGGGTCGTAGTGGACCTTGGCCGTTTGCCCGGCGGCGGGCTTGACCCACAGCAGATAGGCGACGATCAGCAAGACGATCCACACGGCGCCGACCATAAGAGCGGCCTGGGTGTCCGGGAAGTAACCCAGCACGCCGAAGATGAACAGCATGAACACGATGGCGGCCGCTGGCGCGTAGGGCCAGAACGGCACCGGGAATTTCAGCTCGGCAATCTGTTCCCTGGTCATCGAGCGACGCATGGCCACCTGGGTGACCAGGATCATCAGCCATACCCACACCGTGGCGAAGGTCGCAATCGAAGCGATGACCAGGAACACGTTTTCCGGGATCAGGTAATTGAGCACCACACCGCCGAGCAACGCGGCGCCCATCACCACTACGGTCATCCACGGCACGCCCTGGCTCGACAGTTGGGCAAAGCCCTTGGGCGCCTGCCCTTGCTGGGCCAGGCCATACATCATGCGACCGGCGCCGAAGATGTCGCTGTTGATGGCCGAGACAGCAGCCGAGATCACCACAATGTTAAGGATGGTCGCCGCCGAGCCTATCCCCAGGTTGCTGAAGATCTGCACGAACGGGCTGCCCTGGCTGCCGATCTGCGGCCACGGGTAGATCGCCATCAGCACAAACAACGTCAGCACGTAGAACAGCAGGATACGCAACGGCACGGCGTTGATTGCCTTGGGGATCACCCGCTGCGGGTCCTTGGCTTCGCCGGCGGTGATGCCGATGATTTCGATGCCGCCAAACGCAAACATCACCACCGCGAAGGACGCGATCAAGCCACCCACGCCGTTCGGCATGAAGCCACCGTGGGCCCACAGGTTGCTGAGGCCGGTAGCGGGTGCTTCGCCCGCCGAGTGAATGCCGAACAGCATGATGCCGAAGCCGCCGAGGATCATTGCGACAATGGCACCGACCTTGAGCAGCGACAGCCAGAACTCCATTTCGCCAAAGACTTTGACGTTGCACAGGTTCAGGCCGCCGATCAGCAACACGATGCCCAGCACCCAGACCCAACGCGCGACTTCGGGAAACCAGAAGCCCATGTAGATGCCGAAGGCGGTGACGTCGGCGAGGCAGACGATGATCATTTCAAAGGCGTAGGTCCAGCCGAGGATAAAGCCGGCCATCGGGCCCAGGTAGGTACTGGCGTACTGGCCGAAGGAGCCGGACACCGGGTTGTGCACGGCCATTTCACCGAGGGCGCGCATGACCATGAACACCGCGGCGCCACCGATCAGGTAGGCCAGGAGCACGGCCGGGCCGGCCATCTGGATGGCGGAGGCAGAGCCGTAGAACAGCCCGGTACCGATCGCGGAACCGAGGGCCATGAAGCGAATATGTCGGGCGGAGAGCCCGCGTTTTAACGTCTTTTCTTGCTGGTGCATTTCTCGTCCTTAATTATTTTTATCCTGAGAAAATTCGAATCTGTAGAAGATCAAATGTGGGAGCTGTCGAGCCCCAGCGAGGCTGCGATAGCGGTGGGTCAGGCTACGAAAGTGCTGCCTGTTCCGGCGCCATCGAAGCCTCGCCGGGGCTCGACAGCTCCCACACTGGATCGGTGTCGCTCTTACAAGCTTGGCAGCAATTTCGCCGGCACCAGCTCGTTCAGGCAACGCGTTGCCAGCAGCTCACTGGCGGCATTGATGTCCGGCGCAAAGAAGCGGTCCTTCTCATAAAACGCGACTTTGCTGCGCAGGATCCCGCGCGCCTTTTCCAGCGCCGGCGAGGTTTTCAAGCCATTGCGCAGGTCCAGGCCCTGGCAAGCCGCCAACCATTCCACCGCCAGCACACCGCGGGTGTTCTCGGCCATTTCCCACAGGCGCTTGCCCGCCGCCGGGGCCATCGACACGTGGTCTTCCTGGTTGGCTGACGTCGGCAGGCTGTCGACGCTATGGGGATGCGCCAGTGCCTTGTTCTCGCTGGCCAATGCCGCCGCCGTCACCTGGGCGATCATGAAGCCGGAGTTCACACCGCCATTGCCCACCAGGAATGGCGGCAGTTGCGACATGTGCTTGTCCATCATCAACGAGATGCGACGCTCGCTCAGGGAGCCGATTTCCGCGATGGCCAGCGCCATGTTGTCCGCCGCCATGGCCACCGGTTCGGCGTGGAAGTTGCCACCGGAAATCACGTCACCTTCAGCCGCAAACACCAGCGGGTTATCCGACACGGCGTTGGCTTCCACCACCAGTACTTCAGCCGCCTGGCGGAACTGGGTCAGGCAGGCGCCCATGACTTGTGGCTGGCAACGCAGGGAGTACGGGTCCTGGACCTTGTCGCAGTTCTCGTGGGATTGCGACACTTCGCTGCTTTCACCCAGCAGGGCGCGATACGCGGCCGCAGAGTCGATCTGGCCGCGTTGGCCCCGGGCAGCGTGAATGCGTGCGTCGAACGGCGAGCGCGAACCCAGCACGGCTTCCACCGTCAGGGCGCCACAGGCCAGGGCACCGGCGAACAGATCTTCGCCCTCGAACAGCCCACGCAATGCATAAGCGGTGGAAACCTGGGTGCCGTTGAGCAGCGCCAGGCCTTCCTTGGCCGCCAGGGTCAGCGGCGTCAGGCCGGCAACTTTCAGCGCTTCGGTAGCTTCCAGCCATTCGCCTTTGTAGCGAGCCTTGCCTTCGCCCAGCAGCACCAGCGACATGTGGGCCAATGGCGCCAGGTCACCGGAGGCGCCCACCGAACCTTTCAGTGGAATGTGCGGGTAGACCTCGGCATTGATCAGGGCGATCAGCGCGTCGATGACCTGCCGGCGAATCCCGGAAAAACCCCGGCTCAGGCTGTTGACCTTGAGCACCATGACCAGCCGTACCAGCGCATCGCTGATGGGCTCACCGACGCCGGCGGCGTGAGACAGCACCAGGGAACGCTGGAGGTTTTCCAGGTCTTCGCTGGCAATGCGGGTCGAGGCCAGCAGGCCGAAACCGGTGTTGATGCCGTAGGCGGTGCGGTTCTCGGCGAGAATCTGCTCCACACAGGCGACACTGGCTTCGATCTGGGCCGAGGCGCTGTCATCCAGACTGAGGGTTACCGGCTGCTGGTAGATGGCCCGCAGTTGGGCAAGGCTCAGTTGGCCTGGAATCAGGTTTAGCGCAGTCACATTCATGCTCCTTTTGAGAGTGTTGTTAACTACCAGTCGCTCCGGATGCTTCCGTTATCCGCCGCTGTGCTCTTTTAGAGGATCAGTCGGCTTGGCACGCTGGTTATTGTTGGGAAAAGGTCAGTGCAAATTCGGTAGCGTGCGTTGCAGTAAATCGGCGTCCTTGAGCAACGCGGCGGTGGCTGCGATGTCTGGCGCCAGCCAGCGGTCCTGGTCGTAGGCCGGGACGTGTTCGCGCAGCAAACGCCAGGCGGCATCGGTGCCGGCGCCGAAGCGTTGGTCCTGGAGGAACTCGAACGCCTGGGCCGCCAGCAAGTACTCGATGGCGAGGATCTGGGTGACGTTTTCCAGCACTGAATACAGCTTCAGCGCGGCGTTGGTGCCCATGCTCAGGTGGTCTTCCTGCAGGCCCGAGGTGACGAAGTTGTCGAGCACCGCCGGTTGCGCCAACTGGCGGTTTTGCCCGCACAGCGAGGCGGCGACGTACTGCACGATCATCATCCCGGAGTTGACCCCGGGGTTGCTTACCAGGAACGCCGGCAAACCACTGACGTGCGGGTTGATCAGACGGTCCAGGCGACGCTCGGCGATGGAGCCGATTTCGGCCATGGCGATGGCCAGCATGTCTGCCGCCAGGGCCACGGACTGCCCGTGGGGATTGGCCTGGGACACCACGCGGTAGTTGTCTGGCGTGCCGAGCACCAGCGGGTTATCGGTGGCGCCGTTGAGTTCGGTTTCGATCTGCCGGGTGGCGTGTTCCAGCTGGTCGCGGGCGGCGCCGTGCACCTGGGGAATCGAACGGATGCTCAGGGCGTCCTGGGTGCGAATGCCTTTGCTGCTGGCGATCACTTCGCTGCCGTCCAGCAACGCGCGCAGGTTGATGCCCACTTGCTGCATGCCCGGGTGCGGCTTGAGCGCGATGATTTCTTCGTCGAAGGCGTCGATCTGGCCGCGCTGGCTTTCGAAGCTCATGGCACCGATCACATCGGCCCATTGCAGCAGGCGGTGCGCATCGGCCAGGGCCAGGCTGCTGAGGCCGGTCATGCACGGCGTGCCGTTGACCAGGCACAGCCCGTCCTTGGCACCGAGCACTACCGGCTGCAAACCTTCTTCAGCCAGCGCCTGGTGTGCGGGAACGATACGACCCCGATAGCTGACGTCGCCGACGCCGAGCAAGGCGACGCCAATGTGCGCCATGTGGGTCAGGTAACCCACGGAACCCTGGGACGGCACTTGCGGCGTGATGCCATGGTTGAGCAGCCCCAGCAGCGAATGCACCACCTGCGGATGCAAGCCGGATTTGCCGTGGCTGTAGTTAATGATCGCCGCGCAAATGATCGCGCGGGTTTGCTCCACACTCAGCGGCGCACCGACGCCGCAGGCATGGCTGAGCAAGGTATTGCGCGACAGCCGGCTCAGTTGTTCGTCCTTGAGCGACACGTTGCACAAGGCGCCCAGGCCGGTGTTGATGCCGTAGGCGCGCTCGCCGCTGGTGACGATGCGCTGGACGATGGCCTGTGCATTGTCGATACGAGCCCAGGCCTGGCCCGAGAGTTCGAGGATCGCACCGTGGCGAGCCACGGCGACCACGTCCTGCCAACGCATCGGGGCGTCGGCGATGATGATTTTTTCAGCCTGGGACATCGTTGACCTCTTCATGAAATTCGCAATTGTTGTGCAGCTTCACTGGCCTCATCGCAAGCGAGCCAGCTTCCACAGGGGAAACGCATTCCAAATGTGGGAGCCGGCTTGCCTGCGATAGCCTCAGCCAACCCACCACAAATATCGGATCAAACCACCGCCACCCGCCGCTGGACAAACCGGTTCACGTACTCATCCGCCGGTGAATGCAAAATCTCGCGGGGCGTGCCGACCTGGATCAGCTTGCCGTCCTTGAGGATCGCAATGCGGTTGCCGATGCGCACCGCCTCATCGAGGTCGTGGGTAATGAACACGATCGTCTTGTGCAGGGTCTTTTGCAGCTCCAATAACTGGTCTTGCATCTCGGCACGGATCAGCGGGTCGAGCGCACTGAACGCCTCGTCCATCAGGATGATGTCGGTGTCGGCCGCCAGCGCCCGGGCCAGGCCTACACGCTGACGCATGCCGCCGGAAAGTTGATGCGGGTATTTGTTTTCATAGCCCTTGAGGCCCACGGTTTCGATCCAGTGCAGCGCACGCTCGGCGCACACTTGCCTGGTTTCGCCACGCACTTTCAGGCCGTAGGCAACGTTGTCCAGCACACTCTTGTGAGGCAGCAGGCCAAAGCTCTGGAACACCATGCTGATCTTGTGCCGGCGGAATTGGCGCAAGGCTTCCATGTCCAGTTGCAGGATGTCTTCACCGTCCACCAGGATCGCACCGCTGGTAGGGTCGATCAGCCGGTTGAAGTGACGCACCAGGGTCGACTTGCCGGAACCCGACAGCCCCATGATCACGAAGATTTCACCGGTGTCGACGCTCAGGGACAGGTCGTTCACACCCACCACGCAACCAGTCTCGGCCAGCACCTCGTCCTTGCTCTTGCCCTGGCCAATCAACGCCAGTGCATCCTTGGAGCGGTTGCCGAAAATCTTGAATACGTTTTTGACTTCAATTTTGCTGACAGTAGTCATTTGCTCGCCTCATGCCGTGGACGACCATAGGCTTGCGTAATGCGGTCGATGACCACGGCAAGAATCACGATCGCCAGACCGGCTTCAAGGCCGCGTCCAACGTTGAGGGTCTGGATGCCCACCAGTACATCTTCACCCAGGCCACGGGCGCCGATCATCGAGGCGATCACCACCATCGACAGGGCCATCATGGTGGTCTGGTTGATCCCGGCCATGATGCTCGGCAGGGCCAGCGGCAGTTGCACGCCGAACAGTTGCTGCCAGCGGTTGGCACCGAAGGCGTTGATCGCTTCCATGACTTCACCGTCCACCTGGCGAATGCCCAGGTCGGTGAGACGAATCAGCGGCGGTGCGGCGTAGATTACCGTGGCGAAAATCGCCGGGACCTTGCCCAGGCCGAACAGCATCAACACCGGGATCAGGTACACGAAGCTGGGCATGGTCTGCATGATGTCCAGCAGCGGCATCAGCACCGAACGCAGGCGGTTGCTGCGGGCCGACAGAATCCCCAGGGGAATGCCGATCAACACCGAGATCACCGTGGCCACCATCATCAGCGCCAGGGTTTGCATCAGCTTGTCCCACAGACCGACCGCGCCCACCAGAAACAGCAGGCCGACGATCACGACGGTGGTGAACCACTTGCGAGTGGCATGCCAGGCAATACCGCCGACAATCAGCAACATCAACCACCAGGGCGCTGCGCGCAGCAAACCTTCCAGGTTAACGATGGCCCACAGCAACGTATCGGAGATGTGCCGGAACACATCGCCGTAGTTGGTCACCAGCGCATCGACCCAACTGTTGACCCAGTCGGCGATGGAAAACGTAAAACTCTCAGGAAACATAGTGTGCTCTCGATCCAGTGGATTGTGGCCGGGCGCCCGGTTGCCTGTGGCGGCAACCGGAAACACTCAACCTACAAGGCCGCGTCGATTTTCTTGGCTGCGTTGTCGCTCACCATGCGTGCCAGAGTTCAGGATGTCCCTTGAGGAAAGTTTTCGCCAGTTTTGCTGTTTCAATTCGCTGTTTGTCATGCGTACCGGGTTCTGGTTAAGCAGGTTGAGCAGCGGCGCCCTGCACATCGGGCAGCACGAGGCGCTCAGGAATCGGGCTGTGCCATTTTTTCGCAGCCCAGTAGTACAACGCCGCCGGCACCACCAGGCCGATGATCCACGAGATATCGGTGTCGCCCAGGCTCGCGACCAGTGGGCCGGTGTAGAAATGCGTCGAGATGAACGGCATCTGAATCAGCACGCCGAACACGTAGATGCTGATGCCCATCAGGTTCCAGCGACCGTAGCGACCGTTGGGGTTGGACAGGGCCGGGATGTCATAGCGCTCTTTGGTGATGCAGTAGAAGTCCACCAGGTTGATCGCACTCCAGGGCGTGAAAAACGCCAGCAGGAACAGGATGAACGCGGAGAAATCCTTGAGGAACGAGTCCTTGCCCAGCAACGCCAGCGCGGCGGCAATCGACACCATCACGAAGATGTACAACAGCCGCGTGCCACTGCCGATATGCCGGCTGCCACGGAAACCACTGATGATTGTCGCGATCGACATAAAGCTGCCGTAGGCGTTGAGGGTGGTGACGGTGACCTTGCCGAAGGCGATGCTGAAATACAGCAGCGCCGCGACGATCCCGGTGCCGCCCAGGCCGACGATAAACGACACTTCGTGGTGAGCGAATTGCGAGCCTGCCAGGGCTGCCGCAAACACACCGAACACCATCGAAGCCTGCGCGCCGATCACCGAACCGAGGCCCACGGCCCAGAAGGTTTTCGAGGCCTGCGTGCTGCGCGGCAAGTAGCGCGAGTAGTCCGCCACATACGGGCCGAACGCAATCTGCCAGGACGCCGAGAGGGAAATCGCCAGCAGGAAACTGCTGAGGGAAAAATGCTTGTTGCCCAGCAACGCACCGATGTCGTTACCGGCCAGCAGCCTGTAGAACAGGTACACGAAGGCAACCACCCCCAGCACGCTGGCGATGCGACCGATGCCGTGGATCACCCGGTAGCCGAAGATCGTAAACACCATGATCAGCCCCGCGAACAATACGATGCCGACCCAGTCTTCAACGTGAAGCAACTGCGCCACCGCCTGCCCCGCCAGCAATGAGCCGCTGGCAGAAAAACCGATGTACATCAGGCACACCAGCACCAGGGGAATCACCGCGCCATACACGCCGAACTGCACGCGGCTGGAGATCATCTGCGGCAAGCCCAGTTGCGGGCCTTGCGCCGCATGCAGGGCCATGACGCCACCGCCCAGCAGTTGACCGATCAACAGACCGATCAACGACCAGAACACATCACCGCCCAGCACCACGGCCAGGGCCCCGGTGACAATCGCAGTGATTTGCAGGTTGGCACCCAACCACAGGGTGAACTGACTCAATAGACGGCCGTGTCTTTCCGCTTCCGGGATGTAGTCGATCGAACGCCTTTCGATCAACGGGGTGGTGCTTGCACGAGCGTCTTTTACTGCCATTTATGTTCAACCTCTGATGGATTGTTCTGTATGCGGATTGCTCTCCTGTGGGAGCTGGCTTGCCTGCGATGGCATCACCTCGGTCTTACTGAAAAAACCGAGTCGTCTGCATCGCGGGCAAGCCCGGCTCCCACAGGACCGAGCCAGTCTTTACTTGACCATCGGCAGGTTCAAACCCTGCTCTTTGGCGCAATCGATAGCGATCTGGTAGCCCGCATCCGCATGACGCATCACGCCGGTCGCCGGGTCGTTGTGCAGCACGCGCGCGATACGCTCGGCGGCTTCGTCGGTACCGTCGCAGACAATCACCATGCCCGAGTGCTGGGAGAAGCCCATGCCGACGCCGCCGCCGTGGTGCAACGAAACCCAGGTCGCGCCGCTGGCGGTGTTGAGCAGGGCGTTGAGCAGTGGCCAGTCG